>JAFSXN010000083.1 GCA_017444015.1 Lachnospiraceae bacterium | reverse complement strand
AGCCGGATGTCCGGGTCGTTCTGACGCAGCCGGAGATCGATACCCTTGTGACCGCGCTGCAGACCTTAAAGGACTACAGCAAGAGTCAGGAGTTCTCCGAGGAGCTGGTCTGGGATCAGCGGGTCCTTTCCCAGGAGGAGATCGACAGCCTGATCGCAAGGCTTGTCAATAAATAAAACGGATCTAAACAGGCGGACAGTGTCGGCTTTTGCCTTATGGATTTGTGAGGAGTATATATGAACTACGGAAAAAGGGGAGTTGTCAAACAAAAGCGTACCCTAAAGGCGCTGACCCCTAAGTTTGGCAACTTTTTTGCAATATCTGTTTTTAAGGTCCTGCTGATCGCTGTGATCGTGGCCGGAGTCGGCGGAGTCTGCGCAGCGGTCGGCGCGTTTATGGGCGTTATCGCCACTGCGCCCGACGTATCCAACGTCAGCGTCGCTCCCGCGGGCTTTTCTACCACTGTCTATGACAGCGAGGGCCATCAGCTGACAAAGCTCATCGCGGAGAATTCCAACCGTGTCTACGTTACTCTGGACAAGATCCCGGAGCATACCCAGAATGCTTTTATTGCTATCGAGGATGATCGTTTCCGAAGCCATAACGGAATTGATATCCAGGGTATTTTCCGTGCCGGTGTCGTTGCTCTGACCTCCGGCGATCTTTCGCAGGGCGCTTCGACGATCACCCAGCAGCTTCTGAAGAATAACGTGTTTACCTCCTGGACCTCCGAGTCCTCGCTGATTGAGAAGTTCAAGCGTAAGTTCCAGGAGCAGTACTGCGCGGTCCAGCTGGAAAAGTATATGGACAAGGATACGATCCTTGAAAACTATCTGAACACGATTAACCTCGGGCAGGGGACCTTAGGCGTTCAGGCGGCCTCCAACCGTTATTTCGGAAAGCCCGTTTCGTCGCTTACGATCTCGGAATCCGCCGTAATCGCCGCCATTACCCAGAATCCTTCCCGCTGGAACCCGATTTCCCATCCGGATAATAACGCCAAGAGACGGGAAACGGTTCTGACGAAGATGCGGGATCAGGGCTTTATTTCCGAGGTCGAGTTTGAGACGGCCATGGCGGATGATGTCTACGACCGGATCAAAAAGGTAGATGAAACGACGGAGAAGACCACGATCTATTCCTATTTTGTCGATGAGCTGACGGAGCAGGTCATCACGGATCTTCAGGAAGTCAAGGGCTATTCCTATACCCAGGCCTACAATGCCCTCTACAGCGGGGGCTTAAGCATCTTTACGACCCAGGACCCCGCCATTCAGAAGATCTGTGACGAGGAATTTGCCAACGAAGCCAATTTTCCCGCTTCGACTAAGCTCTATCTGACGGTGCAGCTGACCTATCTGGATGAAAATGGGGATCCGGTGAACTTCAACAACCGGGTCTACGAAAAGAAAGCCTCCGATATGATCTTTACCTCTGAGGAGGCGGCGATGGAGAGGCTTGAGGAATACAAGGCCATTTACGAGGATCAGGGCTATACCTACGTTGCGGAAACGGTTTCTTTAACGCCTCAGCCCCAGGCTTCGGTCTCCGTGATCGAGCAGTCCACCGGCAAGGTCGTAGCGTTAGTCGGCGGTCGCGGCGACAAGGTGGCGAGCCTTACTCTGAACCGCGCGACAAAGACTATGCGGCAGCCCGGCTCCTGCTTTAAGGTCCTTGCGGCCTACGCTCCGGCGCTGGATTCCGCGGGTAAGACCCTGGCCTCTACCCAGGTAGACGAGCCCTATAACTATTCCAACGGGCGTCCGGTCTCCAACTGGTACAGCGGCTACAAGGGTGTCTGTACCTACCGCTACGGGATCGAGCAGTCCTTAAATATCGTTGCCGTAAAGACCCTTACCGATATCACCCCGCAGCTGGGCTTTGATTATCTCTTAAATTTCGGCTTCTCGACCCTTGTGAAAAAGAGGACCGAGAGCAACGGGATGGTGACCTCGGATATCACGCAGGCTCTGGCTCTCGGCGGAGTGACGGACGGCGTTACGAATATCGAGCTGGCCAATGCCTACGCTACGATTGCAAACGGCGGGACCTATACCAAGCCGATCTACTATACAAAGATCTTAGATCACGACGGCAATATCCTGATCGAAAATACCGCAAAGACCAGGCGGGTCATAAAGGAAACGACGGCCTACCTTCTGACAAGCGCCATGGTGGACGTTGTGACCAAGGGTACCGGTGCTCGAGTGAATTTCGGGAATATGGCTATTGCCGGTAAGACCGGAACGACCTCCAGCAACGTCGATGTCTGGTTCTCGGGCTTTACGCCTTACTATACCGCCTCTACCTGGGCGGGCTATGATAACAATATTCATATGACCGGAGACGAGACCAATACCGCGAAGTACCTCTGGAAAGCGATCATGGGAAGGATCCACGAGGAGCTTCCCTATAAGGATTTTGACAAACCGGAGGGGATCGTCAGCGCTACCGTGTGCAGCCAGTCCGGCTATCTCTATAACGGGACCTGCGGCGGCGGCGGACATACCGAGATCTTTGACAAGGACAATATGCCTACGACCTACTGCAACGGTACACAGCATCCGCACGGCTCCGGTGTCGTCCAGGATGTCAATGCCATCGGCACTGTTGGCTTTGTATGCGCGGCGACGGGCCTTAGGGCGGCGACCGGCTGTCCCTACGCGGTTGCCGGCATCATTATATCGAACGATTACTGTGAGCACGGAATAGCGCCGACGGCAGAGGGCGGAGCAGCGGATGGTACGACGCCGGTGACGATCGACCCGAACGCGGCAGCAGACGCGGCGGCAGTGGCAGCAGCGGCTCAGGCGGCAGCCCAGGCAGCGGCGGCTCAGGCGGCAGCCGAAGCGGCGGCGGCAGCTCAGGCCCAGGCAGCAGCCGAAGCGGCAGCAGCGGCCCAGGCAGCCCAGGCGGCGGCGTTACAGCAGATGCTGATGGGGCAGTAGTAAAGATATGAGAAATATCCGGTTGCGCCCGGATAGAAAACAAAAAGAACGGAGGAAACCAGACCGCTAAAAGGATGGATTTCTTCCGTTCTTTCTAATTATCGCAGAGCCGCCGATTGGTAGATGTTTATAATAAGTGCTATACCGCTCTTATTTTGCCAGAAGCAGCATGATCTCGTTGCTGCGGCTGACGAATTTCGTCATTTCTTCCGGCGCAAGCGGCTTGTTCGCAAGCATCGCAAGGTCATAGAGCTGCTCGCAGAACATCGGGACATTTTCATTTCCGTCGTTTTCGAGAATGTACTGCACCAGCTTGTTATTGGCGTTTAAGATCAGCGTCGCTCCCTCGTCGCCGAACATTCCGCCCATATCCGAAGGGCCGCCCATGCTGTACATCTTCATCATATCCATCATCCGGCGGCTTTCCTCGGAAACCGTCAGCATCGAGGAGATATTCTCGTTCTTCAGCTTTTCGACCTTGACCTCAAGCTTTTCCTTATTTAACGCCTTCTTAAAGATCTCCGTCAGCTTTTCGGTGGTTTCCTTGAGCTTTTCGGTCTCGTCCTCGCCGACCTCTTCCTTGACGGATTCCGTTACGTCGGCGTCGATCCGCATAAACTTGACATCCTCGTTCTTTTGTTCGAGCTGCTGGATAAAGGGCTGATCGATGTTATGCGTCAGGATCACGGCGTCCATTCCGTTTTCCTTAAACATATTGATGTACTGGGATTGCTGCTGTTCGTCCGTGACGTAGTAGACGATCTTACGGGGAGCTTTCTCCTTGGGCTCGCCGTTTTCATCGAGCTCCTCGTCCGTTGCCTCTGTATCGGCATCTACGACCTCAGCCTCGACCTTTTCACCGTTCTCGTCGGTAGCGGACTCCTGCTCCTTAGCGGCTTCTTCCTCCTTCTTCTTTTCCAGCTCCAGACACTCCGGAAGGGTTACATACTTGCCTTCCAGGTTCTTAAAGAGGATATAGTCGTTCATCTTTTCGCAGAACTTGTCGTCCTTTAAGCAGCCGAACTTGATAAAGGGGCTGATATCATCCCAGTATTTTTCGTACTCCTCCTTCTCGGTCTTGCACATTCCGGTCAGCTTGTCCGCGACCTTTTTGGAGATATAATCCGAAATCTTCTTTACAAAGCCGTCGTTCTGCAGAGCGGATCTCGAAACATTAAGCGGCAGATCCGGACAGTCGATAACGCCCTTAAGGAGCATCAGAAACTCCGGAATCACCTCCTTGATATTATCCGCGACAAAGACCTGGTTGTTATAGAGCTTGATCGTTCCCTCAATGGACTCATATTCCATATTGATCTTCGGGAAGTACAGGATACCCTTCAGATTGAAAGGATAGTCCATATTCAGATGGATCCAGAACAGGGGCTCCTTGTAATCTAAGAAGACCTTGCGGTAAAACTCCTGATATTCTTCCTTCGTACAATCGTTGGGATGCTTGTTCCAGAGCGGGTGTACGTCGTTGATCGCAACCGGCCGCTTTAAGATCTTGACCTTGTCCCTGGCGGGGCTGACCTCTACCTTTTCCTTGGTTCCGTCTTCCTTTTCCTTCTCCTCGTACTTCGGCTCCTCATGGATCGTCTCGATCACGGTATCCTTATCGGTCTTTTCAGAGGCATCGATGGTTTCGTATTCCGGCTCAGCGTTCGCCTTCTCCAGATAAATCGGATAGGGCATAAAGCCGCAGTATTTTTTCAGGATCTCACGGGCCCGGTACTCATTGGAAAATTCTACCGTGTCCTCGGAAAGATGCAGGGTGATCTCGGTACCGACCTCGGTCCTTGTCCCTTCGTCCATGGTATATTCCGTTCCGCCGTCGCATTCCCAGTGAACGGGCTTTGCGCCCTCCTTGTAGGAGAGGGTATCAATATCGACCTGCTCCGCTACCATAAAGGCGGAATAGAAGCCGAGTCCGAAATGTCCGATGATCTGATCGTCGTTAGCCTTGTCCTTGTACTTCTCAAGGAAGGCGGTAGCGCCCGAAAACGCGATCTGCGTAATATATTCCTCGACCTCGTCCGCGTCCATACCGATACCGGTATCGATAAACTTGATCGTCTTATCCTCGGGATTAACAATGACCCGGATCTTATTCTCAAAGTCATCCGGGTAATTGTATTCACCGATCATATCCAGCTTTTTCAGCTTCGTGATCGCGTCGCACCCGTTAGAGACCATCTCTCGTACAAAAATGTCATGATCCGAATAAAGCCATTTCTTTATTACCGGAAAAATGTTGTCGCTGTTGATCGACAAGCTGCCTTTTTTTGCCATGTTATCACTCTCTTTCCTATTAGTATTCGGGAATCGGCCGGAAATAACCTCCGATTTTCTTCCGATTCCAATTACCCGCGGAAATAATTCCACAAAAAGAAGTGTAATACCGGGAAGGCAAATTGTCAAGAAAAAATTAGCACTCGATTTTAGTGAGTGCTAACAATTATTATCAATAATTGAAAAAAAGATTGTATGTGCAAAATAGATATATTATAATTGTAACCGCAGAAAAAAATTATACATTTTAGACAAAGGGACAGGAAACATTTTTCCATATAGAGTCCCGAAATGATCTAAGGGGGACTATGGGCGCAAATTCAAAGTGGAAGAAAAAAGAGAGACTGGAAAATTTCCTCTATACGCTGCCGGCTGTGGTACTGGTAACGATGATGATGTATATTCCGTTTGTGATGAGCGGATACTATTCGCTGACCCAGTGGAACGGAATCGCCAAGGAGCCGGTATTTATCGGACTGGATAATTTCGTCGCGATCTTTACCGGAAAGTCGAATTTCTTAAATTCTCTCGGCTTTACGGTAAAATATACGATCGGGTTTGTCGTCTTATCGAATGTCATAGCACTGGCGCTCGCGGTCTGTCTGACAAAGAAATTTAAACTCGCGAATCTCTACCGGGGAATGTTTTTTATTCCTTATATTATGAGTATGACAATCGTGGGCTTTATCTGGAAGTTTATTTTTACGCAGGGCTTCGCGAAGCTCTTTGAGATCACCGGCTGGGAGGCGCTGAATCTCTCGTGGCTCGGGGATCCGAAGCTTGCGTTCTATTCGGTCGTCGCGGTCGGTGTCTGGCAGGGACTGGGCTTTTATATCGTCCTGTATATCGCGGGCCTTCAGGCGATCCCAAGCGACGTACTGGAAGCGGCGACAGTGGACGGAGCGACCGGAAGTCAGAAGTTCTTTCGGGTTACGCTGCCGCTTCTTGGCCCTTCTATGACGACCTGTATCTTTATGTCGCTGACAAACGGCCTGAAGGTATTTGATATTATCCTGGCGTTAACGAAGGGAGGTCCCGGAACCGCGACCTACTCAACGACCATGCAGATCTATCAGGAGGCCTTTACGAATAACAATTACGGGCTGGGCTCCGCGCAGGCCATCATCTATTTCCTTGTAGTGCTTATCATTACGCAGTTAGTTCTGAAAGCAATGAGCAGTAAGGAGGTGGATCTGTAATGGGAATGAAGACGAAGCAGACCGTCGGCAAGGTGGTCATGATCATTATCCTGACCCTGCTGGCCTTGGTTTATATCTATCCGGTCTTTCTGATGTTTATGAACTCCTTCAAGCCCTTCGGTGAGGTTGTGCTTGACCCGATTGCGCTTCCGAAGGAGCCGACCTTTGAAAATATAACCTACGTAGTCGATAAGATCAAATACGGCAAGCTCTTTATGAACAATGTGCTGATCACCGTTATCGGCCTGGTGGGGATCATCGCCTTTTCCTCGATTGCCGCCTATATCCTCGACCGGAGGAAGACGAGATATACCTCGATTATCTATACTTTCATTATTACGCCGATGCTGATTCCCTTCCAGACGATCATGATCACGCTGCTGAAGGCGATGAACATTATCCATCTCGATCAGAGCAGAGTGGGGCTCGGGATCCAGTACTGGGGCTTTGGGATCCCGATGGCGACTTTTATTATCTATAATTTTATGAAGACGATCCCGAAGGAGATCGACGAAAGCGCCCATATCGACGGCGCGACGACCTTAAAGACCTTTACGGCTGTGATCTTTCCGCTGTTAAAATCGGTTATCGTAACTGTTGTGGTGCTGGATGTGATGTGGATCTGGAATGACTTTCTGCTTCCGCTTTTGATGGTCAATTCGAGCAACGAAACAAAGACCCTTGTTTTGGCTTCCTATACCTTTGTCGGACAGATGAATACGAAGTGGCAGTACGCGATGGCATCTATGAGCCTGACCGTCCTTCCCTCGATCATCGTCTTCATCTTCCTTCAGAAGTATATTGTGGAGGGCGTTGTGGCCGGAGCGGTGAAGGGCTAAAATGGTTGGTTTGGGAACCTGAAGTTCCTTACCATAGATTAATGGGAAGTAAACAAGCCGTAGGGCGTTGTTTCTTCCGATACTTATTATTGCGCCGAAGGGCGCGGAAAAGGAGAGGTAAGATTTTATGAAAAAACGCGTTTTATCATGTTTACTGAGCGTGACAATGGCTCTGACGTTACTTGCGGGCTGCGCGGGAGTACCGGCGGCGGGAACAGCTCCGGCAGCAGGCGGTGACGCTGCGGCAGCTGAGACTTCGGGAGATTCGGGAGAGATCTATATGTTTATTTCCCAGCCGGAGTATGCTGACGCTATCAACGAGCTGATCGATGCCTACAAGGAGGTTGCTCCGGACGTAACGATCAACTATGAGACGACCCAGAACGACTATCCGACACTGTTAAAGGCAAAGCTGAATTCGGGCGAGGTTCCCGACATTTTCTCTTCGACCTCCGGAAAAGAGATCGATACCTATCTGGAGTATTCCTATGATCTTTCGGACGAAGCGATCATGACGACCATGGATCCTTCGGTGGCCTCCGCGATGGCTTCTACCGCAAACGGCGGGACCGGCTGCTACGGCTTTGCGATCAAGGGCAATTACTTCGGAGTTGTATACAATAAGGATATCTTCGCGGAAGCCGGCATCGAGAGCTTCCCGCAGACCACAAGCGAGCTGGCGGACGCTATCGAGAAGATCAAGGCGGCAGGCTACAAGCCGTTTACGACAGGCTTTGCGGAGTGGTGGGTATTCAAGCACACCTATCAGAGTTTTGTAAACGCGGCAGCGGACGGAGCAGGAATCTCTACAGCTGAGCTGGTTCAGAAGTTTGAGAACGGTGAGGCGAAGGTTTCCGATTATCCGGAGCTTTACAATAACTACTTCGAGTTCTTAGATACCGCGGTTGCAAACGGCGACGACAAGCCCCTTGAGACCGATCTTGCGGCGGAAGAGGCTGCTTTTGCGTCCGGACAGGTTGCTATGGTTCTCGGACAGGGTGCATGGATCGAGGCGGACGTCCTCTCCATTAATCCTGACTTAAACATTGGCTTCGACGGTTATCCGGTTACCGACGACGCGGCGGAGTGCAAGGTTATCTCCGGCTCCGACCAGGCGATGCATGTAGCGAAGGATTCGGCGAACCTTCAGGCGACCCTGAACTTTGTAAACTGGTGGTATACCTCGGATTATGGTAAAGCATGGTTTACTGATGTGGCCGGCGTGGTTCCTCCGATTGTTACCGATGCGGAATCCGATTTCGAAGTCATCAAGCAGGGCTCCGCTCTGACAGCGGAAGAGGGCTCAGGCGCTCTCGCGATCTGCTATTCAACCGACAGCTGGCATCAGACCTGCGGCCAGATCTTACAGTCCTATCTGGCAGGAACCATCGATAAGGACGAGGCCTGTGCCCAGATCGAGGAGCAGTGGGCAGCCATCGACGGAGCGCAGTAAACAGGCAGCAGCAGGAGGGAAAGAATATGAAAATATGTCCGGCCTGTGGGGCCCAAGTGGAGGATAACAGTTTATTTTGCAATAACTGCGGAGCGTCTCTTGCAGGGGTTTCGGGTGCTTCGGGGAATAACGGGACAGCAAACGAAAATGCCGGAAGCGGCGCTGCTTCAGAGAGAAATAACGGAGCGGGAGCCGCTGACGCACAGGGCGTTGCTCCGGGGCCGGTTCCCTATCAGAACGCGAGGGAGGATTACGCAAGCTATACTCCTGACTGGGATCATACCGATGAGTTTGATCTGAAAGATGTCCACGATAATAAGGTCGTTGTAATGATTATGTATCTGTCAGGACTTTACGGGACGCTGATCTGCTTTGCGATCCTCTGGCTTCTCGGAAAGAGCAGATCCGATTATCTGGCGTTTCACGTACGGGAGAACTTTAAAATCAGTCTTGTCAATACGCTGCTTGGACTGATCGCCGTCATTTTCTGCTGGACGGTCATTATCCCGATCCTCTGCGGCATTATGTTCCTGATCCTTTTAGTGATCCGCTTTATCTGCTTCGTAGGTGCCGCGAGGAACCAGTCGAAGGAGGTCGCCCTGATCAGGAATTTCGGATTCCTCAGGTAGAAATTGGCGGATTCCTTAAATGAAAAACAAATGTGAACAGGCAAAAGAGTCGCTGGCCAGCTTTAGCTGACATATTCCCATCGGCGGCTCTGCGATAAAAAGATCACCGCGGTTTAAAGCGCCGCGGTGATCTTTTTAAAATCAATCGAGAGGTCGTCATAGATCCCTGCAGGGACAATGTCCTGAAAGGTATAGGATTTTGGAAGCAGTCTGTCTGTGGATAGGTTATATACTGCTATTATGTCACAGGTCGGGTCGACAATCCAGTATTCCCGTACTCCTGAGGAATGATATTTTTGGAGCTTGGTGATATAGTCGTAACCGGCGTTTCCGGGGGAAACAATCTCGATGACCCAGTCCGGAGCGCCGAGACACCCTTGATCTGTCAGCTTCTTTGGATCACAGATCACGGAGATATCCGGCTGTACGACACTGTCATCCTCTTTGTTCAGCTGCACGTCAAAGGGCGCGGGATAAACGCGGCAGTCACCGTTATGCGCCTCGATGTAGTTATCGATCTCCTTACTCAGCTTCATCAAAAGTCCCTGATGCTTTCTTGCCGGAGCGGCCTGTCCGTAGGGCGGATAATACAGGACCCCGTCGATGAGTTCGGCGTGCGTTCCCTCGGGGAGCGCGTAATATTCTTCTGCGGTTACATACTCTTCAAGTTTTACATCCATTGCAGCTTCTTCTTTATCGGCATCTGCTTCTACAGGGGTACTTACTTAGAAATTCCTTTTAATTTTGGCATTTTTTGTGCTTTATACTGATTAACGATTTTCGTTGCCGATCAACCGGACTCGCAAACGCAATTCCAGTACGTTTGCTTTATCAAAAACGGCAATTAATTGCGTTCGCGAGTATAAATATAACAACGCCGTGCTGCTCTGTCAAGGACGGGCGCCATAGGCGCTGTTCTGATTGTAAGACATGTGTTTACAAGTTTTGCGTTCCATGAAAATATAGTGAACCTTTCCGAAAATCTGTGGTATAATCTGCGAAGAAGGAAGTCAATGCAGACGATCCGGGGGAGAATCAGAATAAAAAGGGGAAAAACTATGAAATATTTCGGAACAGACGGATTTCGCGGAAGAGCAAACGATAATTTACGAGTTGAGCATGCCTTAAAGATCGGACAGTTTTTGGGGTGGTACTACGGGCAGAGGGTCGGGAAAACCGCCCGCTGCGTTATCGGAAAGGATACGAGGCGTTCGAGCTATATGTTCGAGTACGGTTTATCGGCGGGACTGACCTCGACCGGAGCGGAGGTAAATCTGCTCCACGTTACGACAACGCCCAGCGTTTCCTATATCGTCCGGGCGGATAAATTTGACTTCGGGATTATGATCACCGCAAGCCATAACCCCTACCACGACAACGGGATCAAGGTCATCAACAGCTCCGGCTATAAGATGGAAGAGGAGGTCCTGGAAAAAATCGAGGAATATATCGACGGAAAGGTCGAGATTCCCTTCTCCTTTGATAATGTGGGCCGCTGTACCGACTATTTTCAGGGACGGAATAAATATATCAGCTACCTTTCAAGTATCCCGCTGCACTCGCTTCGGGGCTATAAGATCGGCCTTGACTGCGCAAACGGAGCAGCCTTTAATATCGCAAAGACCGTTTTCGATATGCTCGGTGCCGATACCTATGTGATCAATAATACGCCAAACGGAACGAATATTAACGTAAACTGCGGCTCGACCCATATCGAAGCCCTGCAGAATCTCGTCAAGGGGAACGATCTGGACGTGGGCTTTGCCTTTGACGGCGACGCGGACCGGTGCTTCTGCGTCGATGAACGGGGCGAGGTGGTGGACGGCGACGCGATCATGTACATCGGCGCGAACTACTTAAAGGAACGGGGAAATCTCGTAGACAATACGGTCGTTGTTACGGTTATGAGCAATCTTGGGCTTTTGAATGCCCTAAAGGATCAGGGGATCAAAACGGTCATTACCGACGTCGGCGATAAATATATTTCTCAGGAAATTCAGGACCACGGCTACAGCATCGGCGGAGAGCAGTCCGGGCACGTAATCTTTGATAAATACGCGACTACCGGCGACGGGATCCTTACGGCGATCATCATGGCGGATATCCTTGTTGAGCGCAAGTGCGTTTTCTCCAATCTCTCGAGAGGTCTTACGATCCTGCCACAGAAGTTGAAGAATATTTCCGTTCCTGATAAGAACGCCGTTATGAATGCTCCTGAGGTAAAGAAATTCTCCGAGGAGCTGAATCAGAGGCTTGACGGAAGCGGCAGACTTCTATTAAGAAAGAGCGGAACCGAACCGGTCGTCCGGATCATGGTCGAAGCCAAAACGCTTGCGGACTGTGATAAGTATATTGAGGAGACAGAGCAATTTATTAATAACATTGTTTTTTGAAGCTTTCTTACGCAGCTCTTCGCGTGAAAACAGCCGGTTGGGAAAAACTCCTTAGCCGGCTGTTTTTGTAACCTCAGTATGTGTCTGGTCTTGCAGTGGTCTGTCTGTCGCTTACAGCCTCAGCATATGAGTCGCCAGAGTAAAGTAGATCAGAAGCGACAACGCGTCCACGATCGTCGTAATAAAGGGGCTGGCCATTACTGCCGGGTCAAACCCGAGCTTCTCGGCAAACATCGGCAGGGTACAGCCCACTAATTTCGCAAACAGAAGCTCTACAACAAGCGTCAGGCAGACGACGGCAGCCACAGGGATACTTACCCGGTCGATAAGCATCAGCTTGACAAAATTCGTACACGCCAGGGTAACTCCGCAGAGCATCGCGACCCGGATCTCCTTCCAGATCACCTTCAGCATATCGGCAAATTCGATCTCGTTCAGGGAAAGTCCGCGAATGATCGTAACCGAAGCCTGTCCTCCGGCATTTCCACCGGTATCCATAAGCATCGGAATAAAGGCCGTCAGAACAACATAGGCTGCGAGAGCAGATTCGAAGTTTGTAATGATCCCGCCCGTAACAGTCGCGGAAATCATCAGAAGAAGAAGCCAGGGGATCCTTTTCTTATAGGTCTCAAAAACGCTCGTCTTCATATACGGCTTGTCGGTCGGTACGATAGCCGCCATTTTTTCGATATCCTCCGTTGCCTCTTCCCGCATGATATCGACGACGTCATCGATCGTTATGATCCCTACCAGCCGGTTTTCATTGTCCACCACAGGCATTGCGGTAAAGTCATACTTCGAAATCTGCATCGCGACCTCTTCCTGGTCGGTCATGGTATTGACGGAGATGATATTATCGTTCATGAAGTCTCCGATGACTTCATCCTCTCTTCGAAGCAGCAGATAGCGGAGAGCGACGGTTCCGATCAGGTGCCGCTCGTTATCCAGAACATAGCAGATATTGATCGTCTCCTTATCTACTCCGGTCCGCCTGATCCGCTCGATGGCCTGCTTTACGGTCAGGTGGACCTTCAGATCGACAAACTCGACCGTCATGATACTGCCCGCGGAATCCTCCGGATAGCGTAACAGATGGTTGATATCTCTTCGGGTCTCGGAATCGGCGTTTGCTAACAGCTTCTTTACGACGCCTGCCGGCATTTCCTCCATCAGGTCGGTCGCGTCATCGGCCATCAGATTGTTGATGATGTTGGCCGCTTCACGATCGGTCAGGGACGTGATGATCGTCTGCTGGGTTTCAATATCCAGGTAGGCGAATACGTCCGCTGCCATGGTCTTTGGAAGAATGCGGAACAGCTTCAGCTGCTCCTCATTTTCCAGCTCCTCGAAAACAGCAGCGATATCCGCTTCATTCATCTCCGCAAGCTCCTGCCGGAGCCTTGAATATTCTCTGTTTTTTATCAGTTCATGGATTTCATCCATGGAAAAATCTGTCGACATGGTAAAGTAAAGTTTAGCAAATCAGAAGTTTTATGTCAACGATACTTTCAATAGATAAAACTGACCGACTTTCGAACAATTTTGATTGGGTACTTTCCATAATAAAAAGAATCTGTTATTATAAAATGACTTTGTGCTGGCTCAGGCAGGCAGCGCAAAAGTACGAATTACTAAGGAGAATACCTATGTATATACCCTCGGATAAACGATATGATACCATGAAATACCGCCGCTGCGGGAAAAGCGGGCTGCTTCTGCCAATGGTTTCCTTGGGCTTCTGGCATAATTTCGGCTCGGTGGATAACTATGAGAATATGCGGAGGATGTGTCAGACGGCCTTTGACCTGGGGATCACTCATTTCGATCTGGCAAACAACTACGGACCGGAGTACGGCAGCGCGGAGATCAGTCTCGGAAGGCTTCTGAAGCAGGATTTCTCGACCCTTCGGGATGAGCTGATCATCTCTACAAAAGCGGGCTATGATATGTGGCCCGGCCCCTACGGGGATCACGGCAGCAGGAAATACCTGATCGCAAGCCTTGATCAGAGCCTGAAGCGGATGGGCCTTGAGTATGTCGATATCTTCTACCATCACAGGATGGATCCGGATACGCCCCTTGAGGAGACAGCCCTTGCGCTTTCCCAGATCGTGACCAGCGGAAAAGCCCTGTATGTCGGGATCTCCAACTACGATGGACCGACCATGAAGGAGATGGCAGGGCTCTTAAAGGAGCTTCACGTACCCTTCATCATCAACCAGAACCGGTACAGTATCTTTGACCGGACGATCGAGAAGAACGGCCTGAAAACCGCGGCAAGGGAAGAAGAGAAGGGGATTATCGCCTTTTCGCCGCTTGCGCAGGGTCTTTTGACGGATAAATACTTAAACGGGATCCCCGAAGACAGCAGGATCAAACGGGACGGGCGCTTCTTAAAGGAAAAGGACGTTACGAAGGAAAAGCTTGAAGCGATAGGGAAGCTCAATGAATTTGCGAAAAACAGAGGTATTACGTTGGCTGAGCTGGCGCTTTTGTGGGTTCTTAAGGATTCCGATGTAACGAGTGTACTGATCGGAGCAAGCCGTCCGGAGCAGATCGCGGATAATGTAAAGATCGCAGAAACAGAGCCTCTTTCGAAGGAGGAGATCCTTGAGATCGAGGGGCTCATAAATCCGGCGGTTATCGTATAGGTTTTTCGGAGGCTGCGGGCTGCGCTTTACGCAAGCCACAAACAGGACAAAGTAAAATAGATGGAACGGAACCGGCCTGAAAACACGGGGTGTTCCACAAAAGGAGGATAGATGTTAGAAGAAAAAAGTAACTGTCCCGTCAGCCGTCCGCAGACTTGCGGGCGGCGTACCGATAAAGAAACAGAGCCAAACAGCAGGGGCACTTCCAATGCGCAAGCTGCCCCTGCTGCCGTATCTGCCCAGGGTAACTGGGCAGATACGGAAAAAGAGCATATTCGTAATGTCGCGATCATAGCCCATGTCGACCATGGAAAGACGACGCTTGTAGATCAGCTGTTAAAGCAGAGCGGCGTTTTTCGGGAAAATCAGGAGGTTGCGGAGCGCGTCATGGATTCGAACGATATCGAGCGCGAGCGCGGCATTACGATCCTTTCCAAGAATACGGCGGTAACCTATCACAATACCAAGATCAATATCGTAGATACCCCGGGACATGCGGATTTCGGCGGCGAGGTCGAGCGGGTCCTGAAGATGGTGGACGGGGCGATCCTTGTGGTCGATGCCTTTGAGGGCACCATGCCTCAGACCAAGTTCGTCCTGAAAAAGGCACTGGCTATGAAGCTGCCCATCATTGTCTGCGTCAACAAGGTGGACCGTGAAGAGGCCCGCTGCGATGAGGTGGTGGATGAGGTCCTGGAGCTGTTTATGGATCTCGATGTGGATGAAAGGCAGTTAGATTGTCCGTTTATCTTTGCTTCGGCAAAGTTGGGCCGCTCCGGAACAGATCCGGAGCATATCGGGGACGATATGGCGCCGCTCTTTAACGCGGTTCTGGACTTTATCCCTGCGCCGACCGGGGATCCGGAGGCCGGGACCCAGGTACTGATCAGTACCATCGACTATAACGACTATGTCGGGCGGATCGGTGTCGGAAAGGTCAGCAACGGAAAGATCTCCGTAAACCAGGAGGTCGTGATCGTTAATGCCCATGAACCGGAGAAACAGAGAAAGGTCAAGGTCAGCTCGCTCTACGAGTACGACGGGCTGAACAAGGTCGCGGTCAAGGAGGCAGGTGTCGGGTCCATCGTCGCTATTTCCGGGATTTCCGACATCCATATCGGAGATACCCTCTGTTCTCCCGAGGCTCCCGAGCCCATTCCGTTTCAGAAGATCTCCGAGCCGACCATTGCCATGACGTTTTCCGTAAACGATTCCCCCCTTGCGGGAACGGAAGGGAAATATGTGACCTCGAGGCACCTCAGGGACCGGCTCTTCAAGGAGCTGAACACCGACGTTTCCCTCCGGGTTGAGGAGACGGATACGACCGAGAGCTTCAAGGTTTCGGGAAGAGGAGAGCTGCATCTTTCCGTCCTGATCGAGAATATGCGCAGAGAGGGCTATGAATTTGCCGTCAGCAAGGCGGAGGTCCTGTACCGGACGGATTCCAAGGGCAGAAAGACCGAACCTATGGAGCTTGCCTATATCGACGTGCCGGAGGAATTTACCGGGATCGTGATCGAAAAGCTCGGCAGCAGAAAGGGCGAGCTTCAGAATATGTATCCCATCACCGGCGGCTATACGAGGATGGAGTTTACGATCCCCGCAAGAGGCCTGATCGGCTACCGGGGCGAGTTTATGACCGATACCAAGGGCAACGGGATCATCAATACGGTATTCGACGAGTACGCGCCCTACAAGGGAGATATCACATTCCGAAAGCAGGGGTCGTTGATTGCCTTTGAAAGCGGCGAGGCAGTGACCTACGGGCTGTATAACGCGCAGGAGAGAGGGACTCTCTTTATCGGTCCCGGCGAAAAGGTCTATTCCGGTATGGTCGTCGGCCAGAGCGGAAAAACCGAGGATGTTGAGATCAATGTCTGCAAGAAGAAGCAGCTGACAAATACCAGAGCTTCCGGCTCCGACGAGGCTTTACGTCTTACGCCGCCAAAGATCCTAAGTCTTGAGCAGGCACTGGAATTCATCGATTCCGACGAGCTTTTGGAGATCACGCCGGAAAGCCTTCGTATCAGGAAGAAAATACTGGATCCGACCCTCAGGAAGAGAGCGGGTTTTCGAAAGGAATAGGTTTACATAATGTTAAAAACGTTAGGCGCGCAGATCAAGGAGTATAAAAAGGCAGCGCTGATCACACCGGTCTTTATGATATTGGAGGCCTTTTTTGAGACATTGACGCCGCTTCTTATGTCGATGCTTGTCGATAACGGTGTCAATGTCCCGGGCGGAAATATGGGCTATATCGTCCGGATGGGGATATTGATGCTCTTTATGGCGGTCCTGGGGCTTGCCTCTGGGATCGCTGCCGGGATCTTTGCGGCGAAGGCCTCCACCGGCTTTGCGAAAAATATCCGAAAGGCGATGAATGACAATATCCAGCGCTTTTCCTTCTCCAATATCGACAAATTTTCGACGGCAGGTCTGGTGACCAGGCTTACCACCGATGTGACCAATATTCAGAACGCCTTCCAGATGATCCTGCGTATGTGTATCCGCGCGCCTTTTTCGCTGATTTTCGCGATGTGCGCGGCTTTTCTTGTTTCAAGGAGGATCGCGGGTGTCTATCTGATCGTCGTCTGTATCCTGGCGGTGATCCTGGCCTTTATCGTCAAAGCGGCCATGGGAAATTTCCGGCAGGTGTTTGAAAAATATGACGGCCTGAATGAGACGATCCAGGAGAACGTCGGCGCGATCCGCGTCGTAAAGTCCTTTGTCAGAGAGGACTATGAAATCGAAAGGCTGAAGGGAGCCTCCGGAGCGATCTATAATATGTTTATCAAGGCGGAGAAGATCGTCATCTTAAATGCCCCGATCATGATGCTTGCGGTCAATACGACGATCCTTATCATCGGCTGGATCGGCGCGAGGATGATCGTTTCCGACGAGCTGACGACCGGCGATCTGATGGCGCTCTTTTCCTACTGTATGAATATTCTGATGAATCTGATGATGGTCTCCATGATCTTTGTTATGATCTCCATGTCCATCGCAAGCGGCGAGCGGGTCTGCGAGGTGATCAATGAAAAGCCGGATATCGTAAACCCGAAGGAGCCGCTGTATGAGGTGAAGGACGGCGGGATCATCTTTGATGACGTAGATTTCAGCTACGCAAAGGCCATCGATTCGGAAAGCTATAAAAACGGGGAGAGCGTTCCGGTTTTAAGGGATATCAGTCTGGCGATCGACTCCGGCGAGACCATCGGTGTCATCGGCGGGACCGGCTCCGGAAAATCTACCTTCGCGAACCTGATCAGCCGTCTCTATGACGCTACCCAGGGAACGGTTTCGGTCGGCGGAAGAGACGTCAGGGACTACGATCTGGAGACCCTTCGAAATAATGTCGCGGTTGTTCTTCAGAGCAATGTCCTGTTTTCCGGAACGATCCTTGAGAATCTCCGCTGGGGAAACAAGGACGCGACCGAAGAGGAATGTATCCGGGCCTGTAAACTGGCCTGCGCGGACGAGTTTATCGAGACGTTTCCGGAAAAATACAATACCTATATCGAACAGGGCGGAACCAACGTCTCCGGCGGACAGAAGCAGAGGCTCTGTATCGCGAGGGCCCTCCTTAAGAATCCGAAGATCCTGATCCTTGACGATTCGACCTCCGCGGTGGATACGGCAACGGATGCAAAGATCAGAGAGGCCTTCCTTTCGGAGATCCCGGATGTCACAAAGATCATTATCGCGCAGCGGGTCGCTTCCGTAGAGAACGCGGACCGGATCATCGTTCTGGACGACGGGCGGGTCGATGGCTTTGATACCCACGAAAACCTCCTGAAAACAAATGAGATTTACAGAGAGGTCTACGAGTCCCAGACCGGAGCCGGCGCGGAAGCTGACTTTGATCAGAGATCGTGATTCTGTTCAGATCTCTGAACAGAATCGCGATCAGTCGAGGAAACCTGCCAAAGTATATGAAAGGTAAAAACCTTGAGACTCCGGGAAAGAGCGGAGGAAAGCCAAGGCAGGTTTACGAGACCCACTGGAAAACTTATCGCAGGAAACACCTCGGAACAAATATGGAGAAAGAATAATGGCCGAACAAAAGGTAAAAGAAGTAAAAATGGGCAGGGGCCGCCACGTCGGTCCGCGTCCGAAAATAAAAAATCCGAAAGAGATCCTGAAGAGGGTACTGAACTATATCCTGGAAGACTACAAGCTGCATCTGATCGTCGTGGTCGTCTGTATTTTCGGAAGCGTCCTTGCAAGTGTCCGGGGTATGATGTTTACAAAGACTCTTGTGGACAGCTATATCACGCCTATGATCGGGGTGGACAATCCTGATTTTTCACCGCTTTTAAAGGCGATCCTTACCATGGCACTGATCTATCTGATCGGAGTCGTCTGTACCTATGTACAGAACCGGACCATGATCTACGTGACCCAGGGGAGCCTGCATAAGATAAGACTGGATCTGTTCTCGAAGATGGAGACCCTTCCGATCAAGTACTTCGATACCCATTCCCACGGCGATATCATGTCGATCTATACCAACGACGTAGACGCCCTCAGGCAGATGATCTCCCAGGCCATGCCCCAGTTTTTGAACAGCGCCATCACGATCGTTTCCGTGCTGTTCAGTATGATCATTCTCAGCGTCCCCCTGACCTTTGTTACGCTGTTTATGGTGGCCGTTATGCTGTTTACGACGACGAAGGTAGCGGGAAAGAGCGGGGAATTCTTTATTCTCCAGCAGAAGAACCTGGGCGCCTTAAACGGTCATATTGAGGAAATGATGAGCGGTCAGAAGGTGGTCAAGGTCTTCTGCCATGAGGAGGAGAGCATCAAACGATTCGACGGGCTGAACGAGGCACTGTATGTCAGCGCGAAGAATGCCAACCAGTTCGTGAATATCTTAGGCCCGATCAATTCTCAGCTCAGTAACGTCAGCTACGTACTCTGCGCTCTGGTGGGAGGGCTGCTTGCGCTGACCGGCTTCGGAGGCTTTACCCTGGGCTCCCTTGCCAGCTATCTGACCCTGAACCGGAGCTTTACGATGCCCATCAACCAGATCAGCCAGCAGTTTAACAGCATCGTTATGGCTCTCGCCGGCGCGGAGCGGATTTTCGGGCTGATGGACGAAACGCCGGAGGTAAACGAGGGCTATGTGACTCTTGTGAACGCACGGTACAAGGACGGAGTACTTACGGAAGCCGAAGGACGGACCGGTCTCTGGGCCTGGAAGCACTTCCATAAGGATGACGGGACGACGACCTATGTAGAGCTGAAGGGAGATGTGGTCTTTGACGATGTGGACTTCGGCTATGACGACGACAAGCTGGTACTCCACAATATCGATCTCTACGCCACACCCGGCCAGAAGATCGCCTTCGTGGGCTCTACCGGCGCGGGGAAAACGACGATCACCAACCTGATCAACCGTTTTTACGATATCCAGGACGGAAAGATCCGCTACGACGGAATCAATATCAATAAGATCAAAAAGGAGGATCTGCGGCATTCTCTGGGGATGGTACTGCAGGATACCCACCTCTTTACGGGGACGGTCATGGAGAATATCCGTTACGGGAGACTTGACGCGACGGATGAGGAAGTGATCGCCGCGGCGAAGCTGGCCAATGCCCACGGCTTTATCCAGAGGCTGCCGGAGGGGTATCAGACGATGCTGTCCTCCGACGGGGGAAGTCTTTCCCAGGGGCAGAGACAGCTCTTATCCATCGCGAGAGCCGCGGTCGCCGATCCGCCGGTTTTGATCCTGGACGAAGCGACCTCCTCCATTGATACGAGAACGGAGAAGCTGGTTCAGGCCGGAATGGACAGCCTGATGAATGGGCGGACGACCTTTGTGATTGCTCACAGGCTGGCGACGATCCGAAACAGCGACTGTATCATGGTTCTGGAGAAGGGCCGGATCATCGAGCGCGGGACCCATGAGCAGCTCATGGAGGAAAAGGGCAAATATTACAGTCTTTATACGGGAAATCAGATTTCAGCGTAAACAAATTGAATTATGTATAAAAAAGGGTTATACTGTAGACAGGTATAGTCTGTCAAGAAAGCATTGAGGAGGTATGCAATGATTTTCGGAGCATTGGAAGCGGGCGGAACCAAGATGGTCTGTGCCCTCGGAGACGAAAACGGAACGATATTGGAGCAGAAATCCATAAAGACGACGCTGCCGGAGGAGACGCTGCCCCAGATCGCGGAGTATTTTAAGGACAAAAAGATCGCGGCGCTTGGGATCGGCTGCTTTGGGCCTATTGATCTGAATAAGGAATCGAAAACCTACGGATATATTACTTCTACGCCCAAGCCCGGGTGGAAAAACTGTGATATCGCGGGATATCTGAAAAGGGAGTTAGGAGTTCCGACAGGCTTTGATACGGATGTAAACGGTTCGCTCCTTGGGGAAGTGACCTTCGGGGATTCGAAAGGTCTTTCGGATGTGGTCTATTATACGATCGGAACCGGTGTCGGAGCGGGGATCATGACCGGAGGAAGGCTCCTTCACGGGATGCTCCATTCCGAGGCGGGCCATATGATCATGGAGCGCGTGGAGGGCGACGACTATAAGGGGCACTGTCCGTTCCATCATACCTGTCTGGAGGGCATGGCCTCGGGGCCTGCCATCGAAGAGCGCTGGGGAAAAAAGGCCATTGAGCTTTCGGAGCGGGATGAGGTCTGGGAGTTAGAGGCCGCCTATTTAGCGCAGGCTATGGTCAATACGATCTGTATCCTGAGCCCGAAGCGGATCATCTTAGGCGGCGGCGTGATGCATCAGATGCAGCTGTTTGAGCTTGTTAGGGAGAAGACCTTAAAGCGCCTGAACAACTATCTGAACGTACCGGAGCTTAAGGATATGGAAAAATATATCGTTCCCGCCAGTCTTCACGACGATCAGGGGATCATGGGCGCGGTGAAGCTTGCGATCGACGCGTACGACGAGGAAAAGTGACAGAGGTTTTATGGAAGATAAGGCTTAAAGTGGTTAGAACAGAGGAAAGGGGTCCTCTGCTATATATGATAACAGGAGGGAAAAGCTATGGCAATTTTTAAGGGAGCGGGAGTTGCGATCTGTACGCCGTTCAAAGCGGACGGATCGGTGGATTATGACAAATTTACGGAGCAGATCGAATACCAGATCAAGGGCGGTACCGACGCGATCATCGTCTGCGGAACAACGGGCGAATCCGCATGCTTGAGCCACGAGGAGCATACCGAGGTCGTCAGACACTGCGTCGAAGTGGTAAATAAGCGGATCCCGGTAGTTGCGGGTGCCGGCTCCAACAGTACGAGCGAGGCGGTGTTCCGCTCACAGGAGGCCGAAAAATGCAAGGCGGACGGGCTGTTGGTCGTAACGCCCTATTATAACAAGGCTTCGCAGAAGGGTCTGTATGAGCACTATAAGATCGTTGCGGAAAGCGCGAATCTGCCCGTTATCATGTATAACGTACCCAGCCGGACGGGCTTAAATATCACGCCGGAGACGGCTGCGGCTCTCTGTAAGGACGTAAAGAATATCGTAGGGATCAAGGAAGCGAGCGGCAATATCTCCCAGGTCGCCAAGCTGATGAGCCTGGGCGGAGAGTACATCGACCTCTACTCCGGAAACGACGATGAGATTACCCCGATCCTGTCCTTAGGCGGCATTGGCGTTATCTCGGTACTCAGTAACGTAGCTCCGAAGCAGACCCACGATATCGTAGATACCTTCCTTTCGGGAGACGTAAAGAAGAGCTGTGAACTTCAGCTTGCGGCCCTTCCGCTCTGCAACGCGCTGTTCTGTGAGGTGAATCCTCAGCCGGTCAAGAAGGCGATGCAGCTGCAGGGCAGGGACTCCGGCGTTCTGAGGCGGCCTATGGTCGAGGTGGAGCCGGAGCATGAAAAGCTGCTTGAAAAGGTTATGAAGGAATACGGTATCCTTTAAGTAAAAAACAGGTGGAACAATGGTAAATATATTATTGCACGGCTGCAACGGCCGGATGGGAAAAATGATAACGGAGCTGGCTACGGAGGATAGCGATGTAAGGATCGTCGCCGGGGTAGATATCGCGGGCGGACAGCTTTCGGATTATCTGGTATTCGAAAAGATAGACGACTGTGATGTCCCTGCGGATGTGATCATCGACTTTGGAAACGCCGCCGCGGTAGATCAGGTCGTCGCGTACAGCAAAGCCAGGGGAATCCCGTTAGTGGAATGTACGACGGGGCTTTCCGAGGCACAGCTTTCCGGGCTTTCCGAGGCTTCGGAAAAGACCGCGGTCTTAAAGTCCGCGAATATGTCCCTTGGGATCAATGTATTGCAGAAGGCGCTTTCCCAGGTCAGTAAGGTGCTGAAGGATGCCGGCTTTGATATTGAAATCGTGGAAAAGCATCACCGTATGAAGTTAGACGCTCCGAGCGGAACCGCCATTGCTCTGGCGGATACCGTAAATGAAGCCCTGAGCGGGTCGATGGAGTACGTCTATGACCGGAGCGAAGTCCGTAAGAAGCGGGACGATAACGAGATCGGTTTTTCGGCGGTCCGCGGAGGGACCATCGTCGGGGACCATGATGTGATCTTTGCCGGAACCGATGAGGTGATTACGTTCTCGCACCGCGCCTATTCGAGGGCGGTTTTTGCTAAGGGGGCGCTTGCCGCCGCGAAGTTTATGAACGGAAAGAAGAGCGGCTATTATACTATGGCCGATGTGATCGGATGAATGATCTGGAGCTGACTTATTTAAAAATACTGGCGGAGCAGTATCCTACGATCGCGTCCGCTTCGACCGAGATCATCAATCTCCAGTCTATTCTGAATCTTCCGAAGCCGACCGAGCATTTTATGACCGATATCCATGGAGAATACGAGCAGTTCATCCATGTACTGAATAACGGCTCAGGCTCGATCAAGCGAAAGATCGACGAGGAATTCGGAAATACGCTTAGCATCAAGGACAAGAAGAGCCTCGCGACCCTGATCTATTATCCGAAGGAAAAGCTGCAGATCATCGAAAAGAGCGAGGATAATCTGAAGGACTGGTATAAGATCACTCTCCACAGGCTGGTCCAGATCACAAAGAGGGTCGCTTCGAAATATACCCGCTCCAAGGTCCGTAAAGCGCTTCCGAAGGACTTTGCGTACGTGATCGAGGAGCTGATCACGGAAAAGGTCGAGGTCGAGGATAAGGAAGCCTACTATAATGAGATCATCCATACGATTATTCGGATCGAGAGGGCTTCGGAATTCATTATCGCGCTCTGTGACCTGATCCGGACCCTTGTCATCGACCATCTGCATATCATCGGCGATGTCTTTGACAGAGGACCCGGTCCCCATATCGTTATGGATACGCTGAAAAATTATCATTCGGTGGATATCGAGTGGGGAAATCACGACGTTGTCTGGATGGGAGCGGCAGCGGGGAGTCCTGCCTGTATCGCTACCGTGCTTCGGATCGCTGCCAGATACGGGAGTCTGGATACTTTGGAGGAGGGCTACGGGATCAATCTGGTCCCTCTTGCGACCTTTGCGCTCAATACCTATCAGAACGTTAACTGTGAGCTGTTTCAGATCTCCTATAACAAGAATTATAATATGAAGGATCTGGAACTGGATACCAAGATCCACAAGGCGATCTCGGTGATCCAGTTTAAGCTGGAAGGGCAGTGTATCAGACGGAATCCTTCTTTTGGGATGGACGACCGGTTGCTGCTTGATAAGATCGACTTCGAAAAGGGGACGGTGATGATCGACGGGAAGGCGTATCCGATGTTAGATACCGAGCTTCCGACCGTTGATCCGAAGGATCCGTACGCGCTCTCTGCGGAAGAGGAGGCGGTTGTCGAGCGGCTGGTCCATGCGTTTACGAACTGTGAGAAGTTAAAGAGCCACGTCCGTTTCCTGTACGCGAAGGGAAGTCTCTACAAGGTCTATAATTCCAACCTTCTCTACCATGGCTGCGTGCCGCTTGACGAGGAGGGGAACTTTCGGAAAGTCAATATTTTCGGGACGGAGTACAGCGGGAAGGCGCTCTATGACGTCCTGGAATCCTACGCCCGCAGGGGCTTTTACTCCTCGGAGCCCGAGGAAAAGAGAAAGGGGCAGGATATCCTCTATTATATCTGGTCAAGCCCCAACTCCCCGGTCTTCGGAAAGGAGAAGATGGCGACCTTTGAGCGGTATTTTGTCGCGGACAAGGAGACCCATAAGGAAAAGAAGAATAAATATTACGAGCTTTTGGACGATGAGGAGACGATCACGAGGATCCTTCGGGAATTTGGTCTGGATGAGCGTTTTTCCCACATTATCAACGGTCATGTTCCCGTAGAGCAGAAAAAGGGCGAGTCTCCGATCAAATGCGGCGGGAAGCTAATGATCATCGATGGGGGCTTTTCCAAGGCCTATCAGAGCAAGACCGGGATCGCCGGGTATACACTGGTCTTTAATTCTCACGGACTCTGGCTTGCGGCGCACGAACCCTTTGAATCCCGGGAATCGGCGATCTTAAACGAGACGGATATCTATTCGGACGCGTTTATCGTAGAGACCTCGTCGATCCGGCTTCGTGTGGCGGATACGGATACGGGGTATGAGATCAGAGATCAGATCTCCCAGTTAGAGAAGCTCCTTGCGGCCTACCGTGACGGGACGATCGCGGAGAAGGAGTAGGCAAGGTGAGATTTCGTCCCTGTATTGATATTCATAACGGCCTGGTCAAGCAGATCGTCGGAGGATCTGTAAACGACAGAGAAAAAGACGGCGGAGTGGTCGATAATTTTGTTTCGGACAAGGGAGCCGGTTATTTTGCGAGGCTTTACAAAAAAGCAGGTCTGACCGGAGGACATGTGATCCTTTTAAATAAGTCCGGGACGCCGGAATATGAGGCGGACAAAAGGGCGGCCTTTGAGGCGCTTGCCGCTTATCCGAATGGCTTGCAGGCAGGCGGCGGGATCACCCCGGAAAACGCGGACGAATTTCTGGAAAGGGGAGCCTCCCATGTCATTGTGACCTCGTATCTTTTTGAGGACGGGGAGCTTTCTCGGGAACGGCTTGTTAAGCTGCGGGATGCGGTTTCGAAGGAGCGACTGGTCATTGATCTGAGCTGTCGGGAGAAAGACGAAAGCTATTATGTCGTGACAGACCGCTGGCAGCGCTTTACGAAGGAGAAGGTAAGCGAAGAGCTGTTTGCCAGGCTTTCGGAGTACTGTGATGAGTTTCTGATCCATGCGGCGGATATCGAGGGAAAAAAAGCGGGAGTCGACGAAAGGCTGATCGGAGCGCTTGGCGGACTGCCGTATACGATTACTTACGCCGGTGGGATCGCGAAGCTGTCGGATATTGAACTGATCAAAAACGCAGGCCGGGGAAGGCTTGATTTTACAGTTGGTAGTGCGCTCGATCTGTTTGGGGGCGCTGTTTCGTTCGAGGAGGTACTTGCATGTTACAGATCATGATCGTGGATTCCAGTGAGATCGAAGTGAAGGTTATGACGAAGGCTCTGGAAAAGGAGTATTCGATCTTAACGATGACGAATCCGAAGCAGGCGTTCGGAAGGCTTACCAAATCTACGGTTCTGCCGGATATCGTACTTATTGATATTGATTCCGGGGTAGGGAATCTGGAGCTGAT
Organism: Lachnospiraceae bacterium; assembly: GCA_017444015.1. Classification (GTDB taxonomy): domain Bacteria; phylum Bacillota; class Clostridia; order Lachnospirales; family Lachnospiraceae; genus UBA2868. The sequence continues at coordinate 1,196 of JAFSXN010000083.1, read as the reverse complement.
CAATAGTATCCGGGTAAACGCGAAGACGAAGCATATCTCGATCATCGCTCTTTCCTCGGATAAGAACGGCAATACGGAGCTGGAGAGCTACCGGTTCGGGGCGGCGGAATTTGTCACCAAGCCCATCAATACCACCGTCTTAAAGAAAAGGATCGAGATCCAGGCGGAACTGGTGGAGAGCAAGAGGCAGTTAAGTACCTCGGTGGGTCAGCTTCAGCAGAACGTAAATTTCCATGCGCAGAATTCCCTTCGGTTAGAGTATTTCCTGATCGGCCTGATCACGGAGCTTCTGTCGAAGAAGGACGGCTTTACCGGCAGGCACTGCGTCAATACCTCCCGGTATATGGGGATACTGCTCAAGGATATCCTGCTTTCCGGCGTGAATTACGGGATTAAGATGGAGGACTATGAGATTATCGTTCTGGCCTCCCAGCTCTTTGACATGGGAAAGATGGGCGTGCCGGACAGCGTACTTCAGAAGGAAGGGAAATATACGGATGAGGAATTCGCGGCGATGAAGAGCCATCCCGTATATGCGGCGGATGCGATCCAGAAGTATTCTTATCTGCTTCCGAACAATGATTTTATGATCTATATCTATCAGATGGCCAGATACCACCATGAGAGATGGGACGGAAACGGTTATCCGGACAGGCTCTCCGGAAATAATATACCGATCCTGGCGCGTATCCTTGCGGTGGCGGAGGTGTATGACGCTCTGATCAACAAGCGTTCCTATCGTCAGGCGATCAATCATGAACAGGCCTACAATATCATTGTTCAGGGGGCGGGGACGCAGTTTGATCCCCAGGTCGTAAGTTCCTTCCAGCGGACGCATCTGGCGTTCTACGAAATGACAAGACAGATCCAGATGCAGATGATGCAGCAGGCGCAGCAGATGAACCAGGCTCCGAGCCTGATGAGCCAGTCTCAGCAGATGACGAGGCAGTGGGGAAATTAAGAGATTCGGTGTAACTGTTCAGTCAAAGCATGAACAGTTACGAGCCGGGCGCGGCTGCCGCATTGAAGTGCGCCCGGCTCCTGGCTCCGATACTGTATTGGCACGCCCTCAGCGACAAGCGCTTCGGGCTGACTGAACAGTTACGAGTCGGTTACTTGGGCAATTATGAGAGCGGTTGTGCTGCTCAGCCGACATAAAAGGAAACAGAGAGGTCGGACGGCATCACTTTTTCCTT
>JAFSXN010000082.1 GCA_017444015.1 Lachnospiraceae bacterium | reverse complement strand
TGGGGCATGGGCTGTTTCATTGTTTTCGATATTCAGTTTTCATTATCCGATGACCGAGGTCACCATTCCAATCTTCGTTACCACCACCTTTCCATTATTCTGTATCTATTTCAAATATGTGTATTTTCTTTTTTCTGCTTAAACCGTCTCTCTGCTTTCTTTGCCCGACATACCGAACCGCCTTAGCGGGGCAAATGGGCTTCTCAATCTGGTCGTTCAGCAATACTCTCAATGCTTGACACATGCCGGAATCCTCTTCTAAAATACTCGATCAACGCTTTAATGCCGGTCACTGTTACTCCAAAATCACTTATTTCAGAGCTTTATCCAAATCCTGCAAATCATGAAACATTCTCTCCACAACAGCAACATTCCCATCCAGCCTATAAAGAAGAAAATAATTATGGTATCTCAACCTGATTTTTTTGTACTCCTGTAAATCAGGATCTTGCAAATCCTTTAGACTTCCAGCGACATTCTTTAATTCCTCGATAGTGTCGTCATAGTCATTGAGAAGAGCTGCTGCAGCCTGCTCGTTAAGCTTTTCAACCAGAAGATAATAGACAAAGTTATCCAAATCTGCTTGAACATCTTCTGTTGCAAGCACCTTCCATGTTTTCATAAGCCATACTTTTTCCTAACATTTGCCGATATCTGATCCGCCGACATCAGCCTTCCATTGTCTGCATGCCTTCTTGAAATAGCTAATCTTTCAATTATTTCTTCGCGCGCCAGAGGCTTGTACGGATTATAGCTTTCTTCCCGAATTTCTTTTCTTTTATCTAACCTTATAATAAATTCTTTTATCAGCAATAAATCATTATCACTAAGTCCACTCATCATTGCCATTGTGTCTTTATATATGGTCTTATTCTGAGCCTGTATATCCATATCCAACACCGCCTCCTGCATTTATACGCTGATAATACCATATATTCCATCTATACTCAACCAATTTCATCAATCTCAGCTCCGCAAGACATGGCTTCGCCGGGACGATCTTTCCGATCCCCCTGATAATTTCCTATGTCCGCCGCTTCCCGCCTGCGTTTCAACGTCATTTTGTTCCACGGTTTCTTGTACTGTCTTAAATAACCTTTACTATGCCTAATCCAAGCGTCACGTTCGTTTCAATACCGAAAAGTGACATGGTTATCTGTGCCTGCCTGTTATGGCGATCCAAGTGTCTGATCTCGCCCTCGTGTCCTTTGAGCGGGCCGCTCTCAACAATAATCTTATCTCCGTCCCGAAAGCCCTCAGAGTACCGAACAATATGCTCTTCTCCGCCCAGCTGTTTGAGAAGAAGCTCTTCCTCCGGTCGAATCGCGGTAATTGTTTCTCCTACGGTCATAAGCTTCAAAGTACGATGCTTCTTATGAAGTCTTTGGTTGAACTCTTCCGGCCTTGAAGTCTCTACGAAAGTATAGCCCGGAAACAGGTTTACTCTGTCTGCCTCCCATTTCCCCTGATGCTTGAACATCTTTTCATTTTCCATAATGAAAACATCTTCGTCATCAGCGATCACATCCCGTTTGATATCAGCTATTGCTTTTATTTCCTGCCCTTTCATGGTCTGAACAACATACCATCTTCCCGGAGCCAACGTCTATATCGCACCTCTCTCCTGTGGTCTGACCACCTACGTTTTCGCAAAATACGCACTTTGCGAAATCTCAAAACCTATTGTACCTCTTTTTCGAAATTTTTACAAATCTTTCTTGCAGGCTGTTTCACCATGGCTGTTTCACCATATCCAGAAATTATCCACAAATAATATCGGCATTTTTTCTGATTTTATTAGGGAATTATTCGCAAAGTGCGTACTTTGCGAAGATTTGGATTGATTAAGCTTTTTAGGTAATAGACCATTTTACTCTTTCCAAGTAACTCCAAAGACTGTTACTTGTCACTGTAATGCCCTTCGGCGTGATCGTTTTTGTACAAAAATAAGACCCTTGCGGATCTCATTTTTTTCATTTCCACCCTTATACAATTACTCTATCTTCAATATTTTCATTCATTCAGATACGATACTCTTCTATTGTGTCATACCTGCTATATTTTCTCTCATAAAAGCCTCCGCTTCCTGTGATTTTCTAAAATATTAGTGTAAACGTGCTAACTGTCAATAGCAAATCTTATCCAAAAGACTAGTGCCTGTCACTATTACAAGCTCAGTCATAATCAATCGCCTTATCAATATCCGCCGCGAGTCTCTTGATATAGGCTTCCAGTCCTTCCCTGAGCTCCGGCCGCCTCAGCCCAAATTCCAGACTGGCCTGTAAAAATCCGATCTTTGCGCCGCAGTCATAGCGGTGACCCTTGAAATCATAGGCGTAGACCGCTTCCTGCTTCGCCATCCGTTTCAGGGCATCCGTCAGCTGGATCTCTCCTCCTGCGCCCTTTTCCTGATTCTCCAGATAGGAAAAGATATCCGCCGTCAGGATATAGCGTCCTAAGATCGCGACATTGGAGGGTGCCTCCTCGATGCTCGGCTTCTCTACCAGATCCTTGACCTTATATACCCGGTCATCCACTGCCTTTCCGTCGACGATCCCGTACTGGAAGGTCAGCTCATGGGGAACCGTCTGAACGCCGAGGACGCTGGAATGATATTCGTCATATACGGCGATCATCTGCTTTAGTGCCGGAGTCTTTGAAACCACAACATCGTCACCGAGGAGTACGGCAAACGGATCGTTTCCGATAAATTTCTGCGCCGACAGGACAGCGTGACCGAGTCCCAGCGGCTTCTTCTGACGGATAAAATAAATATTTGCCATCTCCGAAATGGACTTGACCATTTCCAGAGCCTCCTCATTATTCTTATTGGAAAGCTCCAGCTCTAACTCCACCGACCGGTCAAAATGATCCTCGATCGAGCCCTTATTCCGCCCGTTTACGATGACGATATCCTCGATCCCGCTTTCCACGGCTTCCTCTACAATATACTGGATCGTCGGCTTATCTACGATCGGAAGCATCTCCTTCGGCTGCGCCTTGGTTGCTGGGAGAAACCTGGTCTCAAGCCCCGCTGCCGGAATGATCGCCTTCTTTATTTTCATACCCATATTTACTCCTTTATCTGACTGCCTCTGTTTACGGCACTTTCCGCTCTGAGTCCGCGCGCACCCGCATCCGGCGCAGCCGGATTACTTCCTCAAACTCATTTCTTTTCAGCGATTCGCGAGTCTATGTTGAACTTCCGATAAAAGGCGCGTTTTTCAGCGCCGTAAATCGATTATCGGAAGTGTTTTTTACTTCCGATAATATAGATTATAACAGACTCTAACATTTTTTTCATTTAAATATGAGCAAGAAATAACAATGTTGTTTTCTCTTATTGATTCCTTCGCCAGATTTGGCTCTTTCAACTTTAGTCGTGTATTCCGCTCAAAGCCAGTCTCACGAATTTCCGGTCTTCGCTCCCCGGATCGTCGCATTCATGCTTCCGGTACGGTAACCCGAAAGATCCAGCGATACAAACTGAAAACCAAGCTCCTTAAAGCGCTTCAAAATAGTCTCTCGGATCTCTTCCGAAGCTAACCTCTCTATATCCTCCTTTGGCACCTCGATCCTGGCTAACTTCCCGTGGATCCGGACACGCTCCGTAAGAAAGCCCAGCCCGATCAGAAGCTGTTCCGCCTGATCCAGCATCTCAAGCTTTTCCTCTGTGATCTCCTCCCCGTATACAAAGCGGGACGCAAGGCAGGCATAGGCAGGCTTATCCCAGGTCGGAAGCCCCATTTCCTTTGACAGCGCCCGGATATCCGCTTTATAGAGCCCCGCCTCCCGTAACGGGCTCTTTATGCCAAGCTCCTCTACCGCCCGAAGCCCCGGCCGGTAATCCCCGAGGTCGTCCATATTCGAGCCCTCCGCGACATACTCGATCCCGTTCTCTTCGGCTATTTTTTTGATATCGGAAAAAATCTCCCGCTTGCAAAAATAGCACCGGTCCGGTCCGTTATGCCGGTATTCCTCGCTCTTCATCGGATCGCTCACACAGGAGAAATGCCGTATCCCCCGCTCTCTGCAAAACTCCTCCGCTTCCTTAAGCTCCCGCCTTGGTACGGAGGCATCCGCGCTGGTCACCGCAATGACCCGCTCCCCCAGAACCTCCTTTGCCACAGCAAGCAGAAAGGTCGAATCCACTCCCGCGGAAAACCCCACCGCAAGCGACCCCAGGCCGGCGATATATTCCTTCAGCTTTTCAAGCTTTTCCTTCTGTTCCTTTGTGATCTGTTCCATATGCTTCTCCCTGATCAACGTTTCTGTCCGAATGCCTCTCCTGCTTTATTTGATACGCCATTCACAAGGCTGTGAGTAATTTACTGAACAGTTACGACTGAATATATGCTGGTTAACGATTTTCGTTGCCGATCTACCGTTTTCCAGACTCGCAAACGCAATTTCAGGACGTTTGCTTT
>JAFSXN010000081.1 GCA_017444015.1 Lachnospiraceae bacterium | reverse complement strand
GACTCGCAAGTACCGCTGGATTTTGTTTTTCATTTTGGCCTCTCTGCGCCGGCCGTACCCTGCTGAGAATTTTCCGGAACCGCACGTTCCGGAAAACACTCTGCAGGGTGCGGCCGGCTTCGTTTATGAGAAGCTCCCTCTCTAGGGGGAAATCGCGGGCGCTTGCGCCCTTCCTTTGCGATTTTCTGCACATCCGGCGGAGCCTACTAAGGAAATGCTGACTTGCTCAGCGTTTCCTTAGTACCGCTGCGTTTTCCTCGTAGCGCAAGCGGTCCAGCGTTGAAATGATCACACCGTGCCGCCGCCCGATTTCCGTCTGCGAAGCCAATTTCTCCCCGTACAGTCTGGACAAGCACTTAGTTTTGGTTTATGATAGCCCAAACTGAAAACATCAAAAAAAGGAGTACTGTATTATGAAAAGAAAAAGATTTGCTGCGCTCATGCTGGCTGGTCTTATGCTCGCCGGGGGCTGCGGAAGCAGCGGTCTGAACGAAAGCCTGAACGAACTGGCCGAGGCTCTGGATACGGAGGCCGTGGAGAAGCTGGTTGAGGAGGTTTTAAGCTCCGAAGCGCCGGAAACGGAGGCAGCTGTGGAGACCGAGGCGCCGGAACCGGAAGATGCTGTTGTTGAAGCGGCGGCCCCGGACGAGATACCGGAGCTGATGCTTTCCCAGGAATCGTTTTATGATACTGATGATGACGAATCCTATACGCTTCTCTTTACCGGAAACAGCGGGTATCTGAAACTGACGCCCGAGAGTGCCGAAAAGTTCCCGGAGCTCGCGAAGAGTCTGGAGGAGGACAGCCTGGCCCGGAAGAAGAAATATGATGAGACGCATGAAGCTTCCCTTGAGGGTGCCAAAACCGATCGGCAGAATAACCCGGAGATGCTTGAGGGGATGAACTATTCCGCGAACTATGTGGAGCATCCCCAGCGGGTGGATAATGTCGTTTTAAGCCTTACCGAGGACTGCGATTCATTCCAGGGCGGTGCGCACGGTGGCTATTGGAGCACTGGGGTTACCTTTGATGCCCAAACCGGGGAGAAGCTCCTCCTGACCGATGTGTTGAAAAATACGGATAATCTGACCGCCATCCTGCGCTCTGAGCTTCTGGCGGCCTACGACGAGGATACCTTCTTCGATCTGGACGAGTCCCTGGCGGCCTACGATCCGACTCTGGGTGAGGAAGGCGCCATGGAGACAGAGAGCGGAGATTTTGTCTACCCTTATGTCTGGTATCTGACGAACAGCGGACTCGAGTTCTATTTTGCGCCCTATGCCATCGCTCCCTATGCGATGGGTGCTCAGACGGTGACGCTGAAATATTCCGACTATGCGGAGTTTTTCGAGGAGAAATATCTGCCGTCCGAGACAAACGGCTTTGTCCATACCTTCCCTTATGCGATCTCCGACCAGGATCTCAACGGCGACGGAATTACGGATGCACTTGCCGTATCCTATGAATGGGAAGAAGGCAAAGAAAACCCCACCGGCATTACGGTAGCCGTAAATGAATACCTGGAGCCGGAGAAATGCGGCGGTTACCAGCCCAAGGTGACCTTAAAGAGCGATGATCTTCTTTCAGATACAACGTTTACGAATTACTATATCGTTACCGAGGACGGAAGACAGTATCTGTACACTATGGCTCCCACCTACAACGACTGGAGCGTCTTATGTGTCTTCGACCTAAACGACGATACGATCAAACCCGTAGACTCGGAATGGTACCGCGGTGGCTATCTCCCGGACGGAGAGGATTTCGCCCTGCTTGTGCCCACCGTCCCGAGCCGGATCCCGTTCTCCTCAAACTTTGATTTCCTCCAGACCTTCAGCGCCATGCGGTATTATCAGCCGGGCCCGGACGGAATGCCGGTTTCGGATGAAACGCTCTATGTGAATCATTTTGCAAGCCCGGACAATGCCATGCTCGAGCTGAAAACAGAGATCGGGTGTGAAATCCTGAACGAGGACGATTCTGTGGCATCGGAGGAAACACTGCCGGTCGGCACAAGCTTCTGTGCCTACCGTACCGACGGGGAAAAGATCCTGGATGTGATGCTGTCGGATGGCCGCATCGCGCGCCTTCCGATCACCAACGCAGACTACCCCTGCGAGATCGGCGGGATCGTAGACGAGGACCTTGTCGAGCAGTGCTGGTACGCGGGCTGACAAGCACCTGCAAAATCTTCTGTGCTGCATCAAATAGAGCCGGGAAGAAAACGTAACGGACGAAAATACCAGAGATCTCGATCAGATAGTGAAACAGACGAAAGCGAATCCGAATAATATAACTACGGCCCCTAAATGCCGACATTTAGAGGCCGTAGTAATAATAAGAGGTGTGTCACCGGGGCTGTCCCGGTGATACAGCATTGATAATTCTAATCATGGTTGTCTCCGCTGATACACTCCCGAATAATACTGATACCATTTTATAAACTCTGTATTCTTTGTAGACAATTCCGTATTATACTCTACTCTTTCAACTGCATCCTCAACTCTTTCAAACCCCTTATCAAGCTTATTTGACAAGGTAGAAACAGAATTACTCATTTTTTTGATATTATTGTTAATCTCAGACATCGAAGAATATAATTCCCTCTGGTTATCCTTTATCTCTTCAAGTTTTTCTATGATTATATCTAACCTGTCCAGGATTATATTGTATTTTATATCCGATTCCAGAAGATTGTACGCGCCCTCGTGTCCTTCCAGCGAGTTACACCTCCCCGTGTCAAAATACTCATAAATCGAACAGATATAAGGAAGATTATGGCGATATTTTTCGTGAATCACCCCCAGCTCATATGTTTTATCCAGAATTGCTTTCGTATTTCGAGCGTTGGCCTCTACCGTCTGCAGTTCCTTCTCGAAGAAAGAATTTCTCTTTATCAGGTATTCTTTTTTTTGTTGATTTCTGGCATCGATCAAAGAGTTTTCCTGGGAAACACGCAGCCTTGCCTCTTCTTCCTTTCTTTTCTGCTCCCTCTGCTCCCTCTTATCCTTCATTGTGGTTCTAACACTTCCGACGATCAAGAACGCAGCGGCTCCGCAAGAGGCAAGCCCGCCGATGATAGGCGCATACTTAAATGCTTCCAAGAGCAGCACAGTTCCGGGACTTTCGGGACTTAAGGATGCATCATTTGATGTTTTTATCATAGTATATCGAATAAGGCTCCATACTAAAACGGCAGAGAGAGAAACCAGAACGCATATCAAAAATGAGTTAATAAATCCGAGGCGAGCACTCCTGTGAATTCGTGCATCTTCGCACTTATATACTTGATGATTCTCGTAATACCGCGGATTATCTACATTTACGAACTGTCTCTTCAGGTAATTTATTGAGTTGGTCTCTTCATAGCAGAGACACTCCAGCCTTTTAACAAGTCCAACATAGTCTTTCAGACCTGGCGTTTCACTCATATACTTTTTCCCTCCATAAATGAATCTGCTCCCTTACCCATCTATCTTTCGAATTATCGCTTTACGGCTTATTCCCCTCTTTTTCAATAATTTCTTATAACTCTTATATACACTTGCCGGCACACTCACGACTATCCTCTTGGAAGTCTTTTTAAACGCATCTTTCCCGACTGAAAACGGAGTCAGCTTCGTCGTTTCAATTTGGATCCTCTTAAGCCCTTTGCATCTGAAAAAGGCTTTCTCTCCGATTTCTTCCACATTTTCCCCGATAACCACCGACTGAAGCTTGTCCTCCATAAGGAAGGCAAGGCTGCTAATGGAGGTCACCTCATAAACCGTACCGTCTGAGCTGATTGTATCCGGGATCCTTACAGAAACCGCGTTATAATTCATAGGCATAAGATAAGAAACCTTCGGTTCCGTTCCGACATCCTCAATCATGTAAATTGCTTCTGACAGCTCAATCATATCCCCTACATTCGGGCCGTCCGGGCTGGGCTCGGGCTCGGGATCGGGCTCAGGTTCCGGCTCAGGCTCCGGTTCCGGATCGGGCTCAGGTTCCGGCTCAGGTTCCGGTTCCGGCTTTGGATCCGGCTCAGGCTCCTCCTCCTGTATATCCTCATCCGTTATCAATACCGAGCACACCGCTCTGATTCCGCCATCCTTTGCTATGGCCGAGATCATCGCTGTCCCGTTTTCTACAGCCTTAACAAGCCCATCCTTCACCGTCGCCACCGTCTCATCACTGCTTTCCCAATCCACCCCCGGATTAGCAGAGTTTTCCGGCAAAACAGCAGCTTTCAACTGAATTGTCTCACCCTTTTTCAAAGCCGCCTGTGTACGATCCAGCTCAACCGACTTCACATGGACCACATCTTCTTCGTCCTCTTCCATCTCCTTTTCTACAATGATCGTACATTCTTCTTTTTTAGCACCATCTTCCGATGTAACTGTCAGTACTGTGGTGCCGGCTCCCTTTGCGATTACCAGACCATCCGATACGGATGCCACCTTCTGATCTTTTACAGACCAGACTACATTCCGGTTTGTCGCATTTGCCGGCAAAACAGCTGCGCTCAGGGCTCGTTCCTCTCCGACTGTCATTTTGAGTTCTGTAGTGCTTAAGCTGACGCCGGTAACATTGATTATCTTTTCTTCTTCCTTCTCTACGTTGACCGTACACTTTGCGGAAAGAGACCCATCGGCGTTCTTAACTGAGATAGTAGCGTTTCCTGCTTTTATTCCGGTAACCGTTCCATTCGTTACGGAAGCATATTGCGGAGCGCTGCTTTCCCATACAACTGTTTTGTCTGTTGCATCCGCCGGACTGATCACCGCCGAAAGCGTAGCTGTCTCTCCTTCCCCGATTGTAAGCTCCTTTTTATCAAGAGCAATTTCAGTAGCTGCAATTTCCCGATCTGAAACCCAGATATCACAGGAAGCATTGAACTTTCCGTCTTTTGTATATGCTGTCAATACGGTATGGCCGCTCCCGACCGCGGTGACGATCCCGTCTGCACCTCCCGATATCGTAGCGACGTTAGAGTCGCCGCTCTTCCAGGTAATTGTTTGATCCGTAGCATTCAGCGGAAGTACAGATGCCAGAACCGTTCCCTTCTCTCCTGTTTTCAGGCTCATTTCTTTTTTATTGAGAGAAATTCCGGTAGCCGGTATCACCTTCGGATTTACCTTTACGTCGCAGGTTGCGGTTTTTGACCCATCCACCGTTGTAACGGTTATTTTTGTCGTGCCTTCTCCGACTGCCGTAACCACCCCGTTTTTCACCGTCGCAACAGAGCTGTTTCCGCTTTTCCAGGAGACGTTTTTGTTATCCGCATCCGACGGTGTAATATTCTCTGTCAGAGTATAGGAATCGCCGATCTCCATGGTAAGACTGTTTTTACTCAAGGTCACACCTGTGACATTTACAGTCTTCTTATCCACGTATACCAGACAACTGTCCTTCAGCTTTCCGTCATAGGTAGTTGCATATACTGTCGTAACTCCCTTTTTCAGAGCACGCAGCACTCCATTCTGCACTGTCACGACAGAGGAATTGCCGCTCCTCCAGGAAACACTTTTGTTCGTCGCATTGGTCGGGAGAATTGTGGCCTTAAGGGTAAGTGTATCACCCTCCGTCATGAATACTTCTCCCTTATCCAGATCAATCGAAGTCGGTTCAACGGTCTTTGCCGCACTGTTCGCCTGCGTATCCCCCTTGATTACCACACCATTGATGCTGAACGTACAAAGTCCTTTATACGTTCCCGTTTCCGATGCTGTGAACCGTAACGAATTGTTATCACTGTTTCTGAAAATAGTGGACGATACCGTTTTCCCGGAAGGGGATGTAACGCTGCTTGTAACATTGTAGGAGCAGACAGCAACGTCATTCAAAAGCCGGTCGCTGTCATTATGCCGGATGGCATAGCACAGATAATAGTCCTTTCCCTGCTCAATGGCAGATACTTCATTCCCTCCCGGTGTAGCAGAAATCCAGCAATCCATGTATATACGAACCGCGGGGATATCGACAGTCCAACTGGCAGAGCCGATATAATCACCCATTATTTCTACGGTACAGGTATAGGTTCCGGCTTTGTCAAAGGTTCCCCCGACAAAATTGTAATTGCTGTCAGGGTACTCATATGAGATAACCGTATTTCCGCTTGGATCCGTAATGGTCTCCCTAACTGTATAACTGCTTCGTCCGCCATCAAAACGAGAATCCGAATCGGATTCCAGAAGCTCATAGCATAAATAATAGAAATCATTAAATCTTAATCTGTCCGTGTTAATAGGATTCCCCATGGACACACCGGGTGTAACCGTATTTGTCAGCCAGGTCCGCATTCTTGGCGCATCCGGTTTGACATCTTCAATATACACGGTATCCGATCCGATCATCTTATGGTCTGTTCCACGGCCATAATTTATAGCATATACATATACCGGCTGATATCCGGTTTTTGATGTCATCACATCCGCACTGAAGCCATGATTTCCCTCGGGAACTGCTGCATGATACCATTCCGTCGTAAGGCCGCTGTGTCCCTCTGCTTCTGGTGTACCGGCAGGGCCTCCGATATACACATGAATCGATATGGGCTGATACATATCATCTATATCGTAAGCATACCCGTTAACGGAAACACACCCATTTCCCCCGTGTATACGGACATCGCCGTCAGGATTGTGGCTGGATTCGGGATCGTATTCATAGCTATATCCCGCATAATGATATAATGACACACCCAAATTATTATAATAAAAATCTTCGTAAGTCTGATCATACCTTTTCACAAGATTATTGCCGTCCGTGTTTGCATCAAAAATACCAATAACCTCTCTGGACGGATCTGTATATACTACAATCATGGAATGGGGATTTTGACTGCCGCTTCGACGTTGCATCTGAAGGTAGTCTCCCGGAGCAGCTTGATCTAATAATGATTTTAATTCACCATAAGAATATCCCGGGTAAAGGATTCCCTTAGTATCAATATCTCCCGCCAGGCTTGCACCAAACATATATTTGGAGCTCTCTGAATAAGAGCCTACAGGAATCGCTCTATCAAAAATCGTGTTAAACACAAAATGCGCAAATGAATAGCATTGTGCACCAAATGAAGATGGCCAGCTCCGCCTTCCTTCGTACTGAGCAATAAGCGAGGAAAGTGTTGCCGTCACTTCTGACTCTGTATAATATCCAGAGGCTTTTACTGTTTCCTTTTTTGTCGACAGTGATGCAGAAAGACATATAGAAAAAATCAGTATCAACGACACAAGTTTCTTCATACTCTTATTCCCAAAAAAAATGCTGTTATTCATATGTAATTCCTCCTTTTGCCTTAGCCTTTCTCGTCACTTCTCTTAATTTATAACTGTTTATCAGAATACGAGATTCGTTTTTCTGCGCAAAAATTCCGTATCTACTTGTTCCAACTATATTCGTCAGCAAAACATGTATTTGCATTGTGCCTAGCTCTCGGCTGCAACAATTTTTCCGGTCTTGCCGCCGGTAATACTGTCAACATCTCCGGTATATTCATTCCCCTGAATCGTTCCAGTGTTGAAGCCCGCAACTCCACCCGCATAACCGGTTCCCATTCCAAACAGAGTAAGCCTTGCATTCCCATTTATTTTCCCTCTGGCAGTACAATAGTTTGCTACACCGGAATTATAGGCCACTATTCCTCCGGCATAGCAGTCAGTATCAACCGTGGACACATCCACATCTGCTTCCGATTCACAGAGATTTATAAATCCGCTGTTACTTCCCGCGATTCCGCCACCCTTGGCTTTCGCGTTTCTTACATCTTTCCCATCGTCATATTTAGCACTTAATTCCCCTGCTGCGTGACAGCTCAGAATCCTGCCCTCATTTTTCCCGCAAATCATTCCCGACTCATGTTCATACTTGGTCGAAGCGGTTAATGTTTTAATGATTCCTTCGACAGAACAGTTTTCGATAATTCCCATATTATGCGCTGTGATACCGCCGGCTGAATTTCCGCATGTGATCGTTTCGTTTTTCATCTTCAGGTTCTTTACGACACCGCCCTCTCCAATGGTTTGGAACAAGCCGAACCCGGTCACATGGTCCGTACCGATGTACATGAAGTTTGTTATTGAATATCCATTTCCGTCGTAGGAGCCGACAAAAGGCTCTTCCTCACTGAAAAGGTTGACATACTCATAATTCAGATCAATGTCCTTGTTCTGAATATAGTAAAAGCCGTTAAACTGTTCCACCTTCAATAGCTGTTCAGCGGTACTTACGATAAAGGGAGAATTTTCTGTGCCTGCTCCCCCTGAAAACAGTGAGGACGCATCGATCACCTCCACAAGACACGTAGCCTCAGCTCCCAGAATAGAAGCGGTAATGGTTGCCTTTCCCTCTTTCTTCCCGGTCACCACTCCGTTATTGACAGTAGCAACCGTTTCATCGCTGGATGTCCACGTCACGGAAAGATTTTCAGGATCTGTTGTTGCAGTCAGTTCTTCGGATGCATTCACTACCAGTCTGACTGACGGTTTATCCAGCTCGATGGTTCCGGCAGCAACCGTTATCTCGCAGGAAGCTTTTGAAGATCCGATCCGGGCAGTAATCGTAACAACTCCGGAGGCAACCGCCGTCACTTTCCCATCCTTCACATAAGCAATGGCATCTGACGAAGACTCCCAGGTAACTGGAAGACCCGCCGGATCCGTTGTTGCCGTCAGCGTAAGCGACTCTCCGATTTTCAGATCGGCTTTTGTTTTATCCAGCTTTATCTCCGCATCCGATACTGTGACAACGCATACCGCGGAAATACTCTTTTCTTCACAAAACGCTGTTATTTCCGCCTTTCCACTGTTTACTGCCTTAACAACTCCGTCCTTCACAATCGCCACCTCCGGATCGGAAGAGCGCCAGGAAACCGAAAGTCCTTCCGGATCCGTTGTTGCAGTCAAGGTCGTTGATTCGCCTATTGACAACTCCACCGAACTACGGCTTAGTGAGATGGACGGGCCAATAACCGTAACCCTGCAGGTCGAAGAAGCATCTGAAGAAAAGCAGTAGGCCTTGATATCCGCCGTTCCTTCCTTATATGCGGTCACAACACCATCTTCTACTGTAGCGACTTCAGGGTCCGAAGAAGTCCACTCTATGATTCCGTTTGCATGATCTGGTATCGGGGCAGCCTGCAATGTAAAGGTATCCCCTGGATAAAGTGTCTTTGATGTTGTGTCCAGAAGAATGGCGGTAGGATTGAGAACACTCAAAACATCACAGGTAACCCTCTTCCTGCCAACCCTTGCAGTGATCCTGGCGGATCCGGGCCCCACCGCGAAAACCCTACCCTTCTTATTCACGGAAGCCACACTTGCATCTGTAGATGTCCACTTCACCTTCTTCTTCGTTCCTCTTATCTTCAGTTTCTCAGATTGCCCCACTTCGAGTTCAAGGAAGCTGTGGTTAATTCTCATTTTGGCTGCTACAACTTCGGTCGTCTGTGGCAAGTCTGTGGCAAACCCGGCAAGAACCAATACAGCAACAATTATAGCTACTATTAGACGTTTCTTTTTCATGACTGACCTCCTCGATAATTCTATCCCTTATGATTTCTCCTTACCTGTGCCTGTATATATTGAAAAACCAAGTCGGTTTTCTTAAACAGGATCGTTCCGTATTTATTCGGTCCAGAAGAAAAAGTAATCACAGCATCTCTTCCTCTCATCGGACTCATCTGGACACTATCAATCTCAGAAAAGCGTAGCGAGAACTGTCTTTTGATGACAAATATCAAAACTGCAACAGAGCATCCCTCCAGATGGTCCTCATAAAGTTTAAACCAGTTTTTTCTGTATTGAGGAAGGTCCACAACAGTTGCAGCTGCCGCAGCGATACAGATAATCCCGAACACAATCAAAAAGGTTCTCACGCCGTTCTGGAACAGATAATGCTTATTCTTAATCATCTGGCCAAAGGTCCAGACAGTTGTCCCTGTTTTTATATTGGCAATAATAATAAGCAAAACTCCAACGACTGCGAGAACTATGCCGGCTATCAGAGTATTCAGCTTTCTTCTGGCTGAAATACCCTCCGAGGAATAGATCAGCCTCACATTCGATATCTGTCGGGTCTCAACTTCCCGAATGATTGGTCCGGATTTTTGCGTAGAAGCATTCCCCTGTGGCTTTGGCGCTGTTGTCGGGTTATTGGTAATCTCCTTTAATCCTACGGGTTGTCCACAGGCATTACAGAAAGCTGATCTTTCCGGCAGCTTGTTTCCACAATATATACAAAACACTATATTTAATCTCCTCCTCATAGCGAAAGTCCCATATATTGTCCTTGTTTAGTCCAAATAAGAGGAATACATAGAGAATCCAAAAGCGGGTATGAAGTGCTTCCACACTCATACCCGCTCATTCATAAGCAGACTACAGACACACTCTGATCGCTACCAAGCCGAAAGGCGGAAAACAAAATAACGTCTTTTGACTTAGCGCAGGGCTTTTGTCTGTTCGTGTAGCAGCCGTATACTGCCGTAACAACACGCGCAGAGTTCCCGCTCCGCACGTAAGTTCACAAGTCCTTTATGATATTGGATTCTGAGCAAAATATTACCACAATATCCTTCTTTTCACAAGAAGCAGTTTTGACATCTAAGGTATCAAAAAGAGTAAAAAAGCGGCCGCAATTGACCCCTCACTCATATCCGCTCATGCATATGCAGGTAGCAGAAACACGTTGGTTTCAGGCTTGAAAGCGACGAGATAATATGCTAAAATCTTTCTGTGTGCCGCAGGCTTTTGTCTGTTTGTATGACAGCCGTATACTGTCACAACAAGTCGTGCGGAGTTCCCGCTCCGCACGAAGGTACACCGGTCCTTTCTTTTATCGAATTATAAATCGATTGCAATCCCTACAGCAAAGTGGTAATATCGTTCCATAAAAGCAGATTTTCCGGAACGGATTCTCCGTATCTACAGGCTCTTCGGCAGAGCCGTATGTCCTTTAAGGACATAATTCTACTATCTGAAATTTCCTGCTTAAAAACCCAATTTCACAAGAGCAGGAAAAAGAAAGATAGTGATGCTTCCTTTTTTCTGCTGCTGACAGTGCAGAAGAAAGGAGACAATTATGAGTGACGAAAAAAAAGGATATGAAAGAAAACCTCTGGAGGAGATGAATGTCATAGATGACTTCCTCTTTGAGGAGATCATGTCGGATCGGGAGCTTGGAGAGAAGGCGTGTCGGATCATCCTGAGCTGTGTTTTGAAACGGAATATCGAAAAGATACGTTTCGTCGCACAAAGAGCTGTCCCCGGAGTAACGGAGTCTTCCCATGGCATCTGTTTGGATACGTATGTTGAAGAGACTGAGGGCGGGGATGATGGCAGCGTAATCAATGTCTTTGATATTGAGCCGGATAAGCAGAGCGACAAAAAAAAGAGCCTTCCGAAAAGAAGCCGATATTACGCGGATCTCATAGATACACAGATCCTGAAAACCGGCGCCGACTATGAAGGGCTGCCCGAGCTCATAACCATATTCATACTTTCGTATGATCCCTTCGGGGAAAATGCCATGTATTATGAAGCGGAAAGTATTCTGAAAACGCACCCGCAGGTGCCGTATAATGATGGTGTCAGGAGGATTTTCTTATACGTGAAGGGAAAGCTTCCTGAAAGGGCAGAAAAAGAGGACAGACACATACAAAATCTTCTACGCTACATCAACGAGAGCCGGGAAGAAAATGTAACGGACGAAAATACCAGAGATCTCGATCAGATAGTGAAACAGACGAAGGCGAATCCGAATATAGGAGTCAGGTATATGAAAAGTTGGGAAAGAGATCGGATGCTTAGAGAGGAAGGCCGAAAAGAGGGCCGAGAAGAGGGGCAGCGTGAAGAACGGGCAAATACAGAGGCGGAACGCAGACGCGCAGATATGGCAGAAGCCCGCGTGAAGGAGCTTGAAGCGTTGCTTAAAACTGCTGACGCATAATAGAATCATTGGGCCTGCCGCATGAAATGTGTGCGACAGCCCCCTTTTTTACGCTTCGATCCCCGCAAGCCCCCCGCACCGGTCGATCCCCCGCTTCGGGAATTCATCCATCATAAGGTCAAACATCGCTTCGCCCAGTCCCTTTCCCCGAAGCTCCTCCTTCAGATAGATGTGGCGAAGCCTGGCCCCGGCATCCGGTAAAAGCTCCGCAGCCAGAGTTCCCACAGGCTCTCCCTCTGTCTGTGCCCCGAAGAAAAGGAGCGCATCATTCTCCAGGTCCGCCCGTATCAGCTCCTCGGGAAGAAGCGGAAGGTATTCCTCGTTATTCAGCGCATCTATCTCTACCAGCAGCATGTTTTTTATCCTTCTCTCATAAATCAGTGCGCGCTTCCATTATACACTCTGTTGTTTTTTCCGTCATCCGTATGTTAATATGAATTCATGAACGAGCTGATAGACTTTGTCGGTGTTGAGAAGGCGCTTCTTTTGAAGGGAGAACAGGAAAACCTCCCGGTGAACGGCAGCCTTGAGCTGACACCCATGTGTAATTTACGATGCAAAATGTGTTACGTGCGCCTTTCTGCAAAGGAGCTTGAAAAAAAAGGGGCGCTGTGTCCCGTATCGGAGTGGCTCCGGATCGCCGGTGAGCTGAAGGAGGCGGGGACTCTTTTTTTGATGCTCTCGGGCGGAGAGCCCCTAACCTATCCCGGCTTTCGGGAGCTTTATGCGGCGCTGAAAAATATGGGTTTTATCCTCACGGTCAATACAAACGGAACTCTTCTGGATGAGGAATGGGCAGACTTTTTTCTTGCGCATAAGCCCCGGCGGATGAATATTACGCTGTACGGAGCTTCGGGTGAGGAATATGAAGCGTTATGCGGCGATGCTTTTGGCTGCGACCGGGCCGTAAATGCGATCCGCCTCCTTTCAGAGAGAAGGATCCCGGTCAAGGTAAATTTCAGCGCCATGCCGGAAAACTATGACCGATTTTCCTCGGTTCTCTCCTTCTGTCAGGATAAGAATATCCCGGTCAATGCGGACTCCTATATGATGCCTCCGCCGGGCGGCGCGGACGGCCTGATGCGCATTTCTCCCTGCGAGGCGGCTCATATCGAATATGAAAACATAAAGCAGCAGATCGGGGAGGAACACCTGTCCGGCTATGCCGAAGAACGGGTCGGACAAAGGAAGCCGCTTCCCGAAACCGGGACGGCCTGTATGGCCGGAAGATGCTCCTTCAGTATCGACTGGCAGGGAAACCTGAGACCCTGCGCCCTGCAGTCCGCGCCCTCTCTTTCGCTTAAGGACCATTCCTTCAAGGAGGCCTTCCATATGCTTTCGGAGGCTCTGGGCAAGCCCTTATTCCCTTCGGAGTGCCGTTCCTGTGATCAGATCGCCTGGTGCCGGATCTGCCCGGCCTCCGTCCTCAGAGAAACCGGAGGGCTGAAAGAACCGCCGAAACGCCTGTGTCATCAGGCAAAGGCGCTGGAAAGCTGCTTTGCAAAGAAATCGCTCTTCTCGGTCGGGGGCTTCTGTTTTGATGTAAATCTCGCATCGGAGCTTCCGGTGCCGGAGAATTTCAACCGGTTTGCTGTTTCGGAAGGAGACGCGGTTTACCACTACCATTTTCTGATCGAGGACGGGCTTTTCCCGATGAAGAAGGAGCCCGATCTGATCAGGGGTGACTGTCAGCTCTTTTTCCGCGGCACAAGGGAAACACGGCTGTTAACCGCCCGCGGAGACGGGGAGCCTTATGCTCTGTGTGAGGAAACCGGGGAGTGCGTTTCCTTCATTACGATTGATCGCAGCAGGCTCTCCCTCTTTTCCCTGGATACGGTCTTTACCTCCCTGTTTGCGTTGGAGAAAAGGCTCTATAAAAGAAATCATTTTCTCTTCCACTGTACCTTCCTCTCCTATCGAAACGAATCCATTCTCTTCACCGGTCCGTCCGGTGCCGGGAAATCCACCCAGGGCGGGTTATGGGAAGAGCACCGGGGAGCGAGGATCGTAAACGGTGACCGTGCGCTTCTCTCCTTCGGTCCTTCGGGGCTTATCGCCGAAGGCTTCCCGGTCTGCGGATCGTCCGAGATCTGTTTTCTCGAAACGAGAAGGGTTCGCTGCATCGTTGTTGTCCGGCAGGCAAAGGAAAACCGGGTGGAGCCGGTAAAGGGTGTAAAGGCCTGGTCCCTTCTCTATCCCCAGCTCATGGTCAACAGTTGGAACCGGGACTTTGTAGAAAAAGCGTCGGCGTTTCTCGAAAGAGTTCTGTCGGAGATCCCGGTTTACGAGCTTTTCTGTGATATCTCGGAGGGCGCGGTAGACGCTCTGGACCGGGTTTTGTACGGGGAGGATGAGATGCCATGAAGTTCAGCACAAGGGATTATCTGGATACATTAAAGGAAGCTGTCGGACAGGGACACGCGTGCTCGATGCTGATCACCGGCGGCAGTATGGAGCCCTTTCTGGTTGGCGGCCGGGACACGATCCGGTTTGCTGCGCCGAAGGAGAAGCTCAGGCGCGGTGACATGGTATTTTTTCAGCGCGAGAGCGGACAATACGTCATGCACCGCATCCGGTGGGTCAAGGAAGACGGGCTGTACATCATCGGAGACAATCAGACCGAAACGGAGGGGCCGGTGGATCCCTCACGCGTCTTCGCCGTGGTCTTTGAGGTAAAACGGAACGGAAAGATACTGACTCCCAAAAGCTTCTGGTGGCGGTTTTTTCGGACCGTGTGGCTACGCATCATTCCGCTCCGGCATAAGCTGATGGGGGCGTACCGGAAGCTCCATCGGAGCTGAAAGGCTTACAGAATGCAAAAAAAACCGGCTGTCTCCGAACAGCCGGTTTTTGTATTCTGTTATATTTCTTATGCAGGCTTTAAGATCCCGAGCTTCACGAGCTCGCCTACGGCACCCTTTACCTCGGTCTCCATCCGGCCCTCGGGATCCTCATATTCCCGTTTCGCTGCCTCAAGGCATTCATCGACGGTAGAGGCTTCGGCAAACTGCTTCAGCAGAAAGGCATAGGTTTCATTCATCGAAACCACACTGTTTTCAAAAAAGGCATTATCTCCCACATGCACCAGCACGGCCTCTCCTCCGATCTCGCGGAGAATAAAGTCCTCTGAGGCGATGAGCTTTCCGTTCCCGTTCATCAGGAGTGGTTACCGGCCTGAACGGTTCCGTGATGATGCCAGGTTCTGCCGTTCACGGTTGTAAAGTAAATCAATTCGCCTGCCTGAACCGTTGAAATATCACGTACTACGGTAAAGCTTTCGTCGGTATAAATCGTGCAGGGAAGCGCCGTTTTGTTGTTCGTGCTTCCGGCTTTAATATGAAGCAGTCCCTTCGGAACAGTTCCGCTCTCGTCAAATACAAATGCAAATCCATCGGCCGAGCCGCAATGCTCCGCTCTGTGGAGATTTCCTTCATCTCCGATCTTAAAAGGATCATATCCCTTGACCCCGCCGCTTTCCGCGGGAATCGCACAGTTGATGCTCCAGCACGCAGCGATCACTTCATTTGACTCAAAAATTTCTATTCTGGCTTCAGGCTTTTTCCATTTTGTCATTATTATTCCTCCTCTGTGACTCATGCAGGATGTCCTGGTTTCTCTATATGTATATTATACGAATTATAACATATATCGGGCGTTCGTCAAATAAACCTAACCCTTCATTTCTTTTTGTATGGTGCTTGCCTGAAAAACATTGACCCGTTTTTCCTCCTGCCGCGTTAATTGCAGGGAATTATTGATATAATTCGTCACACTGCTGCCCTTCGCAACGGACTTCATGCTGCCGTACATGATCATTCCGACGATCAGGGTCAGAATCATCGGAAACACAAAGGTTCCGGCCCATAAATAAACCGTATCCGCCCCGACCGCCTTCGCAATCAGATGATACAGGACCATCGCAACGATAAACAGCGGGACCAGCACTGCCGCCATTTTCGGAGCACTGACGGGAAGGTCTCCGACCATTTTCCCAGTCTGGCCGTTCATCGCGAATTTATAGGTCTTATCCTGCCATTTTGTTACAAGCATCCATACAGGCAGCATCGCGTAGCTGTGTTTTTCATTGGCGAAGGTACATTTCACGTTCTTCGATACGATCTCATCATGCCGGATCGTATCCTCCACCTGGGAGGTAATGGTCTTCTCCGCCCGTTCATGCGCGCGTTTCCTGCACTCCTCCACCTCCACATCGTATCTCTCAGCCAGAAAGCCCGGCAGATAAGACATCGAGAACTCCTTAATATCCGCAAAGGTATAGGGCTCCACGGAATCCATGATCGCATCGTCCATCCGGCGCGACCCGTCCGCGGGCACCTTCTCGTAGGAAAGATGGCCTTCCCGATAGACCTCGAACCGGCCGGTAACGTGCTTATGTCCGTCCTTGTCCGTACTTGTGTCCTGCGCCATATAATGGCCCTCCAGGTTCACCTTTCCGTCAAACAGCCAGAACGGGACATAGACACCCTGGATTTCCTCCACATGGCTGTCCGTTTTGAAGGACTTCGGAAGGAGGAAACGCTTGTCGTAGAAGGAGTGGTACTTGTCGACCGCTTCCTGCTTCGTATGTGCGAAGGGTATTATATAATTCGGTTTGAGGCTCCCGGAAAATTGGGCCGGGGCCAAAGTATGGCTGCCGCAGTAGGGACAGATCATCACGGCGGTGTTCTGATCCGCCATCAGCTCGGCGCCGCAGGTGGAGCAGGTATAGCCCAGCATCCCGTCGTCCTCGCCGAGCATCTCTCTTCCGCCGCCCTCTGCAGCGGTCTTCGCCGCCTTTTCCTTCCAGGCCGCTTCCATCTCCTCCGGCGTATAGGCCGAGCCGCAGAAATCGCATTTCAGCTTTCCGAGGGTAGGGTCAAAGACCATCGCGCCTCCGCAGGCCGGGCAGGAGGAAGCCATCGTATGGCCGGCCGCCTTCGGCTTTTGAGGGGCCCCTGCCGGCTGCGCCGCGCCGGGCTGTGCCTGTGGCATGGGCTGCGCAGCGTTATTTTGGGCCGCAGTCTGAGCCCCCTCCTGTGTCAGGGGAGCTCCGCAGTTTACACAGAATTTTGTTCCGTCCGCATTTTCTGCTCCGCATTGAGTACAAAACATGTCTTATGCTCCTTTCTTCCGTCGTTTTCTTCCAGCCAAATCTATG
The DNA here is from genome assembly GCA_017444015.1 of Lachnospiraceae bacterium. Taxonomy (GTDB): domain Bacteria; phylum Bacillota; class Clostridia; order Lachnospirales; family Lachnospiraceae; genus UBA2868. Next base: position 4,367 of record JAFSXN010000081.1, on the reverse strand, counting down.
GACAGGGAACGCTGTACCGGTCAGATCAGGCCGCCCAGGTCCAGGGCCAGTCGTCATCGCTCCAGTCGTCATCGCCCCAGTCGTCATCGCCCCACGGATCCTCCCACTCTTCGCTCTCTTCGTCCCTTCCATAGCTGGAAGGAGAAAGCTCCGGGAAGGTGAGATCCGGAATGCCGTAAAACAGAGTGCCGTTGGGACTGTGAAAGGTACCGTACCCGTCCTCGGCTGTGCTTCCGATCAGGAAGTACTTCTTCGTCGAGCCCTCCGTCTCATCCTCAGGATCATCCCAGGTGGAATCCAGCATATACCAGCTTCCGTCGAGCTGAACGTAGTTCCAGGCATGGCCGCCGCCCACGTAATCTCCGGCTTCCCCGCAGACAAAAAGATTCGTAAGCCCGGCCGTATCCAGAAGCCTTGACATTGCTCTGGCATAGCTCTCGCAGACTCCGTAGCCCTTCAAAAGGCAGCCGTAGCTCGAATGGCAGTAATAATAGACAGGCTTTTTCGTGAATTTTGCCTTTGTGCCCTTATTATTGTAATAATTCTGTTTACACAGCCATTCATCAAAATACTCGCAGATCCCGTATTCCGGATCCTCCGGATAGGCAGTCTTCGCGTAGCTTTCCGCTTCCTTCACCAGCCTTTTGATCAGGCTCTTTGCCGACCGTTCCAGAGCGCCGGAGTAGTATTTCGCTTTCGGCACCTTCATCCCGCAGAAAACTCTCTTTTTGTTGTTATAGGACATAAAAGAATAGGCATCGCTCCCCCAGTCCGCCCATTCAAACTCCTCCGGGCAGGCCGTATAGGTCGCAGAAAGAGCATAAAGGATGTCCATTTGGTCTGCGGGACTGCTGATACGGAATTTATTCTTCTGAAGGCTCGCAGCCCTCAGACCGGCATCAAAAAGCTCCTGCTGAAGATCATTCAACTGGTCCCGGAAGTAGGCGGTACGGTCAAAGCTTCCCGCTTCCGTCATCGCATAGGCCCCGTCCGTATCCGGCGTATTCTCCCGGATCACATCTGTTTCCGGCGTAAACTCCGGCTCCCTGAGCAGCTTCATCGGGAAGGAGCAGCGCAGCTCCGGAATGTTTTTCTTGTTTACGACCAGCTCGATCCCGGTATTTTCGATTCCGCTTTCCGCCGTCTCTGCCGCCTCGTCGGCAAGCGCCGCATAGTTTTCCTTCTGCACGTCGGAAAGCCCTTTTACCTCCTCGACCGTCAGGTAATCCACTCCGTCATGCTTTACCCCGTCCGAGCCCACAACGATCCAGCTTCCCATCGTATTTTCCCGGTCCACGGCCTCCACCGTCACGGAGAGTTCCTCCTCCGCCTCCTCCGCGAAAACCATACCTCCAGTCGGAGACAGCATCGTACAGGTCAGCAGAAAGGCTATCAGTTTTTTTCCTTTTTTCATCGCACAGCTCCTTATTTGATCTTTCCTTCGAACTCACATTCCAGGGTCTGTCCGTTGGTAAGGTACAGATAGATCACGATCCCGACCAGGCCTTTCTTCTTTCCCTTAAATTCCATATCCACAAAAACATCACCGTAATCCTCGTCCTCGTAGATGCCGATATCCGCCTTCTTAATCCGCTTCTTCCCGGCGTAAATCTCATAATCCACATCCTCGATCAGGTCCTCCATACCCGGCTTCAGGACAAGCTGAAGGTCTGTCAATTTTCCCTTCTTTGCAGTAAAATAGCCGTCCTCGGGATAGGTATAGTCCACGATATCATCCAAGGCATAGGTCTCGCCGCTCGGGTCAGACGGATCCGGATCGACCGGCTCGGGATCGACCGGATTTACAGGATATTCCGAATCCCCGATCTTTACGGTATAGTTCATATCATCCATGGTATACGGATCAAACGCAGTATTCGCGATCGGGAACTGCTTTACGAAATCGGCTGTCAGGTAGGGAGGATCCATTTTATGCGCCTGGGAAGGATCCGCCTCGTCAAAGTCCGAGTTTCCCTTGAGGAAATAGTCATAGTTGATCTCCCCGTCTCCGTCAGGATCATCCCAGGTAGCGTCCAGATAATACCATTTATCCCCGAGCGCCACGATGTTCCAGGCATGGCCGCCCGAATCCCTGCCGGTTCCCGCCACGCCGCCGATGTATTTGCAGGGAACTCCGGCCTCAATAAGAAGCCGGTACATGGTAAGCGCGTAGCTGTTGCAAAGCCCCAGCCCGTTTTTCAGGGCGCTGTAGGCGGTAGAGCAGTTATCGACATCATCCGTATAGGTGATCAGATCACAGACATAGTCGTGGATCGTTTTCACCTTTTCGTAGTTTCGCATATAGCTTACTCCGAGCTCGGAAACGACCCTCGGAACAGTTTGATTGACAAACGACGTCTGTTCCTGCGATTCAAAAAAAGGAATATTAAACGATAGGGTTTTCCCGCTAATGAAGCAATTCAGATCATAGGAGCCGATATTGACGTTCCCGGAAATATAGTCCGCATCCACAGGGGTCAGCGGGTCATCCAGAAGCGCCAGCCCGTCCAGAAAATAGATCAGTTGTTCATAATCCGTAAGGGGTTTTACATCCGCTTTGTTCCCTGTGTATTCCACCTCAAATTCCGAATTCCTGGCCACAGCCTCCTCGGTCACGATCTCTGCCAGCTCCCGCAGGTTCGCCGCCGTCTGGGCGGCAAGCGCCGTACCGGGCGTAAGTACAATCAATAAAACAGAGAGCGTAACCAGAAATCCTTTTTTCCAACCCTTCCTGTTCTTCATATTCCTTCCCCCTTGATAAAAAATTACGATTTTATGATAGTATAAAGCATCCATGGAGCATCTGTCAAAGCTTTCACGTGTCGATTCTGCGGTCTTATGGGCAAAAAGTTACTGTTCACACCGCAATGTCAGTAACTTACGCCCAAAACCTTTATCGGAACGCGAGTAAGAGGGCCCCGGACCGAGCACGGGGGGACCGTTGTTTTCTCGGGGGGCCGTTATTATCGCGGGGCCCCCGCGCACAGAGTCTGGGAGATGGCTTACCAAAGTGCCGTCAATGCGTAAATTTGCTTAAGTTACTGACATTGCGGTGTGAACAGCAACGGCAAAAAAGGACAGGAGCCACGCTCCTGTCCGCCTACTCCAGCTCGTCGATGATGGACTCGGCCAGACGTCTCCGGGACAGGCCGCTGTCCATGGCTTGCTTTAAGATACTTTTATGTGCTTCGGCCTCGGTCATGCTCTTATGCTCCATCAGAAGGAGCTTCGCCCTGGTCACCAGCTTAAACTCCTCCAGCCGTTCCTCCGCCTTTTCCACCTTTTCCAGGGCAGAGTGCAGCTTGTCCTGCAAAGCCGTAAGGAGACGGAGCGCCCTCCCGAGTCCTCCGTGGGGAAGAGGCTTCCCCATCACAAGGATCCCGCGGTCCGAGACCCGGTCCATGACCTCTGCCGCGTGATCGGAGGGTGTCAGGATCAGGATCCCGGCATTACTGTCCTCCGCCGTATCCACCGCGAGCTCCACCCCGGTCTCATCCGGCAGGGGCGCATTGATCAGCACAAGGTCAAAGAAGCGTTCCAGCAGGGCCTGTCTGGCCTTTGATCCGGTTTTTCTGAGCTCGACCATTATTTCTTTTCGATCCGGCAGCGAGCGCCTGACAAGAGCCTCCAACTGCTCCTGGCCGGACACGATCAATAAGGAGTGCTGCATACTGCCCCCCTTACCTTGCCTTTGTGTATTCCCGGATCAATTCACCCGGAACACCTGCATTCACGAATTCACTCGCCGCCGCCAGCTTCGCCGCTTCCTTCCTGGAGTCAGGCAGAAGGATCCCGTCCCCGGCTCCCTCCGCCGGAAGAGAAAGGTTGTTTTTAATCCCATAGAGACCGGCGCGGATCAGCAGCGCATAGACAAGGTAGGGATTGCTTGACGCATCCGGAGACCGGAGCTCCGCCCTGGTCCTTCCCTTATAATCCTCGATATACATAAGCTCCGATCTGCCCGCATCCGACCAGTCCACACGGTCCGGCGCCATATTGTTCCCGAGCCTTGCGTAGGAAGCGTCGGTAGGATTCAGGAACAATGTAATATCCCTTATCTTTTCCATGATCCCCGCAGCCGCCGGCCTTGCCATATCCCGGCCCTCGCGGTCCTTCGCATAAATGTTGATATGATACCCGTTCCCCGCCTTGCCCGGAAGAGGCACCGGCGAAAAATCCGCAGCCAGCCCGTACCGGTCCGCCACAGTGTACACCACCATCTGGAAGGTGGTCATCTGGTCCGCGGCCTTCAGGGGCTTTCCGTAATGAAAATCGATCTCGTTCTGTCCCGGTCCCCGTTCATGATGAGATCTCTCCGGCGTCAGCCCCATCCGTTCAATGGTCAGGCAGATCTCCCTCCGCACGTT
>JAFSXN010000080.1 GCA_017444015.1 Lachnospiraceae bacterium | reverse complement strand
CCTATACAAGAATAACGGATCCAAAGGTCAGATCCTCTGCAAGGTCTGTCAGAACACCTTCTCTCAGGAATCCACGAAAGCATCACGCCTTAATCTTAGGTGTCCTTACTGCATGCATACCCTTGTTCCAAAGAAGGATCGGAAACACTTCATTGTCCATAAGTGCATTAACCCGAAGTGTTCATACTACTTGGGTAACCTTAAAAAGGTCGATAAAGAGGATCTTAAAGAAGCCTACGGAAAGAATAAATATAAGCTTCACTACATCTACCGGGAATTCACGATAGACTTCTTTAAGATGGATATCACCACCCTGCCTAAGAATGCATCGTCCCTAAAGTTCACCAAAAACAACGCCTACATCATGTCGCTTTGTCTTTCCTATCGGGTCAACTTAGGATTATCCCTTCGCAAAACCGCCCAAGCTTTAAAGGACATTCACGGCATATCCATATCCCATCAAATGGTGGCCAACTACTGTAAAACTGCCGCCATCTGTATAAAGCCATTTGTCGATACATACCCTTACGAAAAAAATCCAAACCACCTTGCCTTTACAGCTGATGAGACCTACATCAAAGTGCGTGGCATCAAGGGCTATATCTGGTTCATTATGAACGCCGCAACACGTGTCATTATCGGATACCAGGTGTCAGACAACCGGGGTGTGGGGCCATGTATCATGGCGATGCGGATGGCATTCCAACACCTTAAAGAACTTCCAAAAAACTTCAAGTTTATCGCCGACGGATACAGTGCATACCCGCTCGCCGCCCAACAGTTCTTCGTTCAGTTTAAGGAGAAGTTTAAGTTCGATATCACGCAGGTAATCGGTCTTACAAACGACGACGAAGTATCAAAAGAGTTCCGTCCCTACAAGCAGATGATCGAGCGGTTAAACCGCACGTACAAAGCCTCATATCGCCCTACAAACGGTTTCGATAATTACGACGGTGCCAACTATGACCTGGCCTTATGGGTGGCTTACTACAACTTCCTGCGTCCCCATAAACACAACCGATTCCGACCTTTGGTCGAAGATGTCGTCATCAAAAATGGTGACAACATGCCGGGCAAATGGCAGCTCATGATCTTTCTTGGTCAGCAGACGATCCTGAAGATGCAGCAACAGGTATCCGCATAGACTGGAGCGGAACCGTTGTCAAGGGAACCGTGGAATACCGGAGCGGCTCTGCCGCGAGGATATGCCGCGAAAGTCCCTTGACATAAGGTTTACGGATTATCCTGTCTATTGGGAAAGGTGCTATGCGCCTTTCCCTGCCTCCGGCGAGGACAGGTGCGGGCAGAGCCCGCATAATGGGTCAAGGGACGTGTCCCTTGCGGGTTCTTAGGTTGCCAGGTGCCGGTGGCACCTGCTTGGCAACGACCGGAGCGGAGCGTAGAAGCGCCCTAAGCCCTCGAAGAGCATAGCGCATACCATAATCTACAATTAAACCGATACAACACACCAGGTGCCGCTTTGAACTGGGGTGGGACTGTTATTTTCGCTTGCCAAAAATGTAAATGGGGTGGGCGAAAAGCGGCACCGTCCGCTTGAATGTACTTACAAATATCTACTTATCAAGGTTCATCTGAGCCTTTTTCTTCGGCTCATTTTTTTCATAGGTCACTTGACACTATCTGATTGCCGCGTACTAACATCAGCTCCCAGTCATCCGATTCTAAGATCGCCATAGGGGTCGTATCAAAATAGTTCCGGATCGACTCGTCGTCATTGGTCGCTGTTGTAAGATCGTACAGGTTCATTCTCCCAAGCGTCGCATAGTAATCCGATTCCTCGGGATTCTCAAAGCCGATCTGCGAACCCATCCGGTAGCGCTCAAACAGCTCCTTCAGGGAATGCGGTTTCGTATAGTAAAAGCCCTGCAGCTTGGTTGCGCCAATCTCCTTTAAAAACTCCGCCTGCTCCTCCGTTTCGACTCCCTCGACCACCGTATCGATCCCCAGTCCGATCGCTATCTTGATCAGCTCCGTAAGGATGATCCTGCTTTTGGGGCCCTGATCGAACTGCCGCATAAAACGCCTGTCAAACTTGATCAGATCAAACCGGATGCTCTGAAGTACGTCAAGAGACGAAAAGCCGCTTCCGAAATCATCCATCCAGACGTGAAAGCCTATGGACCGGAAGCGCTCGACCTGCTCTCTGATAAAATCAAAATCCGCTCCCAGGCCGCTTTCCGCGATCTCGATATTGATCTTGCCTCTCGTAAAGCCCGCGGTATCTACTCTTCTTCGGATCTCCTCTACCATATCGCAGGAGTCAAAATCCCTGCGGGACAGATTGACGGACTCCGGGACGATATAAAGCCCCGCCGAGGCCTGCTGCTTCATTTTTTCAAGGATCTGCTCTACGACAAAAAGATCCAGCTTACAGACGAGCCCTGCCTCCTCTAAAACCGGAATGAACTGCTCCGGCATAAGGGTCCCTCTTTTCGGATCGATCCACCGGGCCAGTCCCTCCTCCTCGCTGACGCATCCGTTTGCGGCGCGGATGATGGGCTGATGATAGACCTGAATCCACCCCTCTTTGATCGCCCGATCCAGATTGTCGATAAAATACTGCTGCTCCGTTTCCATACTGCTTACCTCGATGAATCGTGTTTCCTAACCATACACCAAATTCCGGTTTTTTACAAGCCGATAAAGAGCCCCACCTGATAAACCAGAAGAGACACGACCCATGCCACAAAGCACTGCCACAAAACGACTCCTGCCGCCCATTTTCCCCCAAGCTCACGCCTGATCGCCGCAATGGAGGCGACGCAGGGTGTATACAAAAGGCTGAAGACTAAAAGCGAGGCCGCAGTCAACGGCGTAAGGATCTGATAGATCCCTCCGCCTTCCCCAAACAGCACCTGAAGCACCGAAACGACGCTTTCCTTGGCCATAAAGCCGCTGATTAAGGAAGTTACGATCCTCCAGTCTCCGAGTCCCACAGGGCGAAGCAGGGGCGCCAGGAGGCCTGCGATCAAAGCTAAGATACTGCCCTTTGAATTGACTACCCGATCAAAATGCGGATCAAAGCTCTTTAATACCCAGACCACGATCGTCGCGATCAGAATGATCGAAAACGCTCTCTGTAAAAAGTCCTTTGCTTTTTCCCATAACAGCTGAAGAACATTTCTCGCGTTCGGAAGCCGGTAGTTCGGCAGCTCCATGATAAAGGGGACCGCCTCGCCCTTAAACAGAAAATTCTTGAACAGGATCGCCACAAGGATGCTTGTAAGGATCCCGAGAAAATACAGTAAAAAAGTCACAAGCCCGCTCTTATCCGGAAAGAAGGCGGCCGCAAAGAAACCGTAGACCGGCAGCTTTGCTGTACAGCTCATAAAGGGAGTTAAAAGGATCGTCATCTTACGGTCTCTGTCGCTTGGCAGCGTCCTTGTGGACATTACCGCCGGAACCGTACAGCCAAAGCCGATCAGCATCGGAACGATGCTTCTTCCGGACAGCCCGATCCTTCGAAGGAGCTTGTCCATAAAGAAAGCGACCCGGGCAATATAGCCGCTGTCCTCTAGGAGCGATAAAAAGAAAAACATGGTAACGACGATGGGCAGAAAGCTCAGGACGCTTCCCACGCCCTCAAAGATCCCGCCGATCACAAGGCCTTTTATCACTTCATTGACGCCTGCTGCCGTCATCGCCCCCTCGCAAAGCTCCGAAAGGCTTCCGATCAGGGTTTCCAGCAGCTCCTGCAAAAAAGCGCCGATCACTTCAAAGGTCAGAAAGAACACCAACGCCATAACGGCGATGAAAACCGGGATCGCCGTATATTTCCCGGTCAGGATCTTATCGATCTTAAGGCTTCGAAGGCTCTCCTTGCTTTCCTTCGGCTTTACGACACACTGTCTGCATACCCGGTCGATATAGGAAAAGCGCATATCCGCGATGGCGGCGCTGCGATCGAGCCCCCTTTCCTTCTCTAACTGCGCGACGATATGCTCAAGCGTCTCCTTTTCGTTCTGATCCAATTCCAGCTGGTCGATGATCAGCTCATCCCCCTCGATCACCTTGCTTGCGGCAAAGCGCACCGGGAGCTTACTTCGTTCGGCATGATCCTCGATCAGATGGACTACCGCGTGAAGACAACGATGAACAGCTCCTCCGTTGTCGTCTGAACTGCAAAAGTCCTGTCTGAGCGGCCTTTCCTGGTATTTCGCGACATGGATCGCATGCCGTACCAACTCGTCGACACCCTGATTCTTTGCGGCGGAGATCGGTACAACCGGGACTCCCAGCATAGCCTCCATCCGGTTGACATCCACCGACCCGCCGTTTGAGGTTACCTCATCCATCATATTGAGCGCCACGACCATCGGGATATTCAGCTCTAACAGCTGCATCGTCAGGTACAGATTCCTCTCGATATTGTTGGCATCGACGATATTGATGATGCCTTTGGGCCCCTCCTTCAGAACGTGATTTCTCGATACCAGCTCCTCGCTGGAATAGGGGGACATGGAATAGATCCCAGGAAGGTCAGTCAGGCTGGTATTCGTCTGTCCCCGGATCATCCCGTCCTTGCGCTCGACCGTGACTCCCGGGAAATTCCCGACGTGCTGTCTGGCTCCGGTAAGCTGGTTAAAAAGAGTGGTCTTCCCGGAATTCTGATTGCCGACAAGAGCAAAGGTCAGAAGGGTTCCCGAGGGTAACGGGTCTCCGCTCCCCTTGGGATGGAACTTTCCTTCCTCCCCAAGTCCCGGATGCTCCTCCCGGGCCTGCTTTTTCGAAACCTCCTTCTTTCCGCCCTCGGAAGCCGCTTCCGCTGCGGGTACCGGATTAACGCCGATCTTTGCCGCATCGTCGATCCGAAGCGTCAGCTCATACCCGTGGATCCGTATCTCTACCGGGTCCCCCAGGGGGGCAAGCTTTACGACCTGGACCCCGGCGCCTGGAATTACTCCCATATCGAGGAAATGCTGGCGAAGAGCGCCCTCTCCTCCTACCTCCGTAATAATCCCGCTCTGCCCGATGGCAAGGTCTTTAATTGTCATGTCCGCTGTCCCCTTTGTTTTCTTCCTTTATTTCCTGTCCTCCCATGGTCACTCCCGCCTTCCCGCAGGCACAGCAGTCCCCGCAGCAGGAAGCGCCGCTTAATCTGGACTTTCTTCTCGAACGCAGGGCCAGAAAAACGGCGAGAACAATAAGCAGTATGACAATTCCCGTTGATATGAATTCCGACAAGGCCTCTTTTCCTCCGACAACAACGAAGGCATTGTACTACTGGGTTTCAGTTGCTCAATGCCTCCGGAATGTATTTATTTAATTTTATTATAGCATTAATCCAGCTTAAAGAACATTACTTTTTGTTTCTCAGGCTTTTCAACGACATTGCGACAACATCAGTCCAATTTAAAGAACATCAGTTTTTGTTCCATGTTGTCAGCGATCTGCTTCATAACCTCCGCGGACTTCTCAAGGATCTTCAGATTATCGTTCAGCTCCGTCATCGAATTCGCCGTCTCCTGGGAAGCCGCCGCGTTCTGCTCGGAGATCGCGGACAGGCCGGACATGGCGTCTACGACGACAACCTTCGCCGTATCGCAGGACCTTGCGGCATCTGCGATACTGTCAATCCCGTCTACCGTGGACTCGATTTCATCGATCAGCGTATTGATGCTATCTACCGTCGAGTTCAGAACATCTTTCTGCTCATTGGTAGCCCGCATAACCTCCTCGGACTTCTTAACCGCCCCCTGGGACTCCGCAAGCAGAACGTTCATCTCCGCGGAGATCTCCTCGGCCGCTCTCGCCGAGTCTATCGCCAACTTGCCGATCTCCTCCGCGACAACCGCAAAGCCTCTGCCGGCCTCTCCGGCTCTCGCCGCCTCGATGGAAGCGTTCAGGGAAAGGAGATTGGTCTGCGAAGCGATCTCCGTAATCGCCGCAACCTTTCCGTTGATCCGCTCAACCGCGGAAGATGTCGCGCCAATGCTCTCGGAAATCTCCCGGACGCTGTCGCTCATCTCATCCGAAGCGGAGGACAGCTTCGAAATCTGCTCCGCCGAAGCCCTGGAATTCTGGTGCATATCGCCCGCCGTATCCTTTAACGCCTCCGCGCTGTCCAAAACTACCTGGATCGCATCGGAGATACTGCCGACATTCTCGGTCGCCGACTGGATATCCTCCGCCTGCTGGGAAGCGCCGGAAGCAATCTCGCCGATAGCGCTGGAGGCTCCCTCCGCGTTGCCGAAGATCTTCTCCGACATTTCCTCGACCTCATTGGCGTGCGCATCGACATCCTCCGCCAGCTTCTTGATTCCGACCAGGATCTCATCCAGCGCATCGATAACGGAATTGGTATTCCGTATCATGGTACCGAATTCGTCCTTACGGTTGGTTCCGTGACTGATATCCTTAAACTGTCCGTCCGCAAGAAGCTCCAGAGACTCATCAATTGCTGTGATCGGCTTATCAATGCTCTGTCCGACCATCACGGCGATGATCACCGCAAGAATCGCCAGAACAATACCGATGATAATCATAATCAAAGCCGCCCGCTGCGAGGCTGCCATAATGACATCGTAATCCGTCGCCACGACGATCACCCAGCTCGTTAACGGCTCCTGAACATAAGAAGTAACCTTTTTTGCACCCTCATAGGTTTCAATAAAGCTCTCCTCCGATCTTCCGGCGGCCGCATCCTGGAAGGCCTTGCTGGAGCTTCGGTTGATTGCGTCCTCCGCCGTCAGCTCCCTGTCCGAAAGGGCTATAACGTCGCCGTCCCTGTCCATAATATAGATCGCCTGGCCCGTAGTCGCCTCCGAAGCCAGAATATCGTGCAGATATCCTACATTATAGTTTCTTGTAACTACTCCGATGACCGTCGTCCCGTCGTCGTCGTAAATCGGAACGGCGGGAACGATGATCCGGGCCCCCGTCGTCTTACTTACGGAAACCTCGGAAAGATAGGTTGTTCCGGCCATTGCCTTCTGGAAGTATTCACGCTCGGCTATATTGGTAAAATCTCCCTTGGATCTGGCTAAATTCTGGCCGTCCGGTCCGGTTACAACGGTAGAATTCCCGTCCCCCAGCTTTTCGTCTACGCTCTGAAGCTGTGCGACCATAGCGTCAAACATCTCCGTATTCTCCGGATCCTTAACGAATTCCCTGGTGGAACGGGCAGCCGCCACCTGTTCGATGGAACGGAAGCTCTGGTCGATCGTCTTGATAAAATCGTCCTCTACGTATTCCGCCTGCTTCAGGTTCAGGCTCTCCGCGCTGTCTTGGGCAACATTCGTTGAGCTTACATAGCTGATAATGATCGTTGCTACAAGCGGTGCGATACAGATCGCCGCCATAATCAGGATCAGCTTGGTCTTCATACTGTTAAGACCCGACGGATTCGCCTTTTTCCTGTTGTCTGTCTTACTTTTTGTCTTGTTTGCCGGCCTGCTGCCGGATTTTCTGGTTGATGTTTTTGCGCTCATCTGTAAGCTCCCTTGGATAGACGGAAAAGCAGTTAATTACTGCCTTTCCCAACAATACCTACATATCCATTTCATCATACTCTCAAAAAATAGTTTCGTCAAACAATGAATTTTATAATTGAAATTGTATACAATCTTTAACTCTGTTTTCTGCTTCCGCGCTCCGCCGTCCGCTACCCTCCGGAATAGATTGCCCCGGGGTCTGTTTGGTATTATAATGGTAGAAATTCACTCTGATTCAAAGGATACGGCTATGAAAGAATTCTTAAAACGCAAGGACATCGAAATCTCTTTAAAACGATACGGGATCGACGCTCTCGGGGCGATGGCGCAGGGACTCTTCTGCTCGCTTCTGATCGGGACGATAATCGATACAATCGGAACCCAGTTTCACGTTCCCTTCCTGACGCAGACGGTGGCAGTGATCGCAGGAACCGACTATACCGTCGGGGGGCTTGCCTCGGCTATGAGCGGGCCCGCTATGGCCACGGCGATCGGCTACGCCTTAAAGTGTCCGCCTCTTGTACTGTTTTCCATGATCACCGTCGGCTTTGCGGCAAACGCCTTAGGCGGCGCGGGAGGCCCCCTTGCGGTTTTATTTGTTGCGATTATCTCAGCGGAGTTAGGAAAAGCTGTTTCCAAAGAAACGAAAATAGATATTCTGGTTACGCCCTTAGTTACCATCGGAGCCGGGGTCTTCCTCTCCTGGCTCATCGCGCCGCCCCTCGGGAAAGCCGCGATGTGGCTCGGGAATCTGATCATGTGGGCGACCGAGCTTCAGCCCTTCTTTATGGGGATCCTGGTTTCCGTTCTCGTCGGTATGGCGCTGACCCTGCCTATTTCCTCCGCGGCGATCTGCGCTGCCCTTGGACTTACCGGGCTTGCGGGAGGAGCCGCCGTTGCGGGATGTTCGGCCCAGATGATCGGCTTTGCTGTCATTTCCTTTAAGGAAAACAAATGGGGCGGGCTGGTCTCTCAGGGGATCGGAACCTCGATGCTTCAGATGGGCAATATCGTAAAGAATCCCAGGATCTGGATCGCGCCTACCCTTGCCTCCGCCATTACCGGCCCTATCGCCACCTGCCTTTTTAAGCTCCGTATGGACGGTGCGCCGGTATCCTCCGGCATGGGGACCTGCGGTCTGGTCGGACAGATCGGAGTCTATACCGGCTGGGTAAACGATATCGCAGCGGGAACAAAGACCGCCATTACAGGCCCTGACTGGGCGGGGCTGCTTCTGATCTCCTTTATCCTTCCCGCCCTTCTCTCCCTTCTGATCCATAAGGGCGTTCAAAAGGCCGGCTGGGTAAAAGAGGGGGATCTGAAACTTTAAAAAAACAGGCTGTGTACAGTCTTTAAGGAGTATTCCGGGGAGATATATTATGTTCGCAGCGTCCTTATATGAAAAAATAGGGTTTGAATCCAGTGCGGCGGTAGCCATCCTGTCCATTGCGATGATCCTGATCGCGGGCTTTCTGATGACCCGGATCACGAAAAAGCTCCGGCTTCCAAACGTTACTGCCTATATCCTCGCGGGTATCCTGATCGGGCCCTTTGGGCTTGATCTGATCCCCCCGAATATCGTCGAGGGAATGAACTTTTTACCGGATATCGCGCTTTCGTTCATCGCCTTTTCCACGGGCGAATACTTCCGCTTTGAGACCCTGAAAAAGAACGGGATCGGTGTCGTGATCATCACTCTGGCAGAGGCAATTTTCGCTACCATTTTTGTTTTCATCCTCTGCTTTTTTGTTCTGCGCCTTTCTTTGCCCTTCTCCATCGTCCTTGCGGCCCTTGCGGCAGCCACCGCTCCGGCCTCGACCATGATGACGATCCGGCAGGTCCATGCAAAGGGCAGCTTTGTGGATACGCTTTTAGAGGTCGTAGCTCTTGACGATCTGATCGGCCTGGTAGCTTACAGCGTTGCGGTCTCCATCGCGACCCTCAGGCTTGGCGGCACAGATTTTTCTCTGGGCGGAGTGCTTCTGCCTTTTCTCCTCAATATCGGGATGTTAGCTCTGGGATCAGGCTTTGGCTACCTGACCATGCTCTTTATGAAGAACAGGCATTCCTCCGATAACCGTCTGATCATTGCCATCACCATGCTCTTTTCCTTCTGCGGGATCTGCGCCTTGCTGGAAACTTCTCCGCTGCTTGGCTGTATGGCTATGGCGACCGTCTATATCAATCTGACGGAGGACGAGCGGCTTTTCAGGCAGTTAAATTACTTCAGTCCGCCGATCTTAATGATCTTCTTTGTACGGTCCGGAATCTCCTTTGATCTTGGCGCGCTCGTCAAAAAATCCGGCTCTGTCGGCTCCGTTCCTCTTTTAGCCGTTGGGATCGGGTACTTTCTGGTACGGATCGTTGGGAAGTACGTCGGAGCTTTCCTCGGCTGCCAGGCGGTGCATACGGAGAAAAATGTCCGTAATTACCTGGGACTGGCTCTCATTCCTCAGGCAGGAGTCGCCATCGGACTGGCGGAGCTTGGCGCAAGGACCTTAGGAGGAGAAAGCGGCAAAGCCCTGTATACAATTATCCTCGCCTCCAGCGTCCTCTACGAGCTGATCGGCCCGGTCTGCGCTAAGGGCGCGCTCTTCCTCTCAGGCTCCTATTCCGAGGAAGAGGTTGAAACGGTTCCTGTTCCCACGCCTCTTCCCCCCGAAAACCGGGACGAAGCGGTCTATTCCGAGGAAGCCGAGCAGCACTATCTGGATATGGCAAAAGGCGAGGAGCATAAGAAAAAGCATAAGAAACGAAAGCAGAAGAAAGAAGAGAAAAAGAAAAAGGACAGGGGCAATAAAAAGAAGAAGAAATAATTATTTCACCACGTTAAAGCCCGTCTTGCAGTTCATATACCGTTCCAGCCTCGCCAGGGCTTCCTTATGGCGCAGCTTTACGACTCCGTAGGAAAGCGACATTTCCTTTGCGATATCCATAAGCAGCTGGCCGTGGTAGTACCGCCTGATCACGATCTCTCTCTGCTCCTCATTCAACCTTTTTAAAGCGTTTGCAAGCTCAACCAGGGTCTCCTCATTCAAGAGCCCCTCATCGATCTCCTCATCCTTTTCAAGCTCTTCCGGAAGCTCCTCACTGATACGGTATCTCCTGTAATAATCGATCACCGTATGCTTTGCGATCTGATAGATCCAGGTAGACAGCTTCGCCTTGCTCTCATCAAAGCTGTCGAGCTTGTTCAGGACCTTTAAAAAGACCTCGCTTACCACATCCTCCGCATCCTCTTTACTCCGGACGCGGTGGAGGACATAAGCAAAGACCCGGTCGTGATACTCTGTATATAATTGCTCCTGTGATAATGATCCACTCATTTGTACCAACGAAAAAGCCTTGTATCATTCTCGCGATACAAGGCTTTGTGATGCTTTCTTATTTCTTCTTTTTCTTGGAAACCGGCTTGTTTACCGCATCCTTTAAAGCCTTGCCCGGCTTGAAGGCGGGAGCCGTCGTAGCCGCGATTTTTAATTCAGCGCCGGTCTGGGGATTTCTGCCGGTCCTTGCGGCTCTCTCACGGGTCTCAAAGGTTCCGAAGCCAACTAACTGAACTTTTTCTTTCTTCGCAAGCTCTTCCGTTACGGTCTTAACGAACGCATCCAGCAGAGCGCCGGTGTCCTTCTTGCTTACACCTGTTTCCTTTGCCAAAGCATCGATCAATTCTGTTTTGTTCATAACAAATTACCTCCATGGTTATTAAACAACGGGTATATTGTAGCACTAACCTCCTGAAACCACAAGATATAGATTGAATTTTCTCCGGTTTTTTCGACTTTTTTCCGGAATTTTCCTGCCTTCCGCCCGCTACCATGCCAAAAAGCCTCTTACAGCCTTGCCTGAAGAGCCGGACCGTTCTCCTTAAGCCACCTGTCCCAGAGGAAGTAGTCCGGAAATACCTTTAGGATCTCCTCATAGAACCGCCCGGAATGATTCATCTCCCTGCGGTGGCAGAGTTCGTGGACCACAACGCTGTCCAAAACCTCCGGCGGCGTCAGCATCAGAAGACAGTTGAAGTTCAGATTGCCCTTTGCGCTGCAGCTTCCCCAACGGGTCCGCTGGTTCCGGATCGTGATCCTCCCGTAAGTTACCCCGATCAAAGGCGCGTAATACCGGACTCTCTCCGGTATGACCTCCAAAGCCTTCTCAGCAAGCGCACGGATCTCACTCTCCGTCAGCTTTTCAACCTGCTTTTTCTGCTCCCTCCACTCCTCTGCCTGCTTCAGATGCTTTTCAAGCCAGGCCTCGTGTTTTTCAACAAATTCCCGGATTGCGTATTTCGGGGCCCGAAGCGGCGCCCGGGCAACGACCCTTCCATCCGGCCTGACCTCAAGACTCAAGGTCTTTCTGCGGCTTTTTATGATCTCGATCTTTTCTAAATCAGTCATTAGTTATAGCAGGTGTCACACGCCTCAAGCCCCTGCCTTACGGCTTCATCAGCCCTAAGCTGTGTTGCGTTATCGGGATTCATATTGCCACAATTATTGATCTTATGAAATTTTTCACCCGTTTCTGATTTCCACACAAGTGTATCCGCAGTTAAAGATATGGTCCTACCACCAGAATTCGCTATATTTGCTGTAACTTCTGTAGTCTGTGTTGACTCTTCAGATGAAGTTTCTGAAGTATCGGAATTTGAAGCAACCACCGAATCCTCCGAACTGCTGCTACTCTCGCTGCCGGAGCTGCTTGAGGAAGAGCTGCTGTTACTTGAGGACTTGCTGCTCCCTGAGGAGGACTTACTCTTTGTCGTAACCTCCGGCTTCTGGATAAAATTATTGAAATCCGTTATCGTAACGCTTCCGTCCAGGTTCCAGGCGGCCAAGATCGAATGATTCTCGGCGACAAAAACCCGGAAGGTCGCTGCCTCCACACCGGGTCGATAGGCCTGAACAAAATCATCCAGTCTCCGAAACTCCCACGGATTCTTTACCTCTCCCGATAGCTCTACGGAATCCATAAGCTTTGCGCCTCCGTAGAAATGAGCGGTGATATGCCATTTCGGATAAGCGGCATAGGGCTCGATAAAGGACACCATTCCAAACAGGGACCCGGGATCACCTGGTCTTCCAGTAGATAAGAGCGAAAAAGCGTCAATACCGTTAATTACGATCCGACATGCCTGCTTTGCGGGCACGGTAACGGAAACCGGCTGTGTCGAGAGACCAGGATACAGATATACACGGGGAAAGGTGCTGTTCATATCCGGCTGAGCGATCGTACTGTTTTCCATCTCCTCCTTCGCTCTCTGCTCGGTCTCGAGGGCCTCCCTTAACCGCTGCTCCGCAATAGGGATCTCTGCGTAATAATCAGAATTTATCCGGGCAAGGTCCCTTACAGAGCCAAGATATTCTCTCGCGACTCTGGTCTGCTCCGTCCTCGCCCCGTAGATATCGGTAAGGCAGGCCGTAAGCAGGGACTGTACCGCAATCTCCGCCTCCGTAGGCTCTCCGTTATCGGCGGCAAGCACCGAAACCCTGTTGACCGGAGCCTCAGTCAGAAGGATCGCCGTCGCCGCAATCAGACATATCTTTGTAAATAATCTCTTCTTCATAAATTTCTCTCCCTAAACAGCCGGTACAGGAACACAATGTCCCTCCCCTATCCGTCGAACGCTTTTGTAAACTGCAGAACAATCTTACATCTGCGATACGATCTGATTATACGCCATCCCGGGCTTTTTCACAAGAAGATCCTTGGTAGAGATGAGCCGCAGAGCTCAGTTCTGCTGCCCCGTTTTTTTCTCGATTTCCGCCGCTATGGTTCTTACCTCATCCTCCGCGGCGACAAACACCTCCACAAGCTTTGGATCAAAGTGCTTCCCCGAACCTTCCTTTATGATATCCATCGCCTTGTCAAAGGTGAAGGGCTCTTTATAGCTCCTCCGGGAAACCAGGGCATCAAACACATCCGCTATCGCCATAATCCGCGCGGAAAGCGGGATATCTTCGCCCGAAAGTCCCGTGGGATAGCCGCTTCCGTCCCATTTTTCATGATGATAGGTGGCAAGGTTCTTGGCCTCCTTCAGATAGCCGCTGTCGGATACGAGGGCGATCGCGCTGTCTATGATCTCGCTGCCTGCCGTCGTATGGCTCTTCATCTTCGCGAATTCCTCGTCGGTCAGCTTCCCCGGCTTGTTTAAGATCGTATCCGAAACCTTGATTTTTCCGACATCATGTAACGGAGCGGAGTTTCCGACATCCTCTATGAATTCATCGGTCAGCTGGTCCGCATAAACGCCCTCTTCCTTCATCCGCTTAAGAAGCATCCGGACATATGCCGCGGTTTTCCGTACATGGTCTCCGGTATTTTTATCCCGGCTCTCTACAAGATCCGCCAGGACATAGATCAGTCCATTCTTGATATGCGCGAGCTCTTTGCCCTTTTCCTTTACCTCGTCCAGATAGCCGACCGTTTCAGCAATGGTCTTACTTACCGCATCGTACAAATTCTCGATCTCATCGCCCGTACGGATCATAAGTCTCTGCATCCGCGCCACACTGTCCTCCATGGCCTCGTCGCTGTCGTAGGCAAAGCGACTTGCGGCATAGGTCATCGCAGTCAGGGGATAGATCAGATTATAGTCCGATACCCAGACGCAGAGTACAAGAATGAAAATGAAAAAGCCTAGCGAAAGCGAGCCGACAACACTGAGCCTGCCGCTTTCCAGCAGTTCTCTCGCGAAGGGAGCCGATATCCCCTCTCCGATCCCGAATCCGTACATCAGATAGGTAAGCACCGAGCCGATCACTCCGCCGATAAAGGCAAAGATCGGTACGGTGAGCAAAGCCTTCCGCAGACTGGTAAAGAAGCCCTTATCGGCCAAAAATGTCGCGGTAGCGGAAAAGCACCCCGATCAGAATAAATACTGCCTGTCTGGCGAAATTTTTATTTCCCTGTGTCTGCTCCATATATCTTCCCTTTCCGGATCATCCGATGTTCTGACAAGTATCATAGCATAAAATAAATTGTATTAAAAGATAATTGGACAGATAAAGGAAAAGGGCCGCCACCGTATGTGACAGCCCCTTCTTTATAGAATATCGGATCTCTTTACTCCAAAGGCGCGGGATAGAGGATCTCATTCTCCGTAAAGTCGAACGGCCATACGGTCTTCCATGTGCCGTCCTGGATCTGTGCGATCGCTACGGAAGCGGAGGTGTTGTCTCTGTAATGAGGCTCTCCTGCGAGATCATAGTTCTCAAATTTGATCCGGTCATAAGGCAGGATGATCTTGCGTCCATCCGGGAATTCGCCCTGGATATCCAGATTCGTCAGAGCGTCCTTGACAGCTTCGCCTTCTACGCTGCCTGCTGCCTCGATAGCGGTCTTGAAGATCCAGACAACCGTATAGGACTCAGCGGAATGTCCGTTCATATCTACGCCAAACTCCGTGTTGAACTCCTTGTTGATCTCAACACCGTTGGTCAGATCGGGGTTGAACTCAACAACGGAAGCCACGCCGTTTGCCATAGCGCCGAGATTCGTAATGAACGAAGGATCCGTAAAGCCGTTTGCCTTCGCAACGATCATTTTCGGTGTATAATTCTGTGCCTTTAAGGTCTGTACAAATAAAGTCGCGTCACCGATATAGGAATCGCAGAGGATCACATCGGGATCCGCGTCCTTCAGCGCCAGAACCTGAGCGCTTAAATCGGTCGCGTTGCTGGTATAGTCGACCTCTGCTACGAGATCCAGACCATACTCATCCTTGAACAGGTTCACGCAGCGGATCAGCTCCTGGCCGATAGCCGCTCTGTCGGTGAAGATAGCGATCGTCTTGGCCTCTTCGCCGGTCTGCTCAGCGGAATCCTTGATATACTTCAGCATATCTTCCACATAAACCGAATTCAACGGGCAGAGACGGAAGAAATAATCCATATCCTCATGATCCGCATCCGTCAGTCTGTCGAGCGTTGAAATAGCTGTGATCATCGGAACGCCGTACTGCTGGCATACCTGAGCCACAACCTCGGTAACGGTGGACATATGGCAGCCCATCATCACGTCAACATGCTCCTGGGTGATCAGACGCTCCGCCTCGGATTTTCCGGTTGCGGGATCGCCTGCATGATCGCCTCTTACTACCTCAAGCGGACGCCCTAAAACGCCGCCCTTTTCGTTGATCTCTTCTACCGCGAAGTCGATCCCGCGGAGAATGTTTGCGCCGATCGCCGCGTTTCCGCCGCTCATCGCATAGATCGTACCGATCTTGATCGGATCGTCCGAAAGTCCGGTATCCGCCGTCTCAGTAGCCTCTGCGGTATCGGCAGGTGCCGCTTCCTCCGTCGCCGCCTCAGCAGCAGGTGCTGCTGCGCCCGCCTGCTGCTGCGCGCTGTCGATCGCGCCCGAAGCGCATCCTGCAAGCGTCGTTACAGCTAAAGCTGCCGCGCACAACATTGCTGCAATCTTTTTCAGCTTCATAAATCTTTTCCTCCTTAAAAACTTTTCTTTACTTTATATTACCGCGAACTACCCGCGGATAATACCATGATCAGATCCCCAGATAAGCCTTCTTTACGTGCTCGTTGGCCTGAAGCTCCTCTGCCGTTCCGGAAAGCGCGACCTTTCCGTTTTCGATAACGTAGCCGATATCCGCGCAGGCAAGCGCTTTTGTGATATCCTGCTCGACTAAAAGGACGGAAATACCGTCGTTCTTTGCCATATCCGAAGCGACGCGCAGAATATCGTCTACAATATTCGGAGCAAGTCCCAGCGAGGGCTCATCTAAGATCAACAGCTTCGGCTCCCCGATCAGGGCCCTTGCTACCGCGACCATCTGCTGCTCACCGCCGGAAAGCGTTCCCGCGGCCTGCTTTGCCCGTTCCTCGAGCTTGGGGAACCACCCGTAGGCCTTTTTCAGATTTGTCTGAAAATGCTCCTTTGTTACCTTATTAAAGGCCCCCATTTCCAGATTTTCAAGGACCGTCATCTCCGTAAAGAGCTGCCTGCCCTCCGGCACCTGAACGATTCCCTTGTTCAGAATATAGCGGGAGTTCTTCTGGCAGAGCTCCTCGTTATCAAACAGTACGGAGCCCGAGGACGGACGGATCATTCCCGTAATGGAACGAACCATGGTCGTCTTTCCCGCTCCGTTTCCTCCGAGGATTGCCGCAATCTGCCCGTCGTCCACGGTAAATTCGATGTCCCACAGTATATTAACGGAGCCATAGCCTGCGTTTAAGCCGGAAACCTTAAGCATTGCCATCCTCCTTCTTTGTTCCAAGATAAACTTCCATTACGTAAGGATCGTTCATCACCTCATCCGGCGTCCCCACCGCGATCTTTTCGCCGTGATGAAGCACGATGACCTCTTCGCAGAGGCTGACCACCGCCTGCATGATATGCTCGATTAAAAAGATCGTAACACCGGATTCGTTGATCCTTCGGATCAGCTTGATCGCTTCCTCAGTCTCCGCGGGATTCAAGCCCGCCATATTCTCATCGAGGAACAGAAGCTCCGGGCTTGTCGCTAAGGCCCTTGCCATCTCAAGCCGCTTCTGATCCGGCGTTCCCATATCCTTGGAAAGAACGTGACGCTTCTCATAAAGTCCCGTAAATTCCAGAATCTCCATGGCCTTTTCCTTGGCCTGCCGCTCGGTCTTAGCCGCCGCATGCCCAAAGTAGGCGGATGCCACCACATTATCCAGCACACTCAGGTTTTTCAGAGGCTTCATGATCTGGAAGGTCCTCGAAACCTTCATATTGGTATATTCAAACGCCTTTTTATTCGTAATATCCTTTCCGTTATAGAAAATCTTTCCCTCGGTCGGCGGATAGTAACCGCAGATCATATTGAAGGTCGTAGACTTTCCCGCGCCGTTTGGCCCGATCATTCCGGTGATCGCTCCGCGCTTTATGGAAAACGAAACGTCCTTGACAGCGGTAAGTCCCTTAAAGCGCTTTGTGATATGCTGTACCTCGATCATAGGTATTTCAGACATTGCTCCCGCCCTCCTTACCGTTTTCGTTCATGTTGACGTTTTTATTCTGATGGATATAATCTCCTGACTCCGCCTCCTCGATGACCTCGACCGACGGCTTCTTCAACAGCTTTTCATCGATCGTCTTTTTAAAACCGCTGTGCATATACCAGCCCAGGATCCCCGCAGGACGGAACCGGATCACAATGAGCAGCACAATAGCGTACATCAGCATATTGATTCCCGGTAAAATCGCGCTGTAGGTCGCCCGAAGGAACTCGGAGAGCGGTATCATGATCAGTCCGCCGATCAACGGTCCCTCGACGTAGGCGGCTCCTCCGACGATGGCCGGAAGCACTGCCTCGGTGGATTTTGCCTGGATCATCAGCTCCGGATCGATATAACGGATATAGCTTGCGTAGAAAAAGCCCACCAGAGCCGCGACCATAGCGGAGATAACGACCGCTAAGATCTTATATTTCGTCGGATTTATACCAATCGCCGCTGCCGCGTCCTCGTCCTCTCGGATCGTCTTTAAGGCATAGCCGATCTTGCTTCGTTCGATTTTCTTCATGATCAGGTAGATCCCGATCATCATAACGAGTCCGACATAATAATATGGGACCTTGCTGCCGAAGCGGAAATTGATCCACGAATCCTTGCCGTAGGGAAGTCCGACACCGCTGGCCCGCCCGAAGAACTCGGAATTTATGATAAACTGTCTGATAGCTTCACCAAAGGCGATGGATACCAGCGTAAAATAAGGACCCCGAAGAATAAAGCAGGGATAGAAGATCACGCCCGCTACGACCGCCACTACGAGCATCCCAAAGATCGCGGAAAGCCACGGGTTTGCTCCGGTCTTAACGACCAGAAGGCAGCTGGCGTAGGCTCCGAGCCCCATATAGGCAGCGTGTCCCAGGGAATTCTGTCCGGTCATTCCTCCAAGGAGGTTCCACGCCATGGAAAGCGTCGACATATAAAAGACCAGCACGAAGACGTTTAAGATATACGGCGAGGAAACAAATACCGGGATCAGCAGGAAAATCAACAGGATCACCGCAAGAGTTACCGCAAGGTTTCTATGGTAAAGGCGTACCGCTTTTTTACTGTCCATACCTATTTCCTCCTTGCGATGATCGTCTGACGAACGACCAGAATCACGATAAAGGTTACAAATACGATCAGGTCACTGTAGGAGGGACTGATAAAGAGCGCAACCATTGTTTCCAGAAGCCCTAAGAAGATTCCCGCCAGAAACGCTCCGGGGATCGACCCGAGTCCTCCGACGACGACAACGATCAGCGCCCTGAAGCCAAAGCTCGCTCCCGCCGTAGGAAAGATCGTATAAAAGCCGGTAAGCAGCGACCCCGCGACACCCGCGAGCGCCACACCGATCCCATAGGTCAGGATATAGATCTTTTTCACGTCGATCCCAACGACCTCAGCGCCGGTCGGATTCTGCGATACGGCGCGGATTTGCTTTCCGGTCGTCGTATATTTTAAAAACGCGAACAGCGCCGCGGAAAGAACGATCAGCACACCGAAGCTGATCAGCCTCGGAAGCGCCATGGTTACCGGTCCGAGATTGATATAGGTCTGGGAATAGGAGGTATTGATCGTATAATAGGTAGAGCCGAAGATCACAAGCGCGCCGTTGCTCAAAAGCAGCCCAAGTCCCACCGTTAGGAACAGTAGGTTGGTAAAGCTCTTGGTCCCTAAGGACGGGGTGATCAGCGTATGCTGGATAACAGCTCCGAATAAGAACATGATGATCGCGACAATCGGAACAGACAGGTAAGGATCCAGTCCCAGAAAGGTATACAGCACAAAGGTCAGATACATTCCGACCATCAGCATTTCGCCATGGCAGAAGTTCACGATCTTCATAACGCCGAATATGACGTTCTGCCCCATACCCATCAGGGAATAGAAGCCTCCCATCAGAAGCCCGTTCACACAGGCCTGTAAAAAGGTATCCATAAACCTTCTCCCTTTTCGTAATTAAAACCAGTATATTTTATAACATGAGTTATTGTCAAGCGGCTTCCTCCGTCCTGTATACACTCCCTGAACAATTCTTGTTCAGCGCCCCTCAGATTCGTGCGATGGAATCCCCGCGGCTGATCCGGGTATTCAGGATGATCTCTGTCGCCTGCGTCTCTCCCCGCCCTCTGCTTCCGATCCTCTCAAGCAGGAGCTTTACCGCCTTCTCACCCATTTCCTGCATCGGCTGGACTACCATATACAGCCTTGGCTTGACGATATGCGACAGGATCAGATCATCAAAGCCGATCAGCGAGATATCCCCGGGGCAGCTGAGATCGGACTCATTCACCGCCATGACCGCTCCCAGGCTGACCTCATAGTTGCTCATAAATACCGCGGTCGGCCGATTTCTTAAGGACAGCAGCTCCTTCACGGATTCATAGCCGGTCTCGATGGAATGATCCCGCATCTTCAGATAATCCGGATCGATGATCAGGCCCGCCGCCTCCATCGCGTCCCGGTAGCCCTTGAAGCGCTCGTAACCGGTATACTCTCCCCCTTCGTTCGAGCAGATCACGGCGATGTTCTCATGGCCGTTCTCAATCAGCTTCTCCACCGCAAGCCTTGCAGCCTTACGGTTATCGATCCGAACGCAATCAAGCGCCTCATCCGAAAGCGGGCGGTCCAACAGCACGACCGGAACTCCCGCCTCCTTAGCAGGCTTTAAAAACAACGACACAGAGGAAACCGGGATCACAATGATGCCGTCCACCTTTTTCCGCAGCAGAAAGCGGATATTTTCAGCCTCCGTCTCCTCGCTGTTGTTGGAATCGCAGATCAGAAGGCCGTAACGCTCCTTCCGAAGCATCTGCCCGATATAGCGAAGCAGCGTTCCGTTAAAAAGACTTCCGATATCGTAAACGACGACGCCGACGGTCCTGGTCTTATTCGTCACAAGACCTCTGGCGATCTCATTCGGCTGATAATGCAGTTCTCTGATCGCTTCCTCTATTAACGTCCGATTCTCCGGCAGGACATTCCCGCCGTTCAAATATTTGGAGATCGTAGCAAGAGACAGTCCCGTCCGCTCCCTGATATCCCTGATGGTCGAAGGCATCCTTTTCCTCCTCTGTTCTTGGTGCCCCTGCGAATCGAGTAGGGGTGATGAAATCCCCCTACTCGTCCGCGAGCCGCCGGTCAGCTTTAGCTGACATCTTCCTATCGGCGGCTCTGCGAAAAAAGGCAGGGCAGAACCACAACAGCCTACCCTGCCCAAATGACAGAAGTGCTTATTATTCAGAAGATTTCACTGCTTTACTTGATCGTCTTATACATCGGTCCGTAAGCGCCGCAGGCACGGAAATCCTGACCTTCCTTGTCAGCGCCGAAGGAATTCCAGGCCGAAGGACGGAAAATCTTCTCTTCGGGGACGTTATGCATACATACCGGGATACGAAGGATCGAAGCCAACGTGATCAGATCCGCTCCGATATGGCCGTAGCTTATTGCGCCATGGTTTGCGCCCCAGTTATTCATTACGTCATAAGCGCTGGCAAACGGTCCGTTGCCGGTACATCTCGGGGTGAACCAGGTACAAGGCCAGGTATAATCGGTTCTCTTCCAAAGCGTATCGGATACCTTCTCCGGAAGATGTACGGTCCAGCCTTCCGCGATCTGAAGAACCGGTCCCAGGTTCTTAACAAGATTCAGACGGATCATCGTAGCAGGCATCTCAGCCTTTGTCTCGAAGCGGGAGGAGAATCCGCCGCCTCTGAAGTAGCCGTTATCCGCCGCGCACCACTCGGTAGCCTTAAGGATCGCCTTCTGATCCTCCTCTGTTACCTCATACCAGGGCTTCATAACGCCGTTGCCGTTCTCGTCCTTTGCTTCTCCGCTGGCATCCAGGCATGCCGCGCCGGAATTGATCAGATGGATAAAGCCGTCCGCGTCCTTCGCATGGCCTTCCAGCTCATAGCCGGTCACTCTCTTTACGGAAGCGCCGCTCCAGTAGGTACGTACATCCGCGAAGATCTGAGCTCTGTTGGTCAACAGCTTCATAAACAGCATTCCGAGACCGTTCAGTACATCGTTTTCGGTAGCAAGAATATAGGGCTCTCTGGCTCCGTTCCAGTCAAAGCTCGTATTTAAAAGCGCCTCAGGGAAGTCGCAGTTCGGATAGAAGTCCGTCCACTGACGCTGACCCTGGAAGCCGGCCGCGATGGCGTTGTGCCCGACTGTCTCTTCCTCATTGCCCTCCGGAAGATTCGGATTGCCATTCATCAGATCCTTGATGATAACCATCATCTTAACAACAAACTCCCAGGCCTCTTCCTTCTGCTCCGGGGTACTCTTTACGAAATCAGGGTTCTTGTCGAGACCCTCCTTACAGTTTTCCTTTGTCCATTTCAGAGCCTTTTCGTACTCTGCCTTGTCATAGATCTCATTGGTCATACGACGGATGATCTCTACCTCATCGATGGACTCCACACGCATTCCGAGATATTCTTCGATAAACTCGGGGCTGATGATCGAGCCGCCGATACCCATGGTGACGGAACCGATCTGCAGATAGGACTTTCCTCTCATCGTCGCAGCAGCAACCGCGGCACGGCCGAAGCGGAGGAGCTTTTCCTTAACATCCTCGGGGATCGAGGTATCGTCCGCTTCCATTACCTCATGGCCATAGATCCCGAACGCCGGAAGGCCCTTCTGCGAATGGGTCGCAAGTACGGAAGCAAGATAAACAGCTCCCGGACGCTCCGTTCCATTAAAGCCCCAGACAGCCTTGATCGTCATAGGATCCATATCCATGGTCTCAGCGCCGTAGCACCAGCAGGGCGTAACGGTAAGGGTAATATCCACGCCCTCTTTCTTAAACTTTGCCGCGCAGGCATCCGCCTCTGCGACTCTTCCGATCGTAGTATCAGCGATGACAACCTTTACGGGCTCACCGTTTGAATATTTGATATTCTCTTCAAATAACTTTGCCGCCGACTTCGCCATATTCATGGTCTGCTCTTCCAGAGACTCCCGGACCTTTAACTTTCCTCTTCTTCCGTCGATCGTCGGACGAATTCCGATTACCGGGTACTCCCCGATCAGTCTGCTTTTAGCCATTTTGTAACCTCCTGTTATTCTCTTGTTGATCGTTATACTTTAGCGCCGGACATACCGGCACTCATAGAAAGATTATACCATTGGTAAAAGAAAACAAAAGTGATATAATAAAAAAAAATAAAACAATATTCACCTGTTTAAACGAATGAGGAGTTATTTTGAAATATCTGGATTATAAGGAAACGCGCAACCAGGGGACCTTTAATTTTCCCATCGCGTTTTATCACGAAATGCCCCACAGCCCACGGTACTATATGCCCTACCACTGGCATTACCACTATGAGCTGATCAGGATTTTGTCCGGCAGCTTTCATCTGACCCTGAACGGGACGACAAGAACCTGCGAAGCGGGAGACGTGATCTTTATAACGGACGGAACGCTGCATGGCGGAAATCCGGCTGATACGACCTGTGTATACGATTGTGTGGTTTTTGATCTGGGACTCTTATTTAAGGAAAATCACGTCTGCTCCAAAACCATCAAGGATATCGAAAAGCATAATATCGTGATCCATACGCTGCTGTCAGAAGATACGCCGGAGATCTTTTCCGTCGCGGCAAAGCTGTGCGACGCCCTCTCCGGCAAGGAGAACGGCTATGAATTTATGACGCAGGCATGTCTTTTTGAGCTTTTTTCCATCATTATAAAAAAGCACCTCTACGAAGAGAAACAGGTCGGAGAAAACTTAGGATCTGAGCGTCTGACCTCGATCAAGAACGTTCTGGCCTATATCTCCGAGAACTACGACAGCAATATCAGCCTCGACAATCTCGCCCGGATCGCCGGAATGAACCCCAAATATTTCTGCCGGTATTTCAGGAGCATGACGGAGCGTACCCCGATCGATTACCTGAACTATTACCGGATCGAATGCGCCTGCGAGATGCTCTCCACGAAGGATATCACGATCAAGGAGGTCGCGATCTCCTGTGGATTTAACGATGAAAGCTACTTCATCAAAACCTTCCATAAATATAAGGGAATCACTCCAAAGCAATTCATTAAAACAGAGTTTGTCCCCACTTAAAGCCGGGCAGTCATATCATAAAGAGGCCATAAACAAGCTCGTTTGTTTATGGCCTCTTTATGATATGGCTATCTGGCGCAAGCCAGACAACGAGGAAATCCAACGGATTTCCGAGTCTGCCCGGCATTAGATCCATGCATCTACGCACTCGATCCCGTCCGGAAAGGCCTGTTCTCCCTTCACGCAGACCGCTATCGTATAGTCTGCAAGAGGCTCGTAGAGCTTTCCGCGATAGACCGCGGTATCCTTCGAATAAACATACGAGGCTTCGCTTCCGTCCACCCGGACCTCAAAGCTGTCAAGGGGAAGGCTAAGCCCGAGCCCCACCGCCTTGGTAAAGCTCTCCTTCAGCGTCCAGAACCGGTAAAAATCCTCGGCGGTCCGGATACTTCTGACCTCATTTTCACAGAAAAAATGTTCCGCGATCTTTCCCTCGTTCTTCCGCCGTTTTTCGATATCTACCCCCAACTTCTCCCCCTGCCGGTCGGAAATCCCGCAGATCGCGTAATCCCCGGAATGGGAAAGGGAAAACTCGATAGAGTCCTCTTCCTCCGTTAAGATCCCCTGGCTTCTTAACAACTCCTGCTCTTGTTCCGAAAAGACGACCTCAGGCTTTCCGTTTTCATCCCGTATAAGCTCCACAGGAAAAGACAGCCCGGGGCAGAGCTGCTTCAGGCCATAATTAAGGAGGGCCTCCGCCGCAAGCCCTCTTCTTCGATCCATTTCAAACCTGAATTTTTTCGCACGTCCGATCCGGTCCTCGGATACCCGCGGCAGAAAAAATTCAAGCGGCGGAATGGTTACATCCATAATGTACAGTTTCATTTCAAACCGATCACCGCCAGATGATTAAGCTACCTTCTCCTTTGCGATGTCACAAAGCGCCGTAAAGCCCTGCGCATCATTTACTGCCATTTCAGCAAGCATTTTCCGGTTGATATCAATCTCCGCCAGCTTTAGACCATGCATGAACTTGCTGTAGGACAGTCCGTTCAGTCTCGCCGCGGCATTGATTCTCGCGATCCAGAGACGTCTGAACTGACGCTTTCTTTCCTTTCTTCCCGCATAAGACGAAGCGAGGGCTCTCATCACCGACTGCTTTGCGATCCTGTACTGCTTTGAACGGGCTCCCCGGTAGCCTTTCGCGAGCTTTAATACTCTGTTATGCTTCTTTTTAGCGTTAAATCCGCCTTTTATTCTTGCCATATCTATTTTTCCTCCTTGATATCTAATATGTAATGTTTATTATACTCGCGAACGCAATTAATTGCCGTTTTTGATAAAGCATACTTACTGGAATTGCGTTTGCGAGTCCGGTTGATCGGCAACGAAAATCGTTAACCAGTATATATACTCAAATCCAGATTTATATGGATTTGAGCGCGCCGGATTTTGGACGACGAAGGAGTCATCTACCTTACAAAATCCGTGCGCATCACTGTTATACTCGTCGGGTCAATCTTTGCAATATTTTCCATTTATTTGCTCCGACGAGTATAAATAAAACCTTTGCGCGTCAGCAGACAGACTGTTTCGACGCCGTTCTATGCTTTATTTACAGGTACGGGCAGATCTTCTTCATATTCGCTACATTCGTAGGGTCCGTCATGGTCGGCTGTCTCAGCCTTCTCTTCATCTTTGTCGTCTTCTTGGTCAGAATGTGGCTCTTGTAAGCTCTGTTTCTTTTGAGCTTACCGGTTCCGGTAACCTTAAAGCGCTTTGCCGCTGATCTGTTGGTTTTCATTTTTGCCATTGCAATTCTCCTCCTGTGTTTTCATTTCTCGTAAGCGGAAAAACTTCCGCCTACTATATATCTGAATTGATAGATATCGTTGTTATTAATACACTTTCCACGTATTTCTTATCGTTTCTCCGTCAGGAACATCGTAAGCGTCCGGCCCTCTACCTTCGGAGCCTTCTCTACCGTCGCGATATCCTCCAACTGCTTTGCGAAATCCTCAAGGATCACTCTGCCGTTTTGCATATGCGCCATCTCACGTCCGCGGAACCTGAGCGTGATCTTGACCCGGTCGCCCTTTTGCAGAAACTTCCTTGCCGCGTTGACCTTCGTATTCAGATCGTTCTTATCGATATTCGGAGACATCCGGATCTCCTTGATCTCAATGGTTTTCTGCTTTTTTCTTGATTCCTTCTCCTTACGGGTCTGCTCGTATTTGAATTTCCCGTAATCAATGATTCTGCATACCGGAGGCTTCGCGTTCGGAGCGATCATTACCAGATCGACACCGGCCTCCTCCGCCCTGGCCCTGGCCTCAGCGATAGGCATGATCCCAAGCTGCTCACCCGTTTCGGTAACTACTCTGACTTCCTTTTCTCTGATCTTTTCATTGATCAATAATTCGTTGCTAATAGCCCGTCCCTCCCATAAAACGAAAAAAAAAAATAACCCTGACAGGTTATTTCTTCTCACAATCCAAACATTCCTTCCGCGCAAAAACGCCTTCAAAGGGATCGGAACACTCAGCAGCACTTCTAAAAGGCCCTGAGGTGAGAGCAGCATAACCTGTACTCTTCTTGTCTCCCACAGACTTTATGAATCTAGCACAACTCCCCGCCCCTGTCAAGCGCTTTTTAGAACTTCTTCAAACAAAAGCGTTACTATTCACAGCCTTTTGGGCTGTGATAGTAACGGGTTTTGCCATTAAAAATCGCCTTCGGCGATGGGCAAAACCCATCTCACGCCATAAGTTGTGGCCCGTAATCGCGCAGCAAGTGCGCGATTCGGCTGTGAATAGTAACACAAAAGCAGCAGACACGGGACGGGGATCAGTTTTCCTTATTCTTCGACCTCGATCTTGCGATTCACCCGGTCCTTGATCTCCGCGGAGATCTCCTCGATAAACTGTGACAGCGGCATCTGGCCCTCGTCGCCCTTAAAGCGGCTCCTTACCGCAATCACGCCGGCTTCCTCCTCCTTTTGACCGAGGATCAGCATATACGGCACTCTCTCGAGTCTCGCCTCACGGATCTTATAACCGATCTTTTCGGACCTGGCATCAAGCTCCGCGCGAATCCCCGCTGCCTTCAGTTCCGAAAGAACCTTCGTCGAATAGTCCATAAACTTATCGGAGATCGGAAGGACCTTGACCTGTACCGGAGATAGCCAGGTCGGGAACTTACCGGCGCAGTTTTCGGTCAGAACACCGATAAACCTCTCGACGGACCCGAAGACTACCCGGTGGATCATCACCGGCATATGCTCCTCGCCATCCGAACCGATATAGGTAAGCTCAAAATTCTGCGGGAGCTGGAAATCAAGCTGGATCGTTCCGCACTGCCAGGTACGTCCGATACAGTCCTCTACATGGAAGTCGAGCTTCGGTCCGTAAAAGGCACCGTCTCCCTCGTTGATCTCGTAGGGAAGCCCCATCTTTTCCACAGCGCTCTTTAAAGCGTTCGTCGCCTTCTCCCAGTCCTCCAAAGATCCCATATGATCCTCCGGCATCGTCGAAAGCTCGATATGATAATCAAACTCCAGCTTCTCATAGACCTCGTTGATGATCCGCATGATATGCAGGACCTCGCTCTCGATCTGATCCATAGCGATAAACTCGTGCGCGTCGTCCTGATGGAAGGCGCGGACCCTCATCAACCCATGGAGCGCCCCGCTCTTTTCATGCCGATGAACCAATCCTACCTCCGCGAACCGAAGAGGCAGCTCTCTGTAGGATCTGGGCTCATTCTTGTATACAAGGATCGAGCCCGGGCAGTTCATAGGTTTGATACAGAACAGCTCATCGTCGATGGTCGAGGTATACATATTCTCCTTATAATGATCCCAGTGTCCCGAGGTCACCCAGAGAGACTGATTCAGCATAACCGGCGTTTCGATCTCCTGATAGCCGTTTCGGTAATGGACCTCGCGCCAGTATTTCATCAGCTCGTTTCGAAGGATCATACCGTTTGGAAGGAAGAACGGGAAGCCCGGTCCCTCATCCGAGAACATAAAGAGCTTCATTTCCTTGCCGATCCGTCTGTGATCACGCTTCTTTGCTTCTTCGAGTCTGGTGATATATTCCTCAAGGTCTGCGGCCTTCGTATAGGAGGTCCCATAGATCCTCGTCAGCATCTTGTTCTTCGAATCCCCGCGCCAGTACGCGCCCGCGAGTTTCATCAGCTTAAACGCCTTGATGGGCTTTGTGGACATCAGATGCGGTCCCGCGCAGATGTCGGTAAATTCGCCCTGCTTATAGAAGGAAAGCTCCGCGTCCTCCGGAAGATCGGTGATCAGCTCGACCTTGTAGGGCTCGTTCTGATCCTCAAAAAACTTAAGGGCCTCCTTCCGCTCCATGGTAAAGCGTTCGATCTTCAGATCCTCCTTGACGATCTTCTTCATTTCCGCCTCGATCGCCGCGAAATTGTCCTCCGACATCGGCTCCTCAAACTCGATATCATAATAGAAGCCGTCGTCGATGGAGGGTCCGATGGACAGCTTCGCCGACGGGTACAGACGCTTGATCGCCTGCGCCATAACGTGAGCCGTTGTATGCCGAAACGCGTCTCTTCCGCCCTTATCCTCAAAGGTCAGGATATTGAGCTTACAGTCCTTATCGACTATGGTACGAAGGTCCACCCGTTCGCCGTCGATCTCTCCGGCGCAGGCGTTTCTCGCCAGCCCTTCGCTTAAGTCCTTTGCGATCTCAAGGACGCTCTTTGCGCTGTCATATTCCTTTACCGATCCGTCTTTCAGTGTAATTTTCATATGCTTTTCCTCTTTTTTTACTTGATCTCAACCAGATATTTACCTGTTTTTACCCGGAGCCTGCTTTATATACTCGCGAACGCAATTAATTGCCGTTTCTGATAACGCAAACGTACTGAAATTGCGTTTGCGAGTCCGATTAATCGGCACCGAAAAGCGTTAACCAGTATAAACTGTCAAAACGTTCAGGAATTTTTGACAGTTTGCATCGACCTTACCAGGTCAACGTCGAACTGCCCCGCAGCACTTCTTATATTTCTTTCCCGAGCCGCAGGGACAGGGATCGTTTCTCCCGATCTTCGGTCCCTCGTGTACGATCGTCATGGAACGCTTCTGCTCCTTGTAAAGCCGATCTCTCGTTTCCTTATCATAGATCGCGTCCCACTCCTCAAGACCGTAGAGCCAGTCCGCCTGAGCGGCGACCATATTTTTATAGAGCCTCTCCTTATCAAAGCCAAGGCTTACCTCGGTATCCTCTTCCATCTCCTCGATCGGATTTGGCTCCTTCAAGCTGTCATTGATTCCGTCAAGGAACCCTGTCATAGTCATGATATCGACATCGTATTTTTCCGAAAGCTCCTTTACGGTTCCCGTTACGACGGTATCCGGATCCTTTAAAAGCTCGCTGTAGATCCCCTTTTCCTTTACAAAATAATCCGCCCAGAGCTTCTGTAACTTCTTCTTATCCTCCGTAGTGGAGTATGCCATCTCTCTCCATTGTTCCAGTAATGCCATTTTATTACCCCTTTTCTAACTAAATTCTGCCCCGTACAGCCCTTTTTATATAGTAGGAAACGATTATTATTAGGAAACGAATTTATTCGTTTCCTATTGCGCCGATTGCGGAGCGCTGAAAGCGCCTTCCTTACCGCAATCGTGCGCATATATTATTATCGTAAACGAATTTATTTAATTCGTTTACGATATATCGTTTACAATAAATCTGTACGCATCACAATATGATACTTTTTTTTACCGCTATTTTCAAGAGTAGATTTCATACAGGCAGATCACCCCACCAGCTCGTCGATCAGAAGTTCTACGCTCATCACGTCGTCCATGCTCCCGGCCTTTACGCTCTCCTCGTACCTGGCGCACCGTTCCAGGATCTCTGTCAGGTCTTTTTCACTGTAGCGGGAGCTGTTCTGAAGACATTTTGTAATAACGAAATCTCGCAGCTTTGTCTTTTCTGCGATCTGATCCCTGGAACAGCCCTCGCTCTTCAGATTCTTTACCAGCAAAAGCTCGCCGAACTGCCTTCCTATAAGGATAATGATCTTCATCGGAGGTTCCTTAAGCGTCAGAAGCTCGTAATAGACCGCAAGCGCCTCTTTCTTTCTCTTCTGGACGATCCGATCGAGCATCTCATAGATCCTGTCCTCCGTCCGGACCTGGCAGATCGCCTCGATATCCTCGATCGTAATCTCTTCCTTTCCCTGGCAATAGGCGCAGAGCTTCTCTAACTCTGAATTCATCGACTGCATATCCGGCGGGACCTGCTCGATGAACCTGGTCAGGGTGGACCCTCGTATTTTCAGGCCCGCGCCCTTTATCTTTGTCAGGATCCATTTTTCGATCACAGCGGGAGCAGGTTTTTTAAAAAGGACGACTCTGCCGTTCTTCTGAATCGCCTTAAAGAGCTTTCCTCTCTGATCCGCCTTGCTCTGAACAAAGATCAGGACCGAATCCTCGGGGATCTGAGAAATAAAGGCCGCAAGCTCGTCATTTGACGTTTCAAACAGGTTGGTCTCCTCCAAAAAGACCACCCGTTTTTCCGCAAGAAACGGCATCGTATTCGCAAAGTCGATCACTTCCGCGACCGGAACGTCCTTACCGGTATAGGTGACAACATTCAGATTATCATCTGGTTTACATAATGCATTTTTCAGCTTGTTCCGATACTGTAAGCGCAGATAGGCCTCATCCCCCGCCTTATTGTCCCCAGCCAAAAGATATACCCTGGCAAAGCTCCTGTTTTTAATATCCTCATCAATGCTTTTCATTCTTTTATTCTACTCCGAAATCCCGCTCAGGTCCAGAAACTCCCTGGAGACATTTTCCCGAAGGAGCTTTACGATCTGATCATAGCTGTAGTCGATGTCCCGAAAGCTCGCTCTGTTTTCGGCAGCCTCTTCTCTGGGATAGTCGGAAAGAAACCGGACGTGGGGCCTCTTATAATAAGGACCGTAGGTCGTAACGATCGGGATCAGGGAAACCTCTTTAATGGCTGTCTGGTATCCCTCCACCTGCTCCGTCTCCTGTTCTCCTTTTTCCTCCGGCGCCGTTTTCTTCGGCCGGCATTCCAGCACACAGGAAAGAACGAGGCCGGTCAGCTGTCCCGTTTTATCCATAGCGGAAACAAAATTTCCGAGGCTGTAACAGACAAAGGCCTTTCTTCCGTCAGAGGTCCGAAACCATGCTGCGTCCTGTACGACGTGAGGATGCGTTCCGATGACGAGATCCGCTCCCCATTCACAAAGAGCCTTCGCAAGCGTTCTCTGTTCATCCGAGACCCGAAACGAGCCCTCTTTTCCAAAGTGACAGCCTACAATAACCACATCCGCCTGCTGCCTTGCCCTTGCAAGCTGCTCCTTGATAAGCTCCGTCTCAGAAAGAAGGATCACGCGTTTTTCAGCGGATTCCGAAAGCTCGTTTCCGTTTGTTCCGTAGGTATAGCTTAAAAACGCGAGCTTTACGCCCTGATATTCATAAATCGGAATACGGTTAAGGGCATCCTTTTCAAAAAGCCCTGCTGTCATACAGTCTTCCGGCATTTTCGCAAAGAACTCCTCCGTCGCTGAAAGTCCCTCTTCTCCCTGATCGTAACTGTGATTATTTGAAAGGCTGAAGATCCGAAAGCCCGCGTCATACAAGGCTCTTCCGCATTCCCCCGGCGTCGAGAAATGCGGATAGGAAGAAGCAGGAAATTCATCATTGATCAGAGTCTCTGCGTTGACCCAACTGATATCCTGTCCCTGGAAATACTCCGCCACATCCCGGTATACATAGCTGAAATCATATTCGACCTCGGTTTCCTGAGCATCTTCCAGGCTCTTTTCCCCCGGCGAATCACCATTCTGTTGTTTATCTTCATAGCCCACCAGCGCATCCCGATAGATGGGCTCGTGAATCAGATTGTCTCCCACCGCGCTGAAGCGGATTCTGACGATTCCTTCCTCGTCCTTCTCCTCGGCTTGATACGAAGAAGTCTCCCCCTCCCTCATCTGTTTTTCCCGTTTGGACCTCGTCAGCTCAACCTCCGCTCTGCGCTCCCCCTCCTTTAAAAGAACCAGTCCCCAGCTTCTCCAGTACCAGTCTGTTTTCTCCCCGTCCTTATCCGTCAGCGTTACAACGCCGTCCTCATCTATGGAGAAAGCCGCCGTATCAATGCCCAGCTTCGAAGTAACCCAGATCGGATCCAGACGATAGGAATAATCTTCTTTCCATTTATAGACCGCGATATGCTGCGACCATGCTTTGTCATTCTCGGAGATCCAAAACGGAAGCTGTTTATCAAAGCTCCCCCGCTTCCAGAAAAGTAACAGAAGTTCATTCTCTCCGTCATGATCGACATCACCTGTCAGAAAATCTGAAACATAATATCTGCTATCGCTTTCCCAGACTACCTTATTATTTATAGAAGCGTATGTTATTTTATTTTTCAAAGCAACGTCAAATGTCTCCTTCCCCAGAATATATGCTGCTTCCTTGGTATTCCATTCTATCCATTTCGGGAGAAAACATGCGCTGCTCCAAAATCCATAAATAACTATAGTTATTATAATGGCTGCCAGCAAAACTGACAGCCATTTGATAAACCCATGCCCGTTATTAAACCTTTTCAAACCATTTTCACGTATCCTGTTTCGGGCCATTTTCGTCTATACGATCGATCAGTAGTTGTAATCGGGAGTATACTTAAGGCTCTCGGTCCAGACCGGTTCAGAGATCTGATCTCTGTATTCGGACCACTCTCCTGTTTCATCCCACTCCGTTCCAAGGATCCTCCTCCACTGGCTGTCTGTCAGCCGCTTGTCGATCGGCCACGGGAACTCATAGAACGAGAACATAGCTCCGACCGCAATCTTCAGCTTTCCGTCCACCTCGATGATCACAAGCATCCTTTTTACGTCGCCCGTTCCTACCTCCAGACAGGTCCCGTTCGGATCCGTCGCGATATCGGCGACGACCGGCGCCGGAAATTCATAGGAGCTGAAGTATTCTCCATCCGCCTGATCTCTGTTCGCCACCTGCCAGAAATGTTCGATCTGACCGCCGAAATCCCGGATCAGCTCGTATTCCTCATCCGTAAGAAGCTCTCCTCTAAGCTCCTTTTCCGACATAACCTGCAGCTTTTCGGACAGCTCCTGAAGGAGCCCCAGATCCTCGCTTGAATCGCGATCCAGAAGCTCCATCGCAGTCAGTCCTTCCTTCGTCGCCCCTACAAGCGCCGCAAGTCTAGCGAAAACCTCCGGTTCCGGCTCTACATAGCCTCTGTCATCCCGCTCCTCCGGCTCTTCGCCTCCGCCGCCCATTTCAGCCATCAGCTGCTTTCCGTACAGGATCGTATCATGCTTTAACTCCGTATAACTCCCAAGGAAGGTGATCAGATCCTTTTTCTCCCAGGCTTCGCTCTGCATAAAGCTCGGATAGCCCTCTCCCCTGCTTTTCAGAAGCGGCCGCAGCGTATTGACCCATCCGGAATACAGGCTGACATTCCAGCTGCTTTCTGGGGCTGCCGCAAGAGAAGCCTTGAGCTCCTCAAGGTTCTGCCGATAGTTTTTAAAATCCATATTCCCATCGTCCTCAAGCAGCTTCTCTGCAAGCTCCGAGCCCAAAGCAGCGGGTACGTCCAGAGCATCCGGAAGCATCCGAAGCTCTCCCAGGGAATTTTCCTCAACCTTACGGTAAACTAACCGGGAAAAGATCGATTCGTCGATCGTAAACCTCTGTCCCATAAAGCGGAAGCCTGTATTCGCTGCTTCGACCTCCTCATCGGTATCAGACATTTCAACCGGAACGGAATTGATCTGTGGCGCGGGCAGCTTTCCGGTCAGCTCATGGTAGGTATCAAAGGCTGCGGGATCAGAAAGAAGCTCGGCCGCCCCCGCATTCTTTCCATAGACTGTCTCGACAATCGGCAAGTATTCATAATAGCCGTTGTCATCCGAAGTCCCCGCAAAGAAGCTCGTGACCTCGTAAACGGTCTCCCAGTCGGAAACCTCTCCGTCGATCAGAAGCGTCTGCAGCAGGGCGCTTCGATCGTAAAGCTCACTGTCCTGCGTAAAACCGATCCTTCCGTACCAGGTCATAGCCTTGAAATACTTTTCCAGCTGTTCATCGCCTTCGTAGTAGCCTCTGGGCTTATACTGGGTATAGTCCTCCTGAAAATCAAAGATCGGAGAAAAGTCGATGGATCCGGCATCTTCTATATAGGAAAGCTCCTGCTGCGCCAGCTTCTTGATATCCTCCGGAATATCCACCTGATTTCTGTAGATCAGATTGGGCACGGCAAAGAAGGCCAGATTGACCTTAGCCGCCTCCTCCCACTCGGACCCCGAAAGCGCCTCATACTGCTCCTTTGCGCCCGAAAGGAGCTTTTTACTCAACTCCTCGATGATGGGACTCAGCTCCTGTTTCTCGGTCCGCTTCAAAAGATAACTGAAATACAGATGATAGGTATGGAGCATAGCATCGACTGTAATAAAATTCGGGATATAATCATAGCGGTTCGGCTCGTAAACCTCAAAAAACTCACTGTCTCCCCAGGGCTGTACAACAAAAAGGTTCTCGGACAGCTTCCCCGCCATCTCCTCATTATCCAGATAGAACTGATCCGCATTGATCACATTCGAAAGGTCAGCATCTACGGAATATGGCGCCAGCTTCGGCGTAAACTCCTGATAGGAAAGCTCTCCGTAGCTGCTTAAAAGCGACGGCCGCTCCGAAAGCCTCACCTCTGTCTGCTTCGTATCCTCCGTCTTTACCGGCTCCTCCTTTTCTACTCCCTGCTTCACTTCTTCTACCTCTGTAAAGTCCTCCGGCGGCAGATACGCCACCGCATCATCCGAAGGGGAGCCGCAGCCCGCAAGACCTGTAATCACCATGACCATACTCAGGGCAGCACAGACCGCTCTCCTGAACTTAAATCGTTTCAAATCAGACCACCTCGCTTTCTCTTGCAAGAAAAACATTGTTATTTTACCACACCGCTACTCTGTCCTCGGGTGCCAGATACATTCCGTCGCCCTCCTTGACATCGTAGGTCTCATAAAACTCATCAAACTGCTGTACGATCGCATTGACTCTGAGATAGCCCAGCGCATGCGTATCCGTTTTGATCACACTGGCCAGATACTCCGGGGTAGTTATCTCCCGCCACATAGCCGCATAGCTTCGGAAAAACCTGTCATAGTCAAAGCCGTCTATCCCCTTGGCGACCCCGAGCATACATTTCATGCCCGCCATATCCGCTATGGTTTCGGTCTGGACCTGGAAGCCGTTATAATTGTTTCCCGACTCATCCACCGTAAAAGTACTGAAATAATCGATCAGCCTGTCCGCTCTGTCCTGGAACGTCTGGTAATCCTCCTTCGTCCACCAATCTGCGACATTCCCGTCCTTATCAAACTGCGCGCCATTGGTATCGAAGGCATGCGAGATCTCATGCCCTATAACGGAGCCGATCGCCCCCATTTTTTCCTCGATCGTCATTTCCTCATCATAGAATCTGTCGCCCAGGATACCCGCGATAATATAGATCTCATTCAGGCTGGCATAATAATAGGAATTGACCTCCGTCACACTTTCGGTCATCCAGTAGCTGTCGTCCACCTGGGTATTGATCAGGGACTTCGCGTAATCCTCTTCGAAAAAGAAGATCTTCTCCACAGCGGAAATCAACGTTTCTCCCTCGTCCTTCGTCCCGAGTTTCAGACCGCTCCTGTCGATCCACTTTTCAGGCCTTACTGCCCGGATCCCCATCGCTCTGAGCTTTTCTACAGCCTTTTCTCTGGTTCCCTCAGAAAGCCAGTCGGTCTCCTTTAACATCTGCTCATAATATTCGACGGCTTCGTTGATCAGAAGCTCAATATCCTCTACCTTTTCCTGCGTAACGAAGTTTTCCACATAGATCCGGGAAATCTCAGGAGAAAGCTGTCTCTGAACAAAGCGGTACGCGATATCCTCATCCGCGGCCGCGCTGTCTCCTCCGTACCTCTTCATCTGAAGCTCCTGCATATACCGGTAGGAAGCTTCATCAATATAAGGCAGATAGGAGGAAGCGATATCATCGATCAGATAAGCCTTGATCCCCTGAAGATTTTCCTGTGTATACAATTCATTCAATCCGGACAGCCACTCCGGTTCTGTCAGGTTGATATATTCCGATTCCGCATAACCAATCGTCTTTAAAAGCTCTACATAAGGGAAATTCGGCGAAAGCTCGGAAAGCTCGGAAAGCGTTACCGGATGATAGGTTTTATCAACCGAAGCCGGATCATTCCAGTCCGCGTAGGTCATCTCGCAGGCAGCAATCTTTCGCTCAAAGTCATATTTCGCGGCAATGATGGCAACCGCGTCCTTCCGTGAATAGCCGATCATCTGCAGCATATAGAGAGAAACGGCATCCGCATATTCCTTATCCAGATACCCATCCTCCGTTAACGTCTCATATTCCGCCGCATCTCCTAACGTCAGTCCGGTAGCGGTAAGAGCTATCGAGTACCTCGTAGAGTCGATCTGATCCAGGCTCAGACCCGCTCCCGCAAGATTTGAGCCGTAATACCAGCTCTCCTCCGAGGTCAGGTAATCCGAAAGCTCCTCCATCGTCTGGATCTTATGAACAATATCCGTATGGCTTCGGATCTCTGAAACGTAATCACGGGAATTTCTGGCATCCCAGTCCAGCCACAGAGCGTACAGGCTCTGTACCTTTTCTACGTCCTCTCCTTTCATAGAGGGGTCCGTCATGATCTGTTTGACCTGCTCGCGCAGCCTGTAGTCCTGATCCGAAAACGGAGAAGAATCCAGATATCCGGGCCTGAATTCCGCATGATCAAACCAGTCCTTATTCACTGCGACATAAAAATCGTCCTTCAGGGATGGGTCATACTCCGGTGTCACCGTATTATAGATATTGGAGTTGACCCAGGGCTTTTCTGTCGCAAAGCGTTCCGCAAGCTTCGTCCCGCTCTTTTCTTCCTTCGATCCGGCCTCAGAAGCTTCAACAGGCTCTTCACCAAAAAGCTCCTGCAAAAACTCATCCGCCTGCCCCTGTTTTACCAGATATTCGCCAAGCGCCTTCCCTCCCGCTCGGGCAAGCTCATTTGCCATCTCCTGCGCCTCTGCGGGCGAGCAGCCGGAAAGCAGCGTCGATAAGCATAACGTGATCGACAAAAGCAATGCCAACAAACGTTTATCAGCCTTCATAATCGTAGTTCCTCCTTTCGGATTCAGCCGAAATCAAAAATTCTTGAAAATATTCTATCATATTAAAAGGGGTTTGAAAATCTGAAAACGGGAAATGGAGGTTTCTGAAAAGAGCTTCCAGGAAAAAGTACAATTGATATCCAGTATAGTGCTTGACTTTATCTCTGATATTTTATATAATTACAAGAAAACAAGGAAACTTTACTTTCTTAACTAGAGGTGTAAAATATGCCAGCATTAGCAACTATGCCTGAACAGAAAAAGGTTACTATATCATCAAAGCGTCAGTTCACTATTCCGCAGAAGTTCTTCACAGAGCTGGGATTTGATCGTGAAGCGGTGTGCACACTCGGTAACGGTATGCTTATTATTGAGCCTGCACGATCAGAAAACGGCGGTGAATTTGCAGAGCAGATCTTATCTGATCTTATCGCCGAAGGTTACAGCGGTCAGGAACTACTTGCCGAATTCAAATCAAGACAGTCCCAAGTACGCCCCGCTGTTGAAAAAATGCTGAAAGCAGCAAAGGATGCTGTTAACGGAATCGGTGAATACTATTCCTATGAGGATGTTTTCGGAGGAAAGAAATGATGGCTGATCTTATAATCCTTCCTCCCGCCGCAAAGTATCTCAAAAAACTCAAGGATAAACCGCTCAAGAAATTATATGATGAGGCCATAAAAGAGATATGTAAGGATCCAACAATCGGTGAACCTAAGCATGGGGATCTTGAAGGCGTTCTTGGATATGATATTTACTACAACAAGACCAGCTACTTGTGATTTATCATTAATATACTCGCGAACGCAATTAATTGCCGTTTTTGATAAAGTAAACGTACTGGAATTGCGTTTGCGAGTCCGGTTGATCGGCAACGAAAATCGTTAACCAGTATAAATTCATCCGATTTTACTCGGATGAATCATCACGCTGAAACACTCTACCCTAACACGAACTTGACAAATATCCCTACATTCTTTAGCATTATCTCATGAAGAGATGATGGGCCTCTGCCATAGATAGCCGGCGGGGGTGCAACTCATCTCTTTTTCTCGCCGTAACATTTCCGATCCGCGCTTTACTTTGCATCAAGCCACGTATTCACCGTGATCCTCCCATCATATACTTTCACCGTGATCTCGCCCGATTGAGGCGTAGAGTAAATCCGGTTCCCGGGAATCCCGGAAAGAGTTTCCAGAGCCGCCTTATGGGGATGGCCGTAGGAGTTGTCCCGCCCACAGGAGATCGTCGTGATCGAAGGAGACACCAGTTTAATGAACTCAGGAGAGCTGGCGCTTTTCGAACCGTGATGCGCTGCTTTCAGAAGCGTTACCGGAGAGGATAAAGGCACAAGGTAGGCGGCTCCATTGTAATAATCCTCTAAGATCCCCTGCTCCGTAGCCTGACTCATATCCCCCGTAAAAAGCGCGCTGAAACCGTTCTTCTTATACAGAAGCCAAAGAATAAGAGAATTATCATTCAAATCCCTTCCCCGAAAGCGCTCCGATCCGGAAACATCAGGTCCGAGGCACGCAACGGAGATCTCCCCCTCTTCTATGATATCACCCGCATCCATCAGCATAACAGGCACTCCGTTACGATCTAACCGTTTGTTTTCTTTGGCCGCTGCCGCAAGCGCCAAGAAGTTCGGATTCTCCTCCAGTAGCGGCACAACAGCCGATATAATGATCCTTCGGATCGTTATTCCGTTATCCACAGCCTCAAGCAGCTCAATGATCCCGTTAACATGGTCCGCATCGAAGTGTGATATGAATACATAGTCAATTTTACTGATTCCATGCGCCTTCAGGCAGGGAGCGATCCGATACTTTCCGGTGTTTTTTACATCCGTCGCGCCTCCGTCAATTAAAATAACAGGCGTATCTTTTCCGTAAATCAACATACAATCCCCCTGTCCGACCGAGATCGCATGCAGTTCAAGCGGCGCTCCGCTTCGAAAGGACAGCAACACCACAGAAAGAAAGAGAGCAAGAACTGAAATCCTCCGATATCGCCGCCTAAGCCCCTCCACACGTCGTAAAAGTAACGGGTCATCGCTTCGCTCCGCTTCCTGGCTCTTTGAGACAATCTGTGAAAAAAGCGTTAAAAGTACGACCAAACTAAAGCAGTACAGAAGGATCTGCAGGGGAGAGGGTTTTCCGCAGATCCATAGATTTCCCGGCAGACCGTTTGCCGTCCCGGTGAGGAGATCATATAATTTTAATATATCATACGTTATCTTTGATGAAAGAATTGAAAAATTTTGGAATAACATATGTAATATATACTGTTTTGCAAAGAGTATCGCCAGATTTCCTGCCACTGACAGCAGGACCCCCGCCCCTAAAAGAGCGGACATTAACGGGATCACTAACAGATTTAAGAGGATCCCATAGACCGGAAGCTGAAAAAAACAGTATTGAGTTACCGGAAGCGTCGCAAGCTGGATCGAGAGTGAAAACAAGAGAGAGGAACCGATAGCTTTGACGAATTTTGCTGGAAGAGCATCCGAGTTATGTAAACTATATAAGAGTCTTCCTTCTGTGATCCCCTTACATAGTTCCTGAAGCAAGGGATGAAGGAGACTGATTCCCATAACCGCGGAGAAAGACAGCAGGAAACCGCTGTCATAGATATAGCCCGGGTTTTCCAAAAGGATCAGGATCGCCGCAAGGGCAGCGCTGCTAATCAGATCATAGGTCCTTCCCAGACTCTGCGCAGTGACCGCAAGCAGATACATGACAAGCGCCCTGACCGTTGAAGTCGAGAGTCCGGTCATGATGCTGTACAAGAGCATAACGATCCCGGAGATCAGCGAAGCGGCCCAGACCGGAAGACCGCTTTTTCTAAGCATCTTCAAAAGCAGAAGACCAAGCGCGGCGATATGAAGGCCCGATAGACTTAAAATATGGGCAATCCCCGCATTCTGATAGCTCTCCTTGATCTCGTCCTCCAATTCTGTCTTATCTCCTAAGATCAGCGCGGTCAGGGTTCCGGCCTCT
>JAFSXN010000079.1 GCA_017444015.1 Lachnospiraceae bacterium | reverse complement strand
CAAGCTGTAACCGTACGATTTCTAGACTTGTTATGTGTTGTTTCCTGCGAAAATCTCATCCGGGGGCCTCTCAAAGTCCTTGTCGCGTTATTCTCCGTGACAGGTTTTCCGGACTTTGTTCGGCTGATCGACATTTCCGCTTCCGGTTTTTGTCATTGGTTAGTTACGGAAGCGGAAATGTCGATCTATCCTTTAACTGCTCCTGCAGTAAGTCCATCTACGATCTGATTACTGAAGCAGCAATATACGATAATGGTCGGCAGGATCGCGATGATAATAGCCGCGAACATCTGAACGTAATTCGTATTGTAGGGCCCTACGAACTTCGACAGCGAAACCGGCAGCGTCTTTTTGGTATCATCCGAAATAAATACCATGGCAAGCAGCAGCTCGTTCCAGTTTGCCACAAAGGTCATCAGCCCCGTTACAAATAGTCCGGTCTTCGAGAGCGGAAGCGCGATCGACCAGAAAGTCTTATAGATCGAGCAGCCGTCGATACAGGCAGCCTCAAACAACTCCCCCGGCATCCCGCTGAAAAACCCGGTCAGGATAAAAATCGCCGTAGGAAGCGACATGGTAACGTAGGGAAGGATCAATCCGATCAGGGAATTATACAGCCCCAGGTTCGAGAAGGTCTTAAACAGCGGTATCAGAATACAGTGGATCGGAATCATCATTCCCATCAGGAAATAGGTCATCGTCAGCCCCGACAGCTTCCATCTCATCCTTCCGATCGCAAAGGAAGCCATAGCTCCAATGAGCATAGAAAGCAGCAGAGAAATAATACAGACAATAGCGGAATTCAGCGTCGCGATCCCAAGGCGTCCCGCCGTCCATGCAAAGATATAATTCCCTAACTGGATGACCTCAGGCATTCCAAAGGGTGAACGGAAGATTTCCTCGTTTGTCTTAAAGGATACG
Source organism: Lachnospiraceae bacterium (assembly GCA_017444015.1). Taxonomy (GTDB): domain Bacteria; phylum Bacillota; class Clostridia; order Lachnospirales; family Lachnospiraceae; genus UBA2868. Next base: position 8,981 of record JAFSXN010000079.1, on the reverse strand, counting down.
AGCAGCATCCATAAGAGCGGAAGCAGATAGATCACCGCCAGAATGATCAGGAAGATATAGATCAGCGCGTTTATTGTTTTTGATTTAGAATTGTCTCTCATCTCTCCCGCCTCCTACATATAATCCTCTTTAACCTTGACAAACCGATTGATCACAAACGTAACAACCAAACAGAGAATCAGCAGAATAACACCGATGGCACTGGCGTATCCGTATTTAAAGTACTTAAAGCCCTGCGTATACAGATGGGTCGCAAGAACTTCCGTCGCATGGTTGGGTCCCGCCTCCGTCATATTGAACACGAGATCGAAAAATTTCAGGGAGCCGATACAGTTTAGCGACATCGCAGTCGCCATCATCGGTACCAGAAGTGGAAGCGTTACATAACGGAAGGCCTGGATCCGACTCGCGCCGTCAATATAGGCTGCCTCAAAAAGAGTGGTGTCGATCCCGGAGATCTGGGCCATATACAGCATCATTGACTGTCCTACATACTGCCACAGAGCGACAAACGCGATTACCTTCATCGGAAGGACAATGAACCCCGAGGTATCCATCAGCCACAAAGGACCGTCGATCCCCCAGCCGGCAAGGATCTGGTTGATACCCAGCTTGGGAGAGAAGATAAACATCCACAGCAGACCGAGCGCCGCGGAGGAAAGAACGCAGGGAAGATAGATAATATTCTTAAAAAGATTTCTGCCCTTCTTGATATTGGTAAGCAGACCTGCCAGAATCAGTCCCAGAATAAGCTGCGTAATAACGGAATACAGCATGAAGAAGATCGAATTCTTAAACGCGATCTTCATGGTATCATCCTTTGTCAGAATCTTGACATAATTCTTAAAGCCGATGAATTTTGGCGCGCTCAACGCGTCATAATCACAGAGCGAGTAATAGACGGACTGGCAGATCGGAACAAACATGATCAGGGTAAAGATGATCAACGCAGGAGCGACAAAAAAACAGATCGCCTTCTTATCCTTTAAAAGCTTATTCATAAAATCCTCCCGATAGATCCTTTTGAAAACGGAAAACCTCTGAAACTTTTACGGGGCTGGCTTTTCACCAGCCCCGTAGACTTTTTTACTTTTTATATATCCGAGCCAGACTCGGAAACTCTGCGAGTTTCCTCGCTGTCCGGCTGTCGCTTTGCCTGGCTTACTCGCTGGGCAAGCTCGAAATTACTTCGTAATTCCTCGCTGTCCGGCTGTCGCCGGATAGATCGTCGACAATCCGGTCTTACGGGAGCTAGCTCCCGCCGACCGTCTTGTCTCCAATCTGCCCAGCTCGTAGCTTACCACACGTTTTCAACATAGAAGTCTTCGATTGCCTGCAGGCCTTCGTCCACCGTCTTGTCGCCGAGATACATCGAAACAAACTGGTCATCGAAGAAAGCGCCCGCTTCTGTCGAAGCCAGGGACTCGTTGTAGAAGCCGAAGGTTCCGGAAGCGTTTCCGAAGATATCCATTACATAAGCCAACTCCTTAGGAGCAGCGTTCACATCGTATTCAACCTTGGTTACAGGGATCTTGCCGCCCTTTTCAGCAGTATATTTCTGAGCAATATCATCCGTGAAATACTTCATCAGGGCAACAGCCGCTTCCGGATGCTCTGTCTTTGCGCTCATAGCAAGAGAGTCAGACTTCGCGATAACACGGTTCGGGTCATTTCCGCCTTCAACCTCAGGGAACTGGAATACGCCGCACTTCGCCTCGAAATCAGGGTTCGCGCCGTTGATCTGACCGATCGCCCAGGAGCCCTGGATCAGGATGGCAGCCTCTTCGTTATAGAACCCAGCCGTAGCTACATCATTGGTATCTCCGGCAGCCGTCGGCTGGAAATACTTGGAAAGCTCGAGGAGCTGATCGGCGGCGTTCTTTACATTGTCGTCTGTCCAATGCGCTTCGCCGGAATTGATCTTGTCAAGGTCAACGCCGTTCCTGTCGCAGAGATAACCCGCTACCATAGATAAGCACCATGCGGTCCCGGCAGAGATCGTGATCGGAGTAAAGCCCGCATCCTGCAGCTTCTGGCAGGCATCAAGGAACTCTGTCCAGGTCTTCGGAACCTCTACGCCGGCCTTGTCGAACATTTCCGTATTATAGAATACGCAGGCAGCAGCGATGTTTAAAGGTACCGCGTAGTAGTTGTCGCCATACTTTCCGCCGGAAAGAACAGCCTCAGACGAGAAGGTATCCATCCAGCCGTCCGCCAGATAGTCATCAAGCGGCGCAACTACGCCGGGATCTACGTATACATCAAGGTTCGGTCCCGGAGAAACGATAAATACATCGGGGGTCTGGTTCGAAGCTACGAGAGCGTTCAGCTTCGGATAATACTCTTCCAGGTTCGTCGTGATCGGAGTTACATGGTAAACTCCCTCGTAATCCTTATTGAAACGATCGATAACATCCTTATACCCTAAGGAGATCAGATCCTCCGTCGCGTTCAGATCGTCCCAGAACATCCATGTAATCTCTTCCGCGTCTCCGCTTGCCGCTGTATCGCCGGCAGCCGCAGGAGCAGCAGCCTCCGCCGTACTTCCGGAAGCCTGCGCAGATGCGCCCGTATCGGTAGAAACAGCACAGCCTGCAAGAAGGCTCATCGTCATCGCAGTACTCAGCGCGATTGCCAGAATCTTTTTCAGTTTCATCTTTCTTCCTCCTAAATAATTTGATTTCCGGTTATAAAGTTAAATCCGGGGATCCCGCCCATCTGCGGAATCTTTCTTAGTCCTATCATAGTCGGGCTGTTATGTGAAATCTATATAATTATTGCTTTTTAATTACGAATTATTGCTATTTTCTGATTTTGAAACATCGGATATTAGCACAATTTTGTATAATTTAAATAATAACTCTTTGGTCTTCTTGTGCATTTTGACAGTTTTCCAGTGGCAGGATTGCTTTTTATCTGCAAAATATGTATAGTTTGAAGGTAGATTTTTGCAAATACTTCACTTTGAAAAAGCAAGTTTTGAGAGTTGATTTTCGAAAGGAACCTTCGGTCTATGATCAAGATCCTGAACGGGACGCACGAGACAGTCGATATCTCCGATGATTCTCCGCTGCTACTTTACGATAATACCGATTATGAGGAATACCCGCTTCACTGGCATACGCAGGTCGAGATCATCATGCCCGTCATCGGCAGCTATCCTATGGAATGCGGCAATATTCGCTTCGATCTGAGGGAGGGAGACGTGATCTTTATTGCGCCCGCCGTTCTGCACCATCTCTACGCGACTGAGGGCGAACGCTTTATCTTCCAGGCCGATACCTCTCTGTTTAACGGACTGCGGGATTTCGATTATTATATGTCCTTAATATACCCCGCTGTCGCCGTTACCCCGGAGGCTTACCCCGCCGTATATGAAGAGATCCGCGATCTGATGCTTGCGATCAAATCAGAATACTTTGCCGGAGCGCCGCTTCGGGACGCCTCGATCTACTGCAAGCTCCTTCAAATGTTCATCCTGATCGGCAGGGAGCAGAAAAAGCCGGAGGAGAACTTTACGGATGTCAGGCAGAGCAAACAGCAGGAATATCTCGATAAGTTCGTTTCGATCTGCGACTATATCAACGGACATTGTACCGAAGAGCTGAAGCTGGAAGAGGTAGCGGACCGCGCCGGCTTTTCCAAGTTTCACTTTTCCAGATTGTTCAAGGATTTTACCGGAACGACCTTCTATAAATATGTCAATGCCCGGAGGATCAGCGTAGCGGAGCGTCTGCTTCTCGACCCCGCCATCAATGTGACGGAGGTCGCTGTACGCTCCGGCTTTAATTCCGTTTCCGCCTTTATGCGGATGTTCAAGCAGATCAAGGGCTGTACGCCAACGGAATTCAAGAAGATGTATGATTGGGGATAGGGTCCTCGACATATAGGAAACGAATTTATACGATAATTTTTGAATCGGTGAGGAATCATGTATACAAGTAAAGCGCTAAAAGAATATAAGATAAAGGAAATCGAATATTGCAGGATCCACGGGCGGACGGATCTCTCCCAGCCGGCAGTCCCTCTGTTCTGGAACGGAAGCGGTATCGAGCTCAACGTTTCCGGGTCGGAGCTGTGGCTGGATATCGAGGTAGATTTCGAGCTGTTTGAACCCTGGGTTTCCGTAGAGCTGAACGGCTCTTTTATGTCCAGGCAAATGCTGATGCCCGGCCGACAGTATTTCTGCCTGTTCCGGTGTATGACTCCCTCGGAGAAAAAGACGGTATTCTTCCGGCGCGAGCTGCAGGCGATGCACGAAGACGATGCCTGCCATATCGTCATTCACGGAGTCCTTTCGGACGGACAGTTTTTTCCTGTAAAGGATCGTCGTTATAAATTAGAGTTCATTGGGGACAGCATTACCTCCGGCGAGGGGACCTACGGGGCGAAAAGCGATACAGACTGGCTCTCCATGTATATGAGCTCCAGCATCAACTACGCGACCCTGATCGGAAAGGAACTGGATGCCGAGGTCCGGCTGCTCTCGCAGGGCGGCTTCGGCGTGTATACAGGCTGGGATAACGATATCCGACATAATATGCCGGCTTACTATGACCCGATCTGCGGACTGGCTTTCGGAGAGGCGAACGAAAAGCTGGGAGCGATGAAGCCTTACGATTTCTCCTCCTGGCAGCCGGACGCGATCGTCGTAAACCTCGGGACCAATGATGATTCCGCCTTTCATCAGCCACCCTTTACGGATCCTGAAACGGGGGAGAATCATAAGATGCGGAGAAAATCGGATGTTGCTAACTGCCCCGTCAGCCGCTCGCAGACTGGCGAGTGGCGTATCAATAAAGCTATAGAACCAAGTAGCATGGGCACTTCTAATGCGCAAGCTTCCCCTGTTACCGTATCTACCTCGCAGACAGCGACCGAGCCCAAAACCATCAGTTCTGCAGAGTCCGCGGAAAAAGATTATCTGGAGGAAGACGTAGCTAAGGTCAAAAAAGCTGTAACAGATTTTCTTGCCCATCTGCGAGAAAAAAATCCAGAAAGCCATATCGTCTGGGTTTATGGGATGTTGGGGTACGCGCTCTCGCTTTCGATCTCCGAAGCAGTTTCTTCGTATATAAGAGAAAGCGGCGATACCAACGTGTTCTATCTGCAGCTTCCAAATACCACAGAGGACGAGCTTGGCGCCCACGCGCATCCAGGCCCCTCCGCCCATATAAAGGCCGCGGAGATCCTGTCCGATTATCTGGCGAAGAGATTGCGTTAGGAATTGGACAAAAACGGGAGGCATATAAAGAAGGAAAAGGACGGTTGCCGGATCTTGCAGTCGATGATAAAATCATATTGATGAATATTACCGAAGAAATCCTGATACAAAGATCGTTAGGGGCAATGGCCAGAAACTATAATGTGGAGTTGCCGACAGGTGAGTATACGCATTTTACAGAAGGGACACGGATTACAAATATCGAGGTAATAGCGGGAAAAGGGCGTATACGAAAAATTGATGAAGTAGATATTCTGGTAGAAAAGTATGGTGGAGCGGCTTCTGAATGGCAAAAGAAAAAAGGAATCGGATACGTTGATTTTCAAAATGAAAGCTATAAAGCCGAGGTTCACTGGTATGAAGAGCCAAGCATAGGACGCGTAAAGTTTAAAACAAAAGCGTATAATGGAGAGTGGATTATTGATGAATAAAAAAGTGAGGGTAATATTTAAAGGGAAAGACGATCCTCTTGCGTTGCGCCACGGGAAGGAATATGAGGCAATCATAGGGCAAAAGGGGGTGTTTTGTATTATCGATGAGACCGGAGAGGAATACGCATACAGCCCGGATTTGTTTGATGTTGTACCTAACAACGCAAATGAATATACCGTAGATGATGTCAAAGTCTTAGAAGAGGCATAATCACTATATTATGAAAAGTAACACTAAAAAGTTACTTGGCGCCCACGCGCATCCAGGCCCCTCCGCCCATATAAAGGCCGCGGAGATCTTATCCGAATATCTGGCGGGGAGGTTTACGTGAAATATAATTGTCTGACTGTTTTTTTTCGTTGACAGCCGCTTAAAAGTAGTATAACTATTACAAATACAGAGGGCACTATCCGTAAAGCAAGCGGCTAGCCCAAGAATTTATACTTGTTAACGCTTTTCGGTGCCGATTAATCGGACTCGCAAACGCAATTTCAGTACGTTTGCGTTATCAGAAACGGCAATTAATTGCGTTCGCGAGTATAATAGTTGTCAAAAAAGAATGACCGCTAAGTCTCCTAAGCTCAGGCGGTCATTTTTTTATTGCGATATATAGCGTAACCATAAGCATTAAAGTCATAAAAAAGAATAAAATGGAATTATGATGGATATTATTTGGTTTTATAATGGCTGATTCTTGGCAAAACGGTTCTGATATGGTATCATTCTGTCATAGACTAAAGTAATTTATGGTAACTGCCCAGTCAGCCGCTCGCAGACTTGCGAGTGGCGTACCAATAAAGTAGCAGAGCCAAGCAGCCGGGGCACTTCAAATGCGCAGGCTGCCCCGGCTGCCGTATCTGCCCAGGGTAACTGGGCAGATACAATTTATGATCCATATCGGGAGGTTCGTTATGACTGTACAGGAGATCAAAGAAAAGAAACTGGAACTGGGATATAGTAATGAAACGATGGCAAAACTTTCCGGAATACCGCTGGGAACGGTTCAGAAGGTACTTGGCGGAGTGACAAAGCATCCGCGCCAGAAAACGCTCGAGGCTCTTTCCAAAGCATTATGGAATAAAAATAACTCAACTACGAATAATTGGAGAGCGAGGGATTATACGTGGTCCGACGAGCAGCTGACTTTGCTGAAAGAATCCGCTCCTTCCTATTCTATTGATCGGGAATTTACGATAGAGGATATCTACGCTCTTCCGGAGGGTGTCCGCGCAGAGCTGATCGACGGAAGGCTTTACTATATGGCGACCCCCACAAGAACGCATCAGAAACTTGCGGGCGGGATGTACTTGTCGGTAGCTAACTATATCCGTGCAAAAGGCGGCAGCTGCGAAGTGTATATCCCCCCCTTTGCCGTGTTTCCCTTCAATGATGAGAAAACTTATCTGGAGCCGGATCTCACGGTCATCTGTGATCTTTCAAAGCTGGACGAAAAAGGATGCCACGGAGCGCCAGACTGGGTGATCGAAGTTCTTTCCCCGGGAACCAGCCGTAAGGATATGGGTATCAAGCTGTTCAAATACCATTCCTCAGGTGTCCGTGAATATTGGATACTGGATCCGGAAAGAAAACTTGTGATCGTACATAATTTCGAAGATCCGGAGGAAGCTGCCTTCCTCTATTCCTTTGACAATGAAATACCGAGCGGCATCTATCCGGATCTCCTTATCCGACCGGCGGATTTTCTGTAGTATATACTTGTTAACGATTTTCGTTGCCGATAAACCAGACTCGCAAACGCAATTTCAGTATATTTGCTTAGTCGTAATCGGCAGCTAATTGCGTTCGCGAGTATAACTGCTTTTTTATAACTACCCGGTCAGCCGTTCGCAGACTTGCCAGCGGCGTATCGATGAAATATCTGGGCAGATACGCTTTATACTATTCCTCATCGTCCTCCTCGGCGGCAATAACCCCGGAAACCGCTGAGGTTACCGCTGATACGACTACCGCCGCTATGATCGCTATTCCTACGATACCTGCAAAGATTGCTAATTCCATGCTTGTCTCCTTTTTCTTGCAATAGTTCAGAACCAAACTCGAAAATACTTCGTATTTTCGAGTTGCTTGGCTCTCGCCAAATGGATTTAGGCGTCACTGTCCTTATGAAAGCAAGCTTTCAACGGACATTTCCGCCTAAATCCGCTTGGTTCTGAACTATTGCATAGTCCGTACAGAGTAAGCGATATGGGGCCTCGTCCTCCTCGATCGCGGGGAAGCGCCCGACCGCCTTATCTAAAAAGAAATTATCGTTATCGTCATCGTTGCACATCGAGACCTCGCCAAGCAGAACACTTCCGCCGGTCTCTGGCACCTGAAAATCGTGGTAGAGGTAAGGCGTGATCGTTATGCTCTGCCCCGGAGCGAGCCTTACCTTCGTTCCCGCTGGAACGATCTCTTTCTTCCCATCGGAAAATACCGTGACCTCCGTACTAAGCCTCGTCATATCCGGCGCGCCGTTATATACCGTGATATAAACATCATTTCCGCCCCGGTTGATGATATCCTCCATCTTGCTGACGTGATAGTGCATCGAAGCGGACTGCCCCTCATACAGCATCAGCAGCTTCTCCGCGTAAGGCTTCGGATATTTCTCAGGATTTAACTTATTCCCGTTTCGGATCGTAAACAGAGAAAATCCGACCTCATCAAATTTTCCCAGGCCGAAATCCGTAATATCCCAGCCCAGCTTATTATCCCGAAGCTCATCATATTCCGGGCCCGCCTTTTTCCAATCCTCCGGGGTCCAGTAAGCAAAAGGAGGCAGCTCAAATCTGTGCTCCCGGATCAGAGCTTCCATATCCCGGATCACCTGGTTGATCTTAGATCTTTTCATATAACTCAGCTTTCCTTTTATGAAACAATTATACCCATTTTCGTTACGTATTCTCTATGACCAGTTTACTTCAATCTTTTTCTTTTCTTTAACACATTCTGCAAGATATAAATTTATTAAAGTTTGATACGGAATTCCTGTTTCAATCGCTTCCTGCTTAAAATAGTCTATAATAAACGGCGAAATTTTAATGGTTATTTGTTTTTTTAATTCCTTCGCATAAGGATTCGGTCCTGGATTCAGCTTATCGATATTATAGTCGTCTAACATTATTCTCATCCCAATCAAAATAATACATTGATTCACTGCTTTTCCTGGTAATTATAGTATATTTACTCTGAAACAAAATCTCCCGGGTAGCCAAAAAAGCGCAAAACATCACCACAAGCTCTTTAACAAGCTTTTATCAAGTATTATGAGTCTGGCAGAAAGCTTATGCGGCAACTACAGGGGCTTCCCAGCCAAGTGCTT
>JAFSXN010000078.1 GCA_017444015.1 Lachnospiraceae bacterium | reverse complement strand
TGCGGATATCTTCAGACACACGAGAAATGCTTACGCCATCGTACCGGAAAAAATCCCCTGTGATTACTACGCCGTTCTCGAAAAAAACGGGAATCTTAAGGGGTATACCGGAGAGTATATGGCACAGTATGAGTGGGCGGATCTGGCCGGAGGCAATTACAAAGGGGATCTGTATGAGTATTGAACTGCAGTGTATTACCGTTCTGGCGGTCGGACTGGTTCTGGAGCTGTCCGGCATGACCATTGTTTTATTGCATGATCCGTATATCGGAGTGAAGGACAGAAGGATCATTCTTCTCAATACAGTGATCGTGATCACAGATGTTCTCTTAGTTTACGGTATGGAGGGCTATGAGACGGTCATCCCGCGTTCTTTAAGGCTTTCCGGCGACATTCTGACCTACTGTCTCAGGCCTGTGCCGATCGTTCTGTTTCTTTTGCTTCTTAAGGGAACTGTATATGCCTGGATACCTGTGGGGATAAACGCGGCGGTCTATATGAGCGCCTTTTTTTCGGGGATAGCCTTTACGATCACACCGGACGGGTCCTTTTTCAGGGGACCTTTAGGCTATACGGTCCATATTGTGAGCACGCTCTTACTGCTTGCCTGCCTTCGGAGGGTTCTTCTTACGTACGGAAGGAAAAAGGGGACGGCGCGTCTCCTTCCGGTCTTTCTGGTCCTTTCGGTTGGTCTTGCGATGTTTTTTGACAGCGGACCTTTACGGCACAACGCAATAGCGTTTCTTCCTGCTGTTGAGGTGAACGCCTGGACCTTCGGGTATATCTGGCTGTACCTTCAGAATGAGAAGGAGCATGAGGAGGATCTGCTTGCCAGACAGCGGATCCGGATCATGGTTTCCCAGATGCAGCCGCATTTTATATACAATAGCTTAAACGCCATCAGAGGGCATTTGGATGAGCCGGAGGAAGCAGAGGTGATGCTTGAGCATTTCGCAGGCTTTTTACGCGGCAATATCGATCTTTTGGAGAGTACGGAATGTATTCCTGCCAGGCGGGAATTTGATACGGTTCAGAACTATCTGTATCTGGAAAAGGATCGGTTTGGGGAAAAGCTCTCCGTGATCACGGACCTTTCCGATATGGATTTTCTTTTGCCCGCCTTTACAGTACAGACACTCGCGGAAAATGCCATAACACATGGGATCCGCGCTAACAAGGGAGGATATGGGACCCTGCGTTTAACAAGCTATGCGACTGAAAACGCTCATGTCATTGAGGTAGAGGACAACGGAGCGGGCTTTGATCCGTTCGCATGGGAGGAGCAAGACAAGGCGCCTCTTGCTCCGGGATACTCTGATCCGCAAAGGCTTCATATCGGGTTAAAGAACCTGAGAGAGCGTCTTTTGTATATGTGCCGCGGAACCCTTGCGATCGAGAGCAGCCCGGGAAAGGGAACGCGTGTCAGGGTAGAGATACCGAAGGGAGATGTATGCTAAAAAGAAGGATCGTAATCATCGCATGGGAGCTTGTCCTGCTGCTGCTCTGCGGATTTTTAATGGTCAAACTTCAGTCACGCCTGTTTTACAGAAACGCTGACAGGGAGATCGAGCTTACGCTTGAGGATACGGACCGGATCGTTGCGCAGACAGATGAGAACGCGAGCGATACCTATGACAGTTACGAACTGATCCATCAGGCCAAGGCAAAAATGGCGCGGTATTATATCCGAAATGACGTCGATACCGGATACTCCACGATATCCATGAGTAACTTAAAAAGTCTCCTGAATGTGAAAAACGTCCTTTTAGTTGATAAAGACGGTAAGACCGTAACCTATGCGGCTGTAAGCTCCGCAGAGGAGCAGACGCAGGAGGATTCGCCCTTCCTTCCTCTGATCGAGGAGATCGCGGGGACAGATAAGGTTTCTTCAGTGGACTATTTTCTGATGGAAGGAAATAAGATTTTTGGAGAGAAAAGCCTGTATTCCGCCTGTTTGACGGCGCTTGATGAAAACTATTATGTCGTCATAGAGGACGATGCCATGGATCTGTACGAGTTGCAGGACGAATCCCTTTCCTGGAACGCGGTTTTGCCGCGGATCACGCTGGGAAAGAACGGCTTCGTTTTTTCCGTAGAAACGGACGGTTTTGTCAGCGCCTTTTCCGATCCGGATGAGGAGCAGATTACAGATATCTCGGGACTTGGTATCGGGATGGAAGCCTTGCGGGACGGTTTTCGAGGGACACTTATTTTAGAGGGGGACAGCTATTACTGCGGAATCAAATTTTATGAAGACCAACAGCTGTATATCATCTGCGCGATCCCGTCGGAGGAGATCACCTCGGGCGTGCTTGCCCTGACTGCCGTTCCATTTTTTGCCGCCTTTATTTTTCTTTCTCTACAGCTTTTGTATGCCGTAATGCTGACGGGGGAGTGGGACGGAGCCGACGAAAAGGGAAGGACTGTCTCATTTCGGATGTTCCTTGCAAAGCGGATGGTAGTTCTGC
>JAFSXN010000077.1 GCA_017444015.1 Lachnospiraceae bacterium | reverse complement strand
GTGGCTCGTGGACTAGCTCAACGGAGTGCTGCCGCGTCCGGGCACGAAATGCAACCTCTTCGGAAGGGCAAGTCGGGAAGCCGTCATTTTGTAAAAAGAGGAGAAGACCTTCCATCTCCTCCTTTAATACACAATTAATAATTCTTTTATTGTATTACACCTGCGCAGACCTCGAGAAGATATCATTTCGCTCCGGACAGTGTCGAAGCGCTTTGACCGGAAGCGAAATCCGTCCCGAGGCACTTGGCGCGAAGGCTCTTCCTGAGCGCCTTAGTGCATCGTGGACTAGTTCGCTGTAGGTCAGCTTCGGTCCGGACGCGAAATCGACTATCTTCGAGAGGTCACCACTGCGTAAATCATTCTATCCTTTCACAGCTCCCGCGACCATCCCTTTGATGATCTGCTTACTGAAGATAAAGTACAGAATAACGACCGGTGCCATAGTAATTAACATCGCCGCCATCATCTTCGGATAATCCGAGCTGAACTGGCCGGTAAAATTCTTAAGCGCCAACGGAACCGTTGTGATCGCCTTATTGTTGCTGATTAAGACCAACGCGAAGGAAAACTCATTCCAGCAGCTGAAGACGTTGATGATCGCTACCGTCGTAAGGATCGGCTTGCAGATCGGAAGGATGATCGAGAACATCGTCCGCGAAAACGTACTTCCGTCAATAGCCGCCGCTTCCTCCAACGCCGAAGGGATCCCCTTTACATAGCCCTCAACTAAGAACAGCGAGACCGGCAGGTTAAACGCCACATACGGGAACAGAAGCGTATACCACTGATTCGCCATATTCGTCCGGTTAAAGATAATATAGATAGGAACCAACAGCGAATGAATCGGGATCAGCATTCCCATCAGAAACATCACATACAGCACCCGGTTCAGCTTGAAGTTCACCCTTGCCAGAATATACCCGACGATAAAGGAAAACAGAACGATCAGGACCACCGAAAGCAGGGTAGTACGCATACTGTTTCCCATTGCGCCGAGCAGGTTCGCGTCCTTATTCGCAAAGATCTTCGCGTAATTCTCAAGCGTCGGATCGGAAGGAAGCGCGATCATGCTCGCGTTGAATTCCCTCTTTTCCTTCAGGGAGGAATACAGCATCCAGACAAGCGGGAAAATACACACCAGGGAGAACACCCAGAGCAGGACATTTAAAATAACACCCAATATTCCATTTTTGACCCTGGTACCGGCGGACTGATCCGTCACGGCCTGTAATTTGTTGTCATCCATTACCTGGCACCTCCCTTCGCTCTCTGCTTCATCGCGATCCTTGCCTCCTTGTCGCGCTGCTTCTTCAGCTTGTTCTCCTCTCTGTCATACTTATCCGTCATAAAGTAATTCAGCAACAGCTGAGAGCCGCCGATGACCGCGAGGGACAGGACAAAGATCCCGACTGAAATCGTTGAGCCGTAGCCCAGATTCGAGGACTTAAACGACTGATTGTAACCATAGAGGGCCATAACCATCGAAGAGGTACCGGGACCTCCCTCGGTCATAGCATATATCGAATCGAATGCCTTCATATTACCGGCGATACACAGGGTAATACAAACCAGCAGAGTATTCTTGATCAAAGGAAAAACAATGTAGCGCGCTCTCTGAACACCGGTCGCGCCGTCGATCTCCGCGGACTCCAGGACCTCCGTATCAATCGAAGCCACCGCGGAAAGGATGATGACCATATAATATCCGATGTACTGCCAGACGAGCGGGATCGAAAGAATAAGCATGATCGGCGCCGCCTCGCCGCCTAACCAGATCGGCGCGGACTTCATATTCTTGTATTTATGCAGGACATTTACCAGGAACCAGTTGATCAGACCGGTTCTCTGATCGTAGATCATCTTCCAGACAAAACCGACACACAGAGCCGAGATCGTACTCGGGAAGAAACCGAAGGTCCGGTGGACTCCCTTTAACTTGACCAGCTTCGAATTGATCAGCATAACGATGATGAAAGCGATCCCGATCTGCCCGATGATACAGGCAACTACGAGATAGATATTGTTTCCGAAGGAATGCCAGAAAACATCATCGTGAAAGAGCTGGATATAATTATCGATCCCGTTAAAGTTCTTGGTCGGCCCGCCTCTCCAGTCGGTAAAGCCGTAGTACAGAGCCGCGACTAACGGAACAAATACCGTAAAAATAAAAAGAATTACAGGTAAAAACAGATAAGCAAATATGACCCGACCCTTGGGTCTTATGGAATTCAGCATATTACCCTCCTTACTCGGGTGTTTTGTGAAGAAAAACCCAGTATCCGCCCAGTTATCCTGAACAGTTACATAATCCGTCCAATACTTTTAAAAGAAGCCGCCCGGGGCAAACCCGGACGGCTCTTTGTCCTTCGGGACAGCTTCTTCCCCGAAGGGATGATTCAAAAGATCATTTCTTTCGGTTAATACAGGTGATTCCCTTACTGAGCAAGGAACGCCTCGTATGCTTCCTGCGTAGCCTTCGCAAGATCCTCAGCATTGGTCTTTCCGCTGGTCAGATCCTGAAGTCCCGGGTTCAGAGTATTCCAAACATCTCCGCCAAGGAAGGAATCATAGATAGCAACAGCCTTGTTATCAACATAGGAATAATTGTAAAGGTCGATATCCCACTGGTTCAGTCCGGAGGTATCGAAATCAGCCTTGTAGAATCCGCCAAGACCATACTTACTTCCAACATACTCAGCAAATGCCGGACCTGCAAGGTACTCGATCAGATCGATACAAGCATCGAGCTTGTCCTGATCGTCAGCAACCTTGGCATTGATCGCGAGACCATAGCCGAAGCCGTTGTTCTGCATATTCTCATAGCTGGGTGCATCATGGCCTTCCGGTAATACGGCGATCTTCATGTTGCCGATTCTCTCAGCGTCGTCCTTGAGGCTCTCAGCGATGTAGGAATAATCCCAGTTGCCGCCGATGAAAGCAGCAGCGTCGCCGGAGATGAAGTACTCACGGGCATCCTCGTTTGTAACAGAATTGAAGTCGCTGTTGAAGATCTCGGTATCCGCAAACAGTCTCTGGGTCTCGGTCAAAGCGTCGATAAAGCTCTGATCCGCGAAGGAAGCCTGTCCGTCGCCTGCGATGATGTGGTCAAACCATTCCGTTCCGGTGTACTGATATCCGAAGCAGGACAGGAAATCGGAGTTCATCTGCCACTGTCCGCCGTTACCGAAAGCGATGGTGTCAAGACCCTGCTCGTTGAAGTACTCAGCAGCCTTCTCAACATCGTCCCAGGTTGTCGGGAAGCTGTCAAAGCCAGCCTCTGCCCAGAGAGCAGCATCATAGATAACTACAGTACAGGTTCCGCCGCTGACTGCGGGCATTCCGTAATACTTGCCTTCATAGGTAAACGGAACTAACAGATCCATGTTGTAGCCAGCTGCATCGGGAGATGCCGCGATGATGTCGGTAAGGTCAAGGATAAGACCCTGCTTTGCCCAGTTAGCGGTATTCATACCCTGAAGCAGGAATACGTCCGGAAGATCGTCGGCCGCTGCCTTTGTAGCGATCTGCGTCTTATAATCAGCGTTTGCAAGAACGTCCTGATTCAGCGTGATGTCGGGATGTGCCTCGTCCCACGCGGCGATACAGGAACGGAATCCGTCAGAGCTTCCATTTCCTTCCGCTTCCTCGGAAGTCGAATAATGCATGAAGTTGATCTCCCCGGTATAAGCCAGATCCGAAGTCGCCGTATCGGCCTCAGGAGCCTCTACCGCATCCGCAGCCGCCGGCTCAGCGGGAGCAGCCTCTTCTGTCGTCTCCTCCGCAGCGGGAGCCTCTACGGGAGCAGCTGCTTCGTCCGCTCCGCCGCAGCCTGCTAACATCGCAGCTACCATCGAAGCTGTTAACAATGTTGCTAACAATTTCTTTTTCATTTTTAATCCTCCTTATAAAAGTTACACAGCGGGACAAAGCGAAAACAGATCATAAAACGGTCAGAATACGCCCCGCCCCACCAATCCTTTTAGTATCATACAACAAAGTCCACAATATGTCCACAAATTCTTAAACTTTTTTGGACAAATTTACGATAACGTTTTCGTGTGTATTGTAAAACTTATTTTCTTCTGATCGTATAAACTTTAACAAGATCGTCACTCTTTTCTTTCCCGGGATCCTCCTCAGGAGCGTGGAAGGTGGGAACGACACCCCGGATATAGTCCCGGATCTTCTCATCCTCGTTGTTGTAGCAGATCTCCATCAGCTCCCTGATCTGGGACAGAAAAACATCGTGATCGAAATCGATCGGCTTTCCTATATAAATCAGGCGGTTCGGGGTCGTCTTCATCCCCTCCTGCGCCATCAGCTTTTCCTCATAGAGCTTTTCCCCGGGTCTGAGTCCCGTATACTCGATCTTGATGTCGATATCCGGACGGTACCCGGACAGCTTGATCAGATTCCTCGCCAGAGTATCAATCTTGACCGGAGTCCCCATCTCAAGTACAAAGATCTCGCCGCCTCGGGCGTAGACCCCTGCCTGCAGGACCAGACTGACCGCTTCCGGGATCGTCATAAAATAACGGATGATATCGGGATGGGTCACGGTCACGGGCCCGCCCGCCGCGATCTGCTTCTTAAACTTGGGAACCACCGAGCCGTTGCTGCCAAGGACGTTTCCGAAGCGCACCGCGACAAATTCGGTCTGTACTCTGCTGGAAAGTCTCTCCGGCTCCTCCTGCCTGGAATAGTCGCTCCCTGCGGCATTCAGAGCTCCCGCTTCCAAAGCATCGTTTTTTAAAACACCGTCTTTCCTCTCGGAAATCACCGCATGCTCAAAGAGCGCCGGGATCTCGTTGGCCTTTCCCTCCTTGATCTTCTGATCAAAGGACTGGATCACCATCTCACAAAGCCGTTTGCTGGCCCCCATCACATTCGTCGGATTCACCGCCTTGTCCGTGCTGATCAGAACAAAGCGCTTGCAGCCGTAAAGCATTGCAGCGTAAGCGGTCTTATAGGTCCCGATGGCGTTGTTCTTCACCGCCTCGCAGGGACTGTCCTCCATCAAAGGGACGTGCTTGTGCGCCGCCGCATGGTAGACCACATCCGGACAGTACTTTTCAAAGACCTGAGCGATCCTCCTCGAATCCCGGACCGATCCGATCACGACATCCAGATCCAGTCCCGGAAAATCGGTCCGAAGCTCCTGCTCGATATCATAGGCATTGTTCTCGTAAACATCGAAAACGATCAGCTTCTTCGGCCCGCGCCCGGCGATCTGGCGGCACAGCTCGCTGCCGATGGATCCGCCGCCTCCGGTCACAAGAATGACCTTTCCCTGAAGATAGGTAAAGATCTCGTCCATATTGACCTTGATGGGCTCCCGTCCCAGAAGATCCTCGACCTGGACGTTTCGCATGCTCGAAACCGTAACGTCCCCGTTCACCAGCTGGTACATCCCCGGCAGGTTCTTCAGCTCACAGCCGGTTTCCTTGCAGATATTCAGGATATCCCGCTTTTCTGAAACCGTGGAATTGGGCAGAGCGACGTAGATCTTGTTGATCTTATACTTTTCCACATTGGAAAAGATATCATCCCGGCCGCCGACGATCGGGACATCGTCGATATACCGGTTCCACTTGTTCGGATCATCGTCGATGATACAGTAGATCCGGTCGATAGTCTCCCGGCCGTTGTTGACATCCCGAAGGATCATCTGCCCCGCGGAGCCTGCCCCGATCAGCATCACCCTCCCCGTCTTCTCGATCTTTTCACCCATAAACACCCTCGAGACCAGCCCCTGCTGAAGCAGCACAAACCGGTAGGAGAAACGGATCCCGACGATCAGCACGAACTGGATCACCATGCCGATCATATAATAGGAAACCGGCATCCTGCCATATAAAAGAGAGATCACAAAGGTATGGAAAAAGGACGTAAGCACAGAGGCGATCGTCGCCCGGGAAAGCTCACGGTAGCTGGCATAGCGCCAGATACTTCGGTAGAGCTTTAATACCGAGAAAACCGCCAGACAGCAGACCGTATAGATCGGGATAAATTTCAAAAATGGGTGCAGATACCGCTCCGGGATCTGGCTGACCTTCGCGTCAAACCGGACCCAGAGAGCGATAAAATAAGAAAAGTTTACAGCGATCGCGTCATAGAGCAGAAGAAACAGCGTTACGTACTGCCAATGCTCGAATCTGCGCGTTTTATTTGTTTTGATTTCCCTGCGGCCAAACTTCATAATGTTTTATTTTGTATCTGCCCAGTTACCCTGGGCAGATACGGCAGCCGGGGCAGCCTGCGCATTTGAAGTGCCCCGGCTGCCTGGCTCTGCTACTTTATTGGTACGCCACTCGCAAGTCTGCGAGCGGCTGACTGGGCAGTTACTTTATTTTACAATATAAGTTCAAGTATCGCAAGGGCAGCCACAGCCTCTACACAGGGGACGGCACGGATCACGATGCAGGGGTCGTGCCGGCCGTGGATCTCGAGGGTCCCCTCCTCCATCTTCGAAAGAGAAACACTCTGCTGGGGCCTGGAAATAGACGGAGTCGGCTTGAACGCCGTCCGGAATACAATCGGCATCCCCGAGCTGATCCCACCTAAGATCCCGCCATGGTTATTGGTTCTTGTCCGGATCTCTTCCCCCTCGATACAGAACTCATCGTTGTTCTCGCTGCCTCGTAAGGAAGCCGCCGCAAAGCCACGTCCGAACTCGATCCCCTTAACGGCGGGGATCCCAAAGATCAGCTTCGCGATCCGGTTCTCGATCCCGTCAAACATCGGCTCACCCAGCCCTACAGGCACACCGTCGATAGCGCACTCAACAATCCCGCCCACCGAATCCACATCGTTTCTGGCGTACTCAATGGTATGCAGCATTTTATCAATAACATCGTTATTAATAACCGGGAGCTTCTTTTCCGTCAAATCCTCAAAGGGGCCCATCAGATCATAGGGATCATCCTTGACATTCTCAATACTGTAGATATGGGAGTAAACCCTGACTCCCTCCAGCTCCAGAAGCTGAAGCGCGATCCCTCCCGCAAAGCAGAGCGGAGCCGTCAGCCTTCCCGAAAACTGGCCGCCTCCGGCGATATCATTGTACCCGCCGTATTTCATATACGCCGTATAGTCCGCGTGGCCAGGGCGCGGCATATCCTTGATATTCGAATAGTCCTTCGAACGCGTATCATTGTTCCAGATCAGCGCGGTCAAAGGCGCTCCGCAGGTCCGTCCTCCGGCAAGTCCCGAAATGATATCCGGCTCGTCGGTCTCCTTCCTTGCAGTCGAAAGCGGATTGCTCCCCGGCGCTCTCCTTGCCATAAAAGCAAGCAGCCTGTCCTCGTCAATGGCAAAGCCCGCCGGCAGCCCCTCGATCGTCACGCCGATGGCCCGGGAATGCGACTGCCCGAAAATCGTGATTTTAATTCTGTCCCCTATGGTATTACTCATGCTTCCTCCATTATACTCGCGAACGCAATTAATTGCCGTTTTTGATAAAGTAAACGTACTGGAATTGCGTTTGCGAGTCCGGAAAACGGTAGATCGGCAACGAAAATCGTTAACCAGTATACATTGCTATTGAAATAATTTGCAAATCATATATTAGACTTTATAAAGAAGTCAGAAGGTGAATGTACCTCACCCGACCTGGCGAATATAATTATACTCGCGAACGCAATTAATTGCCGTTTCTGATAACGCAAACGTACTGAAATTGCGTTTGCGAGTCCGATTAATCGGCACCGAAAAGCGTTAACCAGTATAAGCTATAAGAATAGCCGTCTCCTGCTCGTCAAAGTCAGGACGGTTATTTATTATGCTACCCACACAAATACCGTCGTAATGTCATCCCCGCACCCAAGCTCACTGGTCTCCGCAAGCCACCCCCGAAGCCGCTCTTTGACCGGTCTGACCCCGTGCTCCTTAATCAGCTTATAGTAATCCTTGCAGGTATTTAAGAAGTCCGTTTTATTCGCGAAGCTGTTGGCAAAGCCGTCCGTTGAGAGCAGATACATATAAGGAAGCCCTGCGGTCAGCTCCTTGTTGAATACTCCTGTGACCGCATTCTTCCAGGCGTTTTCCGTAGCAAGGGAATGGGTCTCCACCCCTAAGAGCCGGTCCGCGTTCACAACGTGGCTTACGGTATCGCTGTCCGTAAAGACGATATCCCCGTCCCCGATCTGCAGCGTAAAAACAAAATCCTCCACGATCATCATCCCAAGGAGCGTCGTTCCGTAAAGCATACAGATCTCGCTTTCGGGAAGCTCGATATCCCTGCCGTTTCGCTCCTGGGCGGATAACACCTCCTCCTTCCAGGTCAGGTCGATCGTCCTGGCAAGCTTCGTATCCCCCTCCCGGTTCAAAAACGTCGCAAGAGCCGAAAGGTCGTCATAGCTGTTATAATACTCGGTCATCAGGTTGCAGAAAACCCTGGTTGCCAGTCTCGCGCCCTCCGCGCTGTAGGGACACTTCTCCGAGCCATGCCCGTCAGCGACGGAAACAATGTTTACGCCCTTGATATAGTCCACCTTGCGCCAGTGATCCTGCCACTCGATCCCCGCCCGGTTATGGGTCGCTCCCTGGGTCCATTCACCGAAAATATTGATCGCCATAGCCTATCCCTTACCAGACATCGCTGACTTCGATATCGTTCGGATCCGGAATCTTGTCCATATCAAGCATCAGAAGCCCGTTGTTATCGCCCTCCCTGCTTTCTCCGCCGAGATCCGGACGGCTCGGGGGCGCGGAAACTACCGAAGCCACCGTCGAAGCCCACTTGATCATTTTCGTCAGTGCGGTAGCGTTATTGGCCTGTAAAACAAGATCCGGGCTCCCGGTAAATTCCGCCAGAACGTCGTTGTCCGCGTCCTGCCCGATGGAAATAGCGATCCTGACCGCCTTTTTCCCCCAGGGCAGCGCCAGGAGCTTAGTTAACGCCGGCTTATAATTATCCGTCGGTCTTCCGTCCGAAAGCAGAACGATGACAGGCGGCAGCGCGCGGTCCGACATCGGAGGGATCGTCAGCTCACCGGCCAGAAGCTCGAAGGCCTTTCCCATATCCGTCACGCCGATAGCGACCAGATCCTCCCAGACAAACTCCTCCACCTTTACGGGATCGGGATTGACCCAGGACGCGCCTGACGAAAACTTAAGCGTCCTGACAAGAAGCTGCGCATTCGGATTCCCTTCCGCCGCCTCCTGCATCTCCGGAACAGCCTCCTGTATCGCGTTGTTGACGGTTCCCATCTTTTCACCAAACATCGACCCCGAGCAGTCCACCACCCAGAAAAAGTGAAGCGGCCGGCTCACAAGCTCCGCACCCGGTCTCTTTAGCTCCATTTTTATCTCTTCATTGACTTCCATCTGATTTCCCTCCCTTTTCGTCGTCTCCTACTCAAACCGCCCCGTCACCTCCGGAAACTGGATCGCCGTATCTCGGGCGATCGCTGCGGTCTTTCCGGGCTCCACCGGAGTAAACGACCCGTCCGCCCGGATATACTGCCAGGTATCCGCCGTCTTATTCCGGATCCCCCACTTCGCCGGGTTCTTCGGATTCACCGTCACCTCCCCGGCCACCGTATCCATATCATAATTCCCCAGAAGATGATGCGCATAGAGCCTGGTCCGGGAGGTCAGGATGATATTATTCTTTCCGATCACCAGCTTCCCCGGAACCCTGATCTCCTTCCCGCAGTTCCAGCAGACATGCGGCGTTTCATTCTCTTCCCTGTCCCTGTCATAAAAGACCTCCGCCCCGCAGTCCGTACAGAGCATGATCCCCGACATCAGATTCGAAAAAACCGACAGCCACATATTCTCTGTCACCCGCTTCGCAGGCTCCGAAAGGCCCACCGTAAAGGAGCGGATAAAAAGATCCTTCAAAGCCTTCGGATACAGCTCCCAGTATATGATCGCGTTGTCCTGATAGCCCGCAAGCGGCCGGTTGCTCTGATCCGCCGGGTCCCAGATGAATACCGGCGAGATCCCGTAAAGCTGATTCATCGCGTGGATATCCATACACCGGATCTTTGCCTCTAACTTCCCCTCTAACGGATGGTTCAGCATAAACATATAGAACAAAAGCACCGCCAGCGAATACAGATCCGTATTCCTCGAAGACTTCTTCTCGCCCCGTACGATCTCCGGTGCCATAAACCGCGGGGTCCCGTAAACTCCCCCGTCCAGGGTCCCGTTTGGCACAACATTATCGTTGTCACAGATCATGACATCCCCGGTCTTCGGATCAAAAAACACATTCCCAAAGGAGATATCCCTATACTGATAGCCCGCCTTATGCAGCATCTGATAGCCTCTGGTCAGATTATAGGCAGCCCGGCAGAGATAATAAAAGGACGGATCCGCCTTCCGCTTCATCAGATCGACGATGCTCCTGTAATGCTTCGGCCGAAGCGGCATGATATAGCCGAAGGAATCCCCCCGCTTTTTCCGGATCAGATCCTGCGGCCAGAGAAAGCAGTCGTCCGGCTTCCCCCGCTCGATCAGCCTGTCGAGAATCTTCTTCTGCCGGTTCGTCGCCGTATGCTTATAATACCACTTCAGCGCGTACTTCTTATTGTCCTCGGAGCAGACCACCTCATAGACCTCGCCCTGCCCCCCCGCGCCAAGCATCTTTTTTACAATATATCGGTTTCGTCCTTCAGAAATTAGCTCCGTTGTTGGTTTCAGAGAACCTTCCATATTTCTCCTCCCTCCCGACCCACAAAACAGGTCGTTCGGCTGTTCGCGCAAAAGAGCTTCTCATTTTTTCATGCAATATAATCAATCCGCTCTTTTGCACGAACCAGCTCGTCGGAGTGCTGCCTCGTCTGGGATGGAATGTGACACCTTCGAGAGACCTGCGGACTTATGCAATAAAATTAATTTTCTCCTTAGCACTTGCCGACCCATGTTCAATAGCCCTCTGATAATACACGATCGCATCCTCCCGGCTATTCGCAACCCCGATCCCGTTATAGTAGCACTCCCCGAGCATAAACTCGATCGGGCCGAGATCCACCTCCTCCTCTAAGGTCAGCCGCTCCATCATATAATCATCGTAAAACTTCTTCAGCCAGTAGAACCCCTTCTCCTCATCCTTCTCGATCCCGTCGTCACCGTTTAAGTATACCATACCTATGATACTGTAGTCATCCCGATATCCGAAATCCACCGCCTTTTCCAGACAGATGATCGCCTTCTCCGACTCCCCGTGGTTGCCGTAATAGCGTACCATCTTTAACAGATCCGCGATCAGCTCCTCCCTGACAGGCTCTCCCGAGATCTCCTCCGCAAGCTCAAGGCACTTATCCGCGCTGTTCCACTTCGGCGTCCCCAGCCTGTGCTCTAACAGGAGCTTGCTGTATATGATCAGCGCATTCGTATAATTCTTCGGCTCCTTGATCTCCGAAACCGTTTCCAGATAATTCCTGATATAGATCTCCGCCCGAAGCAGGTTCTTAGCCACCGCCCCGGACTTGATAAACATCTCCCCCATCAGAAGATAGGAAAGCGCCCCGTTATCCTCGTGTCCGTTCGGATTCAGCTCTTCCCCGAGGATCAGATGGTCCCTTAAATTCACCGCGGAATCCATATAAGCGCCCTCCGAATACATATAAAGAGCACTTGTTATTTTAAGCTCCATCATCAGGCTCCCCATATTTCCGTGGAGTCTCGACATCCGGACATAAGGATTCTCCTTGTTCCTCTCCAGCTTCCTCTGATATTTCTCCGCCTGAAACTCATTATAATGATCGCTCTCGGCATCGGAATAATAGGACAGCAGATACCTCTGTGCCATCCGCCAGCCCTGAAAATCCGCAAGGCTCGTCAGCTTTTCCATACTCCGAAAGGACTTCGTACAGAGGATATCCTCATAATAGCACTCGATCAAAAAAGGAGTCGCGTTCAAGACTGCTGTGATATCTTCAGCAGTATCTGCCCAGCTATCCTGGGCAGATACCGCAGCCGGGGCAGCTTGCGCATTGGAAATGCCCCGTTGGCTGCTTTGCCCCGAAACATTATCGGTACGCCACTCGCAAGTCTGCGAGCGGCTGCCGGACCAATTATTTTTTTTCAGATACTGTTCAAATAATCGGATCGCCTTGTGGATATCCGGCTTCACGCCCCAGCCGTAGAAATACAGCTTCCCCATTTCCAGAAGCGCCTTGGGATAGGGCATAGCCTTCGAAAGATAGTAGCCTGCCTTCTGGAAGTCACGCTCCGTAAGCTTCCCTTCGATATACTCCACCCCGACCAGATAACAGGCATCCTTTCGATCGATCCGCTTCAGGATCTCAAAGCCCTTTTCCCGGGCCTCGGCAAACTCGCTTTTTAACAGAGCGACCCCGCTCTTAAATCTCGCCTCATCGTTTCCCACATCCGAGATCACGCCGTAAAGAAGCGCGGCGATCTCCTTGTGGCCCTCCTTCTCATAGCGTTCCGCAAGTTCCCTGTAATCCGTCGTTTCGTTGGGATCCACCTCAACAAAGTGAAAGCCGAGGGCATAGGAAAACGCATTGACGATATACGCCGCCCGCTGTCCGGTCAGCCCTAACTCCTCCGTCAGAAACTCCCGGATATGCTCGATCCTGCCGTTTCTTGCCGCATCCTCAGAAGTCTCCGCGGTAAAGAAAAGATCTCCGACCCCCGCCGAGACAGCAAGCGTCAGCGTCGTCTTTTCCCGACTCTGCCCCGGGATCAGGTCCTCCAGGAGACTTGCCAGCACTTTTTTATCCCTCAGGATCTCGGTACCGCGGGATTTTATGATTTTCCTTAATATTACGTATCCTTTATTCATATTCTATACTGGTTAACGCTTTTCGGTGCCGATTAATCGGACTCGCAAACGTCGTTGTATTTTGCTCCTTCAAAAGAACTTAAGCCTCTGAATTCACTCCGCAAAATACAACACCGACGTTCAGTAATCCTTACCTTACGCCGGTGCATCCCTGCATCTTTCACTATCCATATTTTTATCAGAATTTCACGATCGGGGTTCCGTCGTCGATGACCTCTTCCCTGCTCTTTTTTACGATCTCCTCGAAGTCATCCTTGCACTTCCTGAAGCACTCTATTAACTTCGGCCCAAAGGTCCCGGCTTCCCCGTTTACGATCATATGGAAGGCCTCCTCCGGTGTGTAGGCCGCCTTATACACACGCTCACTGATCAGAACATCATACACATCCGCCAGCCCTACACACTGTGCCGCCACCGAGATATCATCGCCCTTCAGCTTGTCCGGATACCCTCTGCCGTCGAACTTCTCGTGATGATGGCGGCAGATATCCGCGCTGGTCTCCGCGTATTCCTTATCCCAGGCATCCTTTAAGGTATCAAGGATCTCCTCTCCCCGGATCGTATGGGATTTCATCAGATCAAACTCATCATTCGTCAGCTTCCCCGGCTTTAACAGAATACTGTCCGGGATCGCGATCTTCCCCACATCGTGCAGGGCGCTTGCCGAGGCGATCACCTCCACCCGTTTCCCCGTCAGCTTGTAATCCGGATAATTGTTCATCATGGACTTTGCCAGTGTGTGTGTGAAATCCTTGACACGTCTTACGTGATCTCCGTTTTCCAGGTTCCGGCACTCAACCACCGTACCCAGGATCTCTACGATAGCGTTATTGCTCTTTACAAGCTCCGCCGCCTGCTGCTGCAAGAGCAGAAGCTGTTTATTCAGGGTCACGTCCTGATCCTTGACCTTCGTCCGCAAGCCGGAACTCTTATGATAGAGGTTCGCGGCGTTCCGGATCCTGGCTCTTACGATCACCTCGTCATAGGGCTTAAACATATAGTCATGCACACCCAGCAGATAGCTCTTCCGCTCTACGATCTTATTGTCCCGCTCCGACATCACAACGATGGGCACCACGTCCGCAAGTCCCGTGCTTACCACCTTCTCAATCATCGTCAGACCCTTCGCGTCCGGATACGTTACCGATACCAGAAGCACCGCAGGAGTACGCGCGGGATCCGTCAGTTTCCTGATCAGATCGTCATAATCCGCCGTTTCAATGATGTCATACTCATCCGAGAGCATATCCGCGATCTCTTTGCGGATCTCGAGCTTTTCCTCATACAGTAAAATAATATCAGCCATGGCAACCCCTGTTTCTATCTATCGGCTTGACACCCTTAATTCATCATTCAGGATCTGGACCGTCGTAGGACCCGCTCCGTTCCGACAGCGCCACTCCTTATCGTTTATCATAATGGAAACGTTTTCAAACACCTCGCCGTCAATGATCGCCCTGGCCTTTGACGTTTCCTCGATCTTATCCTCGTTCTCCTGCCGCTCCTCTTCCAGCTTCTTCTGGTTTTCCTTCTTTACCGCGATCGCGTTTTCGACTTTTAAGTACATCTCATTGGAGTTACGTTCCTCGTCCTTCAGCGTCTCCGAAAGCTGTTCCATAACGCCGTTCAACGAATTCAGCTCCGCCACGATATTTCGAAGCTGCTTCTCGATGCTTTCCTGTCTTTCGAGCATCTCCTGATCCAGACCGAGCCGCAAAAAGGTTTTCACCATAACATCGTTTCCGACCGTATGTACCCGGATCTCCTTAGCGGCATAAGTCGTCCCGCCGATGATCGAGCCCTGGGTTCCGGAAATCGTCAGCTTCCCGCCGCAGTTTACGGTACTGTTCAACAGGTAATTCGCCTTCAGATCGCCCGTAGACCAGACTCGCGCGTATTCCAGAAAATTCACCGAAATATTCTTCTTCGAGATGATCGTTCCCTTCGCCGCGCCGTTCACACCCTTTCGGATCACGATATCGCCGTCCGCCTTGACCACGGCAGCCTCAACCATTCCGTCCACAACAACATCGCCGGTAGCCTCGATATAGGCGCCCTCAGTCACGTTGCCCTTTACGTTCACATCCCCGTCAAAGACGATCCGACCCTGTAATGGCGTAACCTCCGCAAGCTGCAGCAGATTATGCACCTCTAACTTCCGGTCGCGCTCCACATACTCCACATACCCGCTCACATCGGCCAGATAGGTCACATTATCCTCATCGATCCGGATTCCCTTGCCCCGAAGGACCGGTAGCGGCTTTCCTCTCGTCGTCCGGACATCCTGTCCCGTCACGGTACAGCCCTCGATGCCATCCTCCGCGTCGTGATAGACCGCTAACTTCTGGCCCTTTGTGACCTGCTCAAACCAGTCGATATCCGTATAATCTAAGGACCCGTCCTCAAGAACAGCCGGCTCCCTGGAAAACTGCGTCCGAAAGAAGAACTCATACCAACCGTCCTTCCCCTTCTGAGGTCTGCGCCCCTCAGCCACAACGACTTCCTCACCGACAAACTCTCCGGCTACGATCCGTTTGATCATATCCTCCTTGATGCCGAAAATGATATTGTGATCCCGTAACAGCTTGATAATTCCCTTAAAATTCGCTGATTTATCCCACTCATCCATCTTCAGCGTCGCGCTGTATTTATCATTGCTCAGCTTGATCAGATAGACCGCCTCATTGACGACGACCGGAGCGTCCTTGCCCATGAACTCATCGCTCATATGCTCCAGCATATACCGTCTTCTGCGCCTCATTTCTCTGGCGGTATACATCAGATTCTTGAAATAATCGACGTTCAGGCCTTCCTCCAGACCCTCTCTGATCTCCCGCATCTGCTTCCAGTCATACATCGGATTGACGTATTCGTGAACCTGGACCTGATGCTCCAGTCCCATGCGCAGCTCCCGCATCTGGCGCCAGTTATAGACAATATTCGCGTATATCTTAACATCGATCCGCCGCTCTAAGCCGATGCGGATCTCCTGTAGGGAAATCCCCCGGTAATGCTCGTCGATATAGGGCTCGATATTGACACGATGCTCCATAGCAAGCCGGATCTGCTCCAACTGCTCGGCATCAAATTTTTTCTTCGCGTACGGGGTGATATCGATGCCCTTCTGAGTAGCGAGCCGGATCTCCCGGATGATCTCCGCCTTATAGCTGACAAACTTTGTAAGATCGATATCCTCCTCCAGGCCGAGCCGAAGCTCCCGCATCGTATCGTGGGGGATCAGGTGATTCGCGTATTTTTTCGCATCGATATCGTGCTCCAGCCCCAGCCGGATCTCGCCCATTTGAAGCCAATCAAAAGCAGGCTTGGAGTATAGCTCGATCTCGACCCCATGCTCCATGCCTAACCTGATTTCCTTCATTTGCAGGGCGAGGTAGCTCTTATCCGCGTAGAAGGAGGTATCTAAATACTGCTCCTCTCCCAGCCTGAGCTCCTCGACCTGCTCCTTGGTAAAGCCTTCCTTCAGAAGCCTCAGCTTCTCCTGAACAGTCATATTCCCCTATGATATCGTTTTAATATATAGGAAACGAATTTATTCGTTTCCTATAATTCTTTAGTCACAGTTTACCATATATCATATCGACTTGTCATCCGTAAGAATTGACGTGACTCTAAAAAGTTTATAAAAATTGTTACCATTCACGGGGTCAGGACGCCGATGTTTAATTCCTATACAAAATTGACATCCTTGAAAATTGCACCCTAATAGCCCCCGCCTGTAAGAACCCACAGCGAGGTATATATTCTTTCTTGCGAAGTGCTAAGACTCCG
>JAFSXN010000076.1 GCA_017444015.1 Lachnospiraceae bacterium | reverse complement strand
TGCGCACGGATTCGGTAAGGAAATATGCCGCTTAAAGCGGCCCGAATCCGGCGCACTCAATAACGAAACGGCAAGCCTTTTCGTTATTGAGTATAATATTTGGGCACCTGAAAGTTACAGTTGATCAGCTGAAAGGATCGGCGGGCGGGTGCCTTAGAAGGTATTATAGATATAAAGGGGAATGAGTAGCGGGTATGGCGGGATTTTTGGGGAGGATCCGCGCGGATTTGCGGCTACAAAAGGTAATACTGATCGTAATGGGCATTCTTGCAGCCGTGTCGCTTGTACAGGGCTGCAAAAATGCCGTTTTAGTAAGTCAGGATTTTCAGTGGGACGCGGCTAAGGCGCTGACGCTTCATATCAACCCCTATGACGAATCGCTGTCGCCGAGCGGGATCCTTGATTCCTACGATTTTGAGAAATATTATCTCCAGATGGAGGCGAATCAGTTTCCTTCTCTTCTATGGCTGCTTTTCCCCTATACGCTCCTTCCGCCGCTTGCGGCAAGATATGCCTGGCTGATCTCGAATCTGCTGTTTACGGCGGGGATCGTTTATCTGCTTCGAAAGACTTTTCTGAGAGGTCCTGTCAGAGCATTCCCGGTTTCTTCTGGCGGGATGGCGGGATCTTCTGCGAAGATAATATCAGGGCCGGATAGTTTTACCTTCGCGTTTTTTATGCTGTTGATGATCGCGGGGACTCCCTACCGGAACCAGCTTGGGGTCGGTCAGCACACGCTTTTCGCATTCTTCTTCTTCCTTTTAGCGGTGTATCTCACCAGACGGCAGGAGGAAGCAGAAATGTCAGGGGTTTCTCAGCTCGCGAGGGATGGCGCAGACGGGTTCGGTGCAGGTGATAGTTCGGAGGATGCGGGCAGCGGGCCCTTCAGCTTAGGAGCGGCTCTTGCGCTTTCGGTCTGTTATTTCAAGTATACGCTGACGGTGCCGCTTGCGATCTACTTTATCTATAAGAGGCGTTTTAAGGAGATTTTCGTTTCGGTTATACCGCATATTGTATTGACGGCGTTTTCGGCCTGGTGGTTAGATGACAGCTTTTTAAATATGATTATAAAGCCTCTGAAGGTCTCAGCAAGGCTCTTAGGCGAAGGAGGTCTGGACTTTCATTCACTTTTTCCTATGTCCGGACACGGTCTGGATGGGATGTTTGTTGTGATCTGCCTCTATCTTGCGGACTTTGCCCGGAGGTTGGGGAAGAGATCCCAGGGTGATCGTAAATCCGATACGCCTTCGATCACCAAACAGGGCTTTGCGTCCGCGCTATTGATTTCGGAATTAACGCTCTGGTCCCTGATCATAACCTATCACCGGACCTACGATTTCTTTGTGATCGTTGTGGTGCTTGCGTTTATGTGCCGGCCGGAGTGCCCGGATTACTTAAAATATCTTTACGCGGCGGTACTGATCGGGGTATTTTTCGTACTTCGTATATTTTCGGAGAACCTGCCGTCGAAGCTCGTGGTCGGGGCGGTTTACTATATATTTACGTTCCTGCTGACGTCACAGGGGTTGCTGACTCTGCTCAGGCAGGAGGAATCATAGAAATAAGGAAGGGGTCCAGCGTACAGGTTTCGATTTACCGTTTACCGGAATGAAACGAAAGTGAAAATTATAAACGGGAGTATAAAAGAGGGAAATGGAGAATAAGGAGTCAACGTTTGCGGTTACAAAAGAGGAGAAGAAGGGGAAGCTCCTCAAACAGATCCTGAAATTCGGCGTGGTCGGCGGGATCTCGTTCATTATTGACTACGTGATCTATACGATCGCGTTAAAGAGCATCCACTGGGAATACGGCTATATGATTGCGGGAGTTCTGGGCTTTTCGATCTCCCTGATCTTTAACTACCTGGCGAGTATGCGCTTTGTATTTGAGTCAAAGGAGGGAGTGGATAAGCGGCAGGAATTCGTGATCTTTCTGGTCCTGAGCCTGATCGGAATGGCGCTGAATTCGCTGATCCTCTGGATCTGGGTCGACGGACTCTACGCAAGGGGCGGATGGATCGCGGGAATGAACGACTGGCTGTTTGATCTGCTTGAGAGGCTCCATCTTAAGATCGCAGCGACTCCTGCGGAGCTTGCGGCGCTGATCGCAAAGATCGTCGCAACGGCGATCGTTATGGTGTATAATTTTATTACAAGGAAGTTGATTCTGGAAAAGAAGGATTAGAACGAAACAAAGAATAGGGGAGTTCGATGAATAAGAGCCGGAATTGGGCAGATACAGTTGTTAAGAGACTGGGGTATATTTTTCTTTTGATATGCATGATATTTTCGTTATCCTCCTGCGGCAAAGGCGAGGAGACCGGGGTTTCGGTAGAGGTTCCGGCGAGTACGGAGAATGATATCACAGCGGAAAAGCTGGGAATAGATAACAATGTTATTACAATTATAGATAACGAATCCGTAGAAGAAGAGGAGACGGAAACGCCGGAAGAGTCGAAAACGGAAACGAATACGGTCAGCGGCAATGAGGTCTCTTCCGTGAGTGAAAATGAGATCGATTATTCCTCGGTTTCGCCGAAGGACGTGACCTTCGATGAAGAGGGAAATATCATCGAGGAAAACAAGGTCAAGAAGACCGAGGACGGCAAGGTAATCGTTGATCTTGTTATGTTCATGGGGCAGAGTAATATGTCCGGGACCGGGGGGAACGCCGCCTACGCTCCGACCGTG
Organism: Lachnospiraceae bacterium; assembly: GCA_017444015.1. GTDB lineage: Bacteria > Bacillota > Clostridia > Lachnospirales > Lachnospiraceae > UBA2868. The sequence goes on along the minus strand of JAFSXN010000076.1, from coordinate 16,787 downwards.
CCGGAGGGCCACGGGTATGAATTTCGCGCCGTCTCCGATCCGACGAGGCTATATCCGATCCGGGAGCCCTTTGGAATCAATGAGAATAATATCGGCGGGATCATGGATTATGCGGTCGCAAAGAAGGGCAGCCTGGTTTCGGCCTTTGCGAATGAATATTATAAGGAAACGGGCGTTCCCATTGTCGCGGTTTCCGCGTCCGAAGGCGGGACGGATACCGATTTCTGGCTGCGGCAGTCGACGATCTCCGATTTTTCGGAGCGGCAGAAAAGGGCTCAGGTATGGCTTGAGAGTAATAACTACTATATCCGCAAGCAGTATGTTGTCTGGCTGCAGGGCGAGTCGGACGCTCTGGATAATATGACGACCGAGGAATATAAGCAGAATATGGACAATATCATCCGGCCGTTGTTTATCGGAGGAGTCCAAAAGGTTTATATCATTACACCGGGGAGAATGATCGAGAGCACGAATTTCTATGATCCGATCATCAACGCTCAGATCGAGCTCTGCAAAAACAGCGGGTATTATGCGCTGGCAACTACCGTACTCTGCGCCGTCAGTACGGAATATATGGTCGATGCCCTGCATTATAACCAGTCGGTCTTGAATCTGGTTGGAAAAGAGGCGGCAAAGAGCGCTGCTTACTATACTTTGAATACGAAAGAAATGTGTTTATATGATTACAAAAACAAGCGGACCTATATCCCGGATGGCTTTGATTACGACGATGATATCCATGTAGAGCCGCTGAACGTTAATGAAGACTGCGGTCTGACGAGGTACGAATGATGAAGGACAGGATATTGCTGTTTATTCCGGCTTATAATTGTGAAAAGCAGATCATACGGGTGCTGGGACAGCTGGACCGGGAGGTGCTTCGCTATATCGGGCATGTTCTGGTGGTCAATAACCGAAGCACTGATCAGACGGAGGAGGTCGTGAAATCCTTTATGGAACGTCACAGCGACATTCCTCTGACCCTGCTTCGGAATAAGGAGAATTACGGGCTGGGCGGCTCCCACAAGGTAGCGTTTCAGTATGCCATTGACCGGGGCTATGACTATGTGATCGTTCTGCACGGGGATGATCAGGGGATGCTGACGGATTTTATGCCGGTCCTTTCCCACCATACCTATCGAAAGCATGACGCGGTCCTCGGAGCGAGGTTTATGCGGGAGTCAAGGCTCAAAGGCTATTCGAGATTTCGGACCTTCGGGAATATTGTCTATGACTTCCTCTTCGCCTTTATCGTCCGCAAAAAGATCTATGATCTGGGCTCGGGGCTGAACATGTACCGGGTGGAAAGCCTGAAGAGCGAGTATTATATGAAGTTTCCGGATAATCTGATGTTCAACTATTGTATGATACTGGCCAGCGAGTTTTACGCGCAGGATATCTGCTTCTTCCCGATCTCCTGGCGGGAGGATGATCAGGTCAGCAACGTCAAGATGATGAACCAGGCGGTCACAGTCCTGAAAATGCTGTTTGCTTATTACCGGAATCCTGCCGTGATCCTTGAGGATTATCGGGAGAAGAAGATCGAAAGCTACGGGGCGGAGGTTATCAGCGTAGAGTAAGGAAACATATAATGACATACGTTATTAATTTTTTGACAGGGGTGCTTCCGATCCTTTTGCTCTATCTTCTGATCCATCTGTTTAAGATGATGCGGATGTATCTCGTGCTGATCGATCAGAAGATCGGGTTTCTCAGGTTTGTTTTCGCTTATTGCCGGACGACGCTTGTAAACCTGGCGATCCCTTTTAAGCTCGGGGAAGTATACCGGGTGGCGGTTTTTTATCGATTGTCAAAAAGCATGGAAGTCGGACTCTTAAGCGTGATCGTGGACCGGTTTTTCGATACGCTGGGCTTAGTGCTGATCATGCTGCCTCTGCAGCTTCTCTATCCCGATACGGTTTCCTCCGTTTCGGTATTTTTTGTTGTTTTTCTGGCGGTGATCGTCTTTATTTACTGTATCTTTCCGCCTACCTACCGATACCTGAACCGCTATATCATCATTAACCGCGGCTCTCCCAGGTCTATGGCGGTACTGCGGAGTCTTTCGACGCTTAAGGTCTGGTATACCTATGTCAAGCAGCTGGTAAGCGGCAGGTACGCGATTCTGCTTTTGATGTCTCTTGCGGCTTGGGCGGCTGAGGGCGGTCTGATCGCTATCCTCTGGCGGCTTTTGTTCGGAGAGGGCTTTGAGGCAAGGGTGTTCTGCGATTATATCGCTTCGATCCTGAATTCGGCAAAAGCTGCGAAAACGATTATCCAGAAGCCCTATTCGGACCTTTGTATTGCGCTGATGCTGTTTTTTACGATCCTGAGCGGTTTACTGTATTTGTGGTCAGTAAAAAAAACTGACCCTGACGGAAAAGCTGTTCCCGGAGCCTGACCGGAAAAGAGGAGTTATAATTTTCTTATGAGAAAGCAGTCTGTTACGATATTATACGATGATACCCGTCCCGCTTCAGAAGAGATCTGCTCTGTCACCGGGCGAAGGAGCTTCGGGGATACGATTTTTAAACGGAAATCTCTTCGGGAAAGGACGCTTGAAATTCTTAGGAGGCTGCCATGCGTCGGAGAGATCCTTGTGATCTGTGAGGATGGGACTCTGGCAGATACAGCCAGGAATCAAAGCTATGCGGGTGAGGCAACAGATAGCCTTAGATTTGGACAAAACAAAGCCACGTCCTCTGTTCGGACGATTGAAGGTCCGGTATTTCGGCTGTTCTCTGATTTTCTGATCACAGACAGTGACGCGATTTCGGTTTTGATTGAGAAAGCCTGCTACGCGGAGGAAATCTATCGGGTCATCAGTATCCAGGAGACAGAAGCCTTTAAGGGAAAGCAGAAGATAACCGAAATGGGGAAAACGCTGCCGCTAAAGAACTCTCGTCCAGCCGCTGTATTATATCCCTCGTATGGCAACTATCTGGCAACGGAGGATGAGGAGATTTCGAAAGCGGAAGAAATCCCGACCCAGAGTCTGTTGGATCTTTCGGATATTCGGAATTTCCGTCAGTTTATTACCAGCGGATTTGATGCCAGGTTCTTTAACGCTCTTTCCGGAGATGAGTATACGGTTGTTAAATCGTCTGTTAACAAAGAGAAGATCCGCGCGGAATACGAGTATTACAGGCTTCTTCCGGACGAAATGCGGATGTGGTTCGCTCAGGCTTTTGATTATAAAGAGGACGAAAACGGAGCCTCCTATACGATGGAGCGGTTCCATATGACGGATCTGGCGCTGCGGTTTGTCCATGGGGCCATCGGGGAGGAAGAGTTTAAACAGCTGATGGATAAGCTGTTTTTTTTCCTGACACATCGGAAGAACAAGAGCGTAAGCAAAGAAGAGTACGCAGCCTGTCAGAGAAAGCTATATGTTGATAAGGTGAATTCCCGGATCGAGAAGCTGAAGGGCCTTACAGAGTTTAGGGAGATCGAAGGGATCCTGGCCCAGACAGCGGAATTTGGCGGGCTTGATACACTTGTTAAACGATATTTTAATTTATTTGAGCGTTTTCAGAGGACAGCGAAGGAGTCGGGAGAGCCGGTTCTTACGGTAAGCCACGGAGATCTTTGCTTTTCAAATATCCTGTATAATAAAGAGGCGAATCTTCTGCGGCTGATCGATCCCAAGGGGGCGCTTACGGAGGAGGAGCTTTATACGGACCCGTATTATGATCTTGCCAAGCTTTCACATTCGATCTGCGGCTCCTATGACTATTTTAACAGCGGACTGTTTGAGATCACGCTTTCCGAGGAGAATAAGCTGCGGCTGACGATTGATGAAAATAACAAGCGTTATCGAAAGGTTTTCCGCGAATATGTTGAGAGGAATTCCTTTGATTTTATACGGGTACGGATCTATGAAGCCTCACTGTTTCTCTCGATGCTGCCGCTTCATATCGACCGGCCGAAAAAGGTGCTGGGATTTATACTGAATGCGGAGAAGATTCTGCAAGAGGTTTGTGAGATGCTAAATCCGGATAGAAAGTAATTGCATGGGATATATGATCGAATACGGCGTATCGTAAACGAATTTATACTGGTTAACACTTTTCGTTGCCGATCAACCAGACTTGCAAACGCAATTTCAGTACATTTACTTTATCAAAAACGGCAATTAATTGCGTTCGCGAGTATAATAAATTCGTTTACGATAAATATTGATGCGCACGATTGCGGTAAGGGAGGCGCTTTCAGCGCTCCGCAATCGGCGCAATAGGAAACGAATAAATTCGTTTCCTATAACATTATTTTTGGAGGGTGAATGGAGAACGAAGGAAGTGGTGTAAAAGGTAATGGGGCAGATACATATGAAGGCCTGACCTTTATTTTTGATATCGACGGGACGCTTTGTCCGATCAAGGGGAAGGATGAGAGGTATGAGGATGTCGTCCCTTATAGAAGTATGGTGGAGAGGATTCGGGAATACAAGGCGGGGGGCGCGAAGATTGTCCTGTTTACCTCACGGAATATGAACAGCTATCACGGGAATATTGGACTGATCAATGCCCATACGGCAAAGATCGTACTGGAATGGCTGGAAAAGTGGAAAATCCCCTATGATGAGATCATCTACGGGAAGCCCTGGCCTGGGCATAATGGATTCTACGTCGATGATCGGACGGTCCGGCCGGATGAATTTTTGACCAAGTCGGTCGATGAGCTGAATGAAATTTGCGCCGGCAGCAGATGTCAGTAGGAGGGTTCGAAAAGAGAGGCTTATACTCGCGAACGCAATTAATTGCCGTTTTTGATAAAGTAAACGTACTGGAATTGCGTTTGCGAGTCCGGTTGATCGGCAACGAAAATCGTTAACCAGTATATATTGCAGAATGTACTGGTAAACCTTGTGAGTCCCTGGTGGAACTGTAAGGAGGAATCGCAAAGTGAACCTTTTATATAGAATGTACAGATAATCTTTGTACGGCCCCTGACAGGGTACCGGAAGGACTAAAGCGTATGGAAATAGTTATAACTATGGCGGGGTTGGGGACCCGTTTCTTACAGGCGGGTTATAAAGAGCCCAAATACAGGATCAAAGCGCTTGGCAAAACGTTGTTTGAGTGGTCTATGGATTCGCTTGCGGCATTTCGCAGACCGGGGGACCGCTATACCTTTATCGTCCGAAGAGAGGATCAGGCTTCGGATTTCATATCGGGGATGGCGAACGAGCTGGGGATCGCCAAGGCCCAGGTTCTTGAGCTGTCGGAACCAACAGATGGACAGGCGACAACGGCGTTACTTGCTTCTTCCCTCTGGAACAGGGACGATGAGCTTTACATCTATAATATTGATACCTATGTCGAGCCGTTCTCTATGACACCCGGGGAGATCCACGGGGACGGCTTTATCCCCTGTTTTTCCGCACCGGGAGAGCATTGGAGCTTTGTAAGACTTTCGAAGGATCAGGATCTTTTGTCGCAGGCGGTCGAGGTCCGGGAAAAGAAGCGTATCTCTGAGCATTGTACGCTGGGTGCTTATTATTTCAGATCCTGTGGGCTGTATGAGCAACTGTATAATGAATATTACGGCAGCCGTCCGAAGACTCGAGGACGTGCTGATAGAGTACCAGAGCCAGGCAGCAGATGCGAAACCCTTGATTGCGGAGAAACCAACGGGGGCGATTCTTATGCGCAGGCTGGCTCTTCTGCCAGATCTGAAATAGACAGCCGGGCAGATGATTCTCGCTCGGAAGCGGAGCGGAGGGAGAGATATATCGCGCCGCTTTATGACTATATGATACAAAAGGGAATGGAGGTTTATATCTCCTCTGTTCCAGAAGAAAAGGTACATGTTCTTGGAACGCCGGAGGAGCTAGATGCGTTTATTAGACGAGTTCAGTGATAAGTTTTCAAGACAGAACAGAAAGAGATTCCGGAGCTATCTGAAGAGGAACGGGGTCCGCTCGACCTATTATAAGGTTATGGAGCGGCTGAAGCGGGACAAGGCGGAGAGCAATTACAGCAGCCAGTATATGAAGAGCAGACCGGATGAGAACGAGCTGACCAGGCAGAGATGCGTGGAGTTTCCCATGAAATACAGGATCAGTATCGTGGTGCCGGCCTATGAGACGGATCCTTCATTTCTGAAGCAGATGTTAGGATCTGTCATCCGGCAGACCTATACGGAATGGGAGCTTTGTATCGCGGACGGAAGCAGGACCGATACGGTGCAGAATGTTGTAATGGAGACCATCGGCTCCTGCAAGGACGAGAGGATCGGAAGGAAGATCAAATATCAGAGGCTTCGGGAGAATAAAGGGATCTCCGGGAATGCCAACGCTGCTATCACCATGGCAACGGGGGATTATATCGGTTTTTTAGATCATGACGATGTTTTGACGGTTGATGCGCTTTTTGAGGTTGTTTCGGCGCTGAATGACAGTGCCTATCGAAGAGGGAATGTAACAAGAAATCATACGCTTCTGCTTTATTCCGATGAGGATAAGGTCAATGAGGACATGACCCGATACTTTGATTTTCATGGGAAGCCTGATTTTGATATAGATCTGCTTCGAAGCAATAACTATATCTGTCATTTTCTGGTAGTTGCCGCTGATATTATTCAAAAGACCGGCGGTTTCTTACGGGAATACGACGGAGCTCAGGATCATGACCTGATCTTTCGGTGTATCGAGCTGATGGAGCCGAGGAATATCAAACATATTCCCAGGGTTCTGTATCATTGGAGAGCGCATGACATCTCCACTGCGACGAACCCGGACAGTAAGTTATATGCCTATGAAGCAGGGAAGCGGGCGATCGAGGATCACCTGAAGCGGTTAAAGCTCTCTGCGAAGGTATTATATACCGAACATCTGGGGTTCTTTCGGGTCAAGTATGATCCGGGGAAATTAAAGTGCATTGAGATGACGGGGGACGAGCTGTCCATGTATGACGAGGAAATGCTTCGGTCACTTCCCGCGGATGCGATCATGATCCGGGATGCAAAATATACGGCTTTGAATAAGGATTATATGGAAGAGCTTCTTGGGAATATGATCCGGGATGAGGTGGGCGCTGCCGGTGGAAAGGTTCTCTATAAGGACGGGAGGATCGATAATGCCGGCTTTATTTTCGATGAGAACCGGAGGCTGAAGCCGAGATTTCGGGGAATGAACGGGAATTATTCAGGGTACATGCACAGAGCGTCGATCCAGAATCAGGTAAATGCGTTAGATCGAAGCTGTATGATGGTAAAGAAGCAGGCGCTGTTGGATTCACTGGATGAGTCGGGAGAATCGGAGAAGAAATATGTTTCCGTTTATGATCCCTTTGCGAAGTTTCGGAGGCGGTAGATGATACTTGTTATACTCGTCGAATCAAATAAATGGAAAACTGGTCAGATCTTGATCCGACGAGTATTTGCTTTGCTGTAATCGGTAACTGATTGCGTTCGTGAGTATAAACGCATATAAAGTGCGTCTAATGGGCTGGAGAAATGGTCTTTCATTGTTCTGATATGAGGATGAATAAAAATTAAATTATGTTTCAATAATCTGGTAAATAGCGTAAATAGTAGAAATGGCTAACGAGAACAACAGTGATTTTAATAATAAAATAATAGATGTTATTATTCCGAACTACAATGGATTAAAGTTCATCGAGAACTGTCTTTTGAGTATTTCAAAACAGACGTTATCGAATTTTGATACCATAGTGGTGGATAACGACTCAACGGATGGGAGCGCGGAGCTGATCCGGGAGAGGTTTCCCTGGGTACATCTGATCCGGCTGAAAAAGAACTATGGCTTTGCGCGGGCAGCCAACGAAGGGATCCGGCACTCGGAAGCGGAATATGTGGTTTTGCTGAACAACGATACGGTTGTTAATAAAAATTTTATTGAAAATCTTTATAAAGCAATAGATAATAAAAAGGATGTGTTTTCGTACCAGGCGAAAATGGTGAACCTGTATAATAAGGAAGTAATGGATTCGGCGGGAGATCTCTACTGTATGTTCGGATGGGCTTTTTCCGTAGGAAAGGACAAGCCTGTTTCCGAATTTACGAAGGATCGGGCGATCTTTTCTGCCTGCGGGGGAGCTGCGATCTACCGAAGAAGTATCCTGGATGAGATCGGCCTGTTTGATGAAAGGCATTTCTGTTATCTTGAGGACGTGGATCTGGGATATCGGGCGAGGCTTTTCGGATATCAGAACCGGTTCTGTCCGGATGCAGTGGTATATCATGCGGGGAGCGGAACGACGGGTTCAAGACATAATCCCTTCAAGGTACGGCTGTCCGCGGGAAATAATATCTTCCTTATATATAAGAATATGCCGCTCTGGCAGATCTGTATCAATTTTCCCTTCCTTCTGCTGGGGCATCTGATCAAGCTTGTCTATTTTGTTGGGAAGGGCAGCAGAGACTCGCAGAATAGCGGGAAGCCTACCGGCAAAGAATCAGGGGCAGGCAGCTTTGCGCAAAGCCTCCGGTTACGAAGCGGTCAACGGGCAGTCGGGAGGATCGCGCAGCGATCCTTATATGCAGAATTTACAGGTAAATTCTGCGCGGCCCCTAACGGGGAACCGCTCAGGAAAGGACTCGGAAAAGAATACTTACAGGGGATCGGACGTGGTTTTCGACTCTGCCGCAGGTATAGCGACGCGAAGATCAAAGCGAAGGATCCCGTGAATTATTTAAAAATACAGGCAGAACTGGGTATTTACAGTTTTCAGAGATTATGATCAAAGACAACCAAGCGTTATTCAACAGAATTCAGGTAGTTCTGGACGCGATCATTATTGCCGGGGCTTACGCGTTAGCCTGGTGGTTTAAATTTAAGAGCGGACTGATCTCTTTTTCGGTCGGTCTTCCGACAAGATATTACTTTCGCGCGTTGTATTATATTGTGCCGGGGTATCTTTATCTTTATTATCAGTTCAATCTGTATAACTCCAAGCGCGCATCCGGCAGAAAGGCCGAGCTTTTTAATATCATCAAGGCGAACTCCATCGGAGCGATCGCGATCATGGTGGTACTTTTTGTGATCGATCAGCCCCATTTTTCGCGCTCGATGATCGGTATCTTCTGGATCTTCAACATTTTCTTAGAGACCTCCTTTCGAAATGTCGTCCGTATCGTCCTGCGGTTTTTCAGAAGACGGGGCTATAATATCAAATATGTCCTTTTAGTCGGCTATTCGAAATCCGCGGAAAGCTATATCAACCGGATCCGTCTGAATCCGCAGTGGGGCTATGTGATCCGGGGGATCTTAGACGACAAGATGCCGAGGGGAACGATGTACAAGGGAGTAAAGGTCTTAGGCTCCATCGACAATCTGGCAATCATCCTCCCCGAAAACAAGCTGGATGAGATAGCGATCACCCTGAGCCTGTCGGAATACGGACGACTGGAAGAGATCGTTTCCTTATGCGAAAAGTCGGGCGTTCATACGAAGTTTATCCCGGACTATTCCGGTATTATCCCAAACCGCCCCTATACGGAGGATGTTCAGGGGCTTCCTGTGATCAATATCCGGCATGTTCCGCTGACGAATACGATCAACTCCGTTTCCAAGCGGATCGTGGATATCGTGGGCTCTTTTGCGGGAATTATCCTGCTCTCGCCGCTGATGCTTGTGATTGCTCTGGTCGTAAAGCTGACCTCCAAGGGGTCCATCATCTTTGTCCAGGAGAGAGTCGGTCTGCACAATCAGCCGTTTCGGATGTATAAGTTTCGAACGATGATCGAGCAGACGGAGGCGGACGAAAATACCAAGTGGACGGTGAAGGACGATCCGCGGGTGACTAAGGTCGGGAAGTTTTTACGGCGGACAAGCCTTGACGAGCTTCCGCAGTTTTTCAATATTTTTGCCGGAAAGATGAGTCTGGTAGGGCCGAGACCGGAGAGACCGAACTATGTTGAGCAGTTTCAGGAAACGATCCCCCGTTACAATATCAAGCATCAGGTAAGGCCGGGGCTGACGGGCTGGGCGCAGGTCAACGGTCTCAGGGGCGATTCCTCTATCGAAGAGAGGATCGAATACGACATTTATTATATCGAAAACTGGACCATGGGCTTTGATTTCAAGATACTTGTAATGACGCTGTTCAAGGGCTTTGTCAATGAAAACGCGTACTGAGGAGCGGCCCGTCCACAACGGAAACTGTACGGATGTTGTGATCCCGGTATACCGTCCGGATGAGAAGCTTCGAAAGATCATAGAAATGCTGGGAAAGCAGACCGTTTCCATAGGTAAGCTGATCCTAATGGTGACCGAGGATCAGGAGAGCTTTGAGCTGAAGGATTTTCTGCCTGAAGCTAAGGAGCCGGAAAATAAGAATAATGAGTGTAACTGCCAAGTCAGCCGCTCGCAGACTTGCGAGTGGCGTACCGATAAAGCAACAGGGCCAAGCAGCCGGGGCATTTCCAATGCGCCAGCTGCCCCGGCTGCCGTATCTGCCCAGGGTAACTGGGCAGATACTAATGAGCAGGCAGGAAACTTTTCGGAGAGCAGCTTACAGACAGCTTCAGCGGGCGGTTTTGAGATCGAGGTACACCGACTGAAAAAAAGCGAATTTAACCATGGCCTGACTAGAAACGCAGGAGTCCGCTGTTCCGAAGCAAAGGTCGTTGTTCTGATGACGGATGACGCTGTGCCAAACGACTGTTATTTGATCGAGCAGCTCCTCTCAGGTCTGTCGGAAGAAAATACCGCCGTGTGCTACGCAAGGCAGCTTGCGGGAGAGGATGCGGATTTAGCGGAGCGTTTTTCAAGGGAATATAATTATCCGCCTGAGAGCAGAAGAAAAACCTCTTTGGAACTTCAGGAGCTTGGGATCAAAACGTTTTTCTGCTCCAATGTCTGTGCGGCTTATAACAGACAGGTATTTGACGAGCTGGGGGGCTTTACGGAAACGATCTTTAATGAGGATATGATCTTTGCGAGAAAGGCGTTGAATGCCGGCTACGCGATCAAATATCAGGCGGAGGCGAAGGTCATCCATTCTCACAGGTTTACGAACCGGGAGCAGTTCAGGAGAAATTATGACCTTGCGGTTTCCCAGAAGCTCCATCCCGAGACGTTTTCGGATGTTTCCTCGGAAAAGGAGGGCTTTCGCTATGTCGGGAAAGCATATTCCTATTTCAGAGCCAACAAAAGAGGACTTCTGATCGTTCCGTTTGCGGTGACCTGCGGGTTTCGGTTTCTCGGATATAGAGCGGGGAAAATGTTTGGAAAAAAAAGGATACAGGGAGTATAGATACAGGAAGGGGACAATAGAGAAAATATGTGCGGAATAGTCGGCTATGCGGGGAATAAGCCCGCGGTAGAGGTACTGCTGGACGGGCTTTCGAAGTTAGAGTACCGGGGATATGATTCGGCGGGAGTCGCCATTCTTCAGGATCATATGATCCGGGTGGAAAAGAAGCAGGGTAGACTGGAAAATCTGGTAAATGCCCTGAAGGAAGAGGGAGACTTTACCGGAACGGTAGGCATCGGGCATACGAGATGGGCGACTCACGGGGAGCCTTCGGATATCAATTCCCATCCCCACGGAAATAAGCGGGTCACCATCGTTCATAACGGGATCATAGAGAACTACAAGGAGATCAAGGAATTCCTGCTTTCCGAGGGCTATACGTTTTCAAGCGAGACGGATACCGAAACGGTGGCAAAGCTCTTAGACTATTACCGGAGCGAGGATCCGATAAAGACTATCGCAAAGGTCATTTCGGAGATCCGGGGCTCCTATTCTCTGGGGATCCTGTTTCGGGATTTTCCGGACAGGATCTACGGCGTTAGAAAGGAATCGCCTCTGATCGTCGGGCTTGGGGAGGATGAGAATTTTATCGCCTCGGATGTTCCCGCGATCCTCAGATATACCAGGGATTATTATCTGTTAGAGGAGAATGAGATCGCGGAGATCCGGCCGGAGCGGGTCGTAGTTTACGACGTTCACGGCAATAAGGTGAAAAAGGTCCGTCAGAGGGCGGATTGGGAACTGGATTCCGCGGAAAAGGGCGGCTTCGAGCATTTTATGCTGAAGGAGATCCATGAGCAGCCCGCAAGCGTCAATATGACGGTCATGCCCCGGATCCAGAAGCAGAGCCTGGAAAAAAGTAACTGCTCAGTCAGCCACTCGCAGACTTGCGAGTGGCGTACCAATAAAGAAGCAGAGCCAGGCAGCCGGGCGCGCAGCCCTTGGTTGCAAAGCAACCAACGGGGCACTTCAAATGCGCAAGCTGCCCCGGCTGCCGTATCTGCCCAGGGTAACTGGGCAGATACGGGAAAAAAGAACTCAGATACAGAGGATAAATCCTGCGGGATGCCGGATTTCTCCGCGGAGGGGCTGGATCCGGAGAAGCTGAAAAATTATAAGAATATCTATATCGTCGCCTGCGGGACCGCAATGCATGCGGGGATGGTCGGGAAATATATTATCGAGAGTCTGGCCAGAGTACCCGTGATCGTGGATATCGCTTCGGAGTTTCGTTACAGAGATCCGCTTGTAACTAAGGACGATCTGGTGATCTTAATTTCCCAGTCGGGAGAGACGGCGGATACCAGAGCAGCTTTAGAGCTTTCGAAGGACCTTGGGGCGACGACCTTAGCCATTGTAAACGTGAAGGGTTCGAGTATCGCAAGAGCCGCCGATATCGTCGTCTATACGCATGCGGGGCCGGAGATCTCGGTTGCCTCGACCAAGGCCTATATGGTCCAGGTGTCGGTGATGTACCTTCTGGCCTTTGAGCTGGCTTATGTCAAGGGCGCCATCACGAAGGAACGCTGTATGGAGCTGACCGGCAAGCTCTGCAATATGCCGAAGGTCATCGAGGAGGCGATCGGGTTGAAGGAAAGCTGCCAGTTTGCCGCTTCCCGCCTGGTAAACGCGGACAGCCTGCTGTATATCGGAAGAGGGCTGGATTACGCGCTGAGTATGGAGGGCTCCTTGAAGCTGAAGGAGATCTCCTATATCCATTCGGAAAGCTACGCCGCGGGCGAGCTGAAGCACGGAACGATCTCGCTGATCACGGACCGGATGCCGGTGATCGCGGTGGCGACTCAGAAGAAGCTGATCGAAAAGACCGTGAGCAATATCAAGGAGGTCAAGTCCCGGGGAGCGATGGTCGTTCTGATCTGCGCAAGGGACGCGGATATCGAGGAGGAGATTGCGGATATCCTGATCCGGCTCCCGGAGTGCGATGAGCTGCTCACGCCTATGGCGGCTGCGGTCCCTCTGCAGCTGATCGCGTACTATACCGCGGTACATAAGGGCTGCGACGTGGATAAGCCGAGGAACCTCGCGAAATCGGTGACGGTCGAATAAGAGCTTCGGTTTCTGTAACTATAAGATAAGAGAGAGAACTATGAATAACAACAATGAGATAACATATTGCCAGCTTTGCAGGAGACCCTCCACGGCGGTGAAGGATATGTTCCGGCTGACCGAGGGGATGGAGATCTGCTCGGATTGTATGCATAATATGCTGGATACCTTGGGAAAGCTGAATCTGACAAATCTGAACAAAGGCGGTCAGGGCGGAAACGCGAATATAGCGGATCTGACAAGGCTGATGGGCCAGTTTATGACAGGAAACCCCGGCGGACAGAGTAATAAGTCGGAGGGGACGGATCAGAATAAGCAGGGGCAGGTTCCTCCTACGGTTCCTGCCTTCCAGCCCAATACCCCGCAGCCAATTCCCGAACCGACGCTTTCGGATGCCAATTCCCAGGTCCTTCCGGTGGTGCCCGGGTCCGCGGTTACCGTTACCATTGAAACGGGAGGCGGTAAGGAGGACGGAAACGGCGACGAGAAGAAGAATAACGGGGGAAATGTTTTCAGCAATTTCGGCTTTCCGGGAGTTTCCTTCTTAAATATGTCGGATCTTCAGGGGATGTTGGGAACCAGACCCAAGGTCAAAAAGAACAGGGATAAGGAAAAGCCGGTGATCGATATCCGGAATATCCCCAAGCCTGACCGGATCAAGCAGATGCTGGATGAATACGTGGTCGGCCAGGAATATGCCAAGAAGGTTATTTCCGTTGCTGTATACAATCATTACAAGCGGGTGGCCTCGGAAGCTATGGATAAAAACAGCTTTTCGGAGCGGACCAAGGACGTTGAGATCGAGAAATCGAATATGCTGATGATCGGACCGACGGGCTGCGGCAAGACCTATCTGGTAAAGACGCTTGCGAAGCTCCTCAATGTGCCGCTTGCGATCGCCGATGCTACCTCTCTGACGGAGGCCGGATATATCGGGGATGATATCGAGAGTGTTGTTACAAAGCTCTTAACTGCCGCGGATAACGATGTTGACCGGGCGGAGACCGGGATCATCTTCATCGATGAGATCGATAAGATCGCTAAGAAAAAGAACACGAATAACCGGGATGTTTCAGGCGAGAGCGTTCAGCAGGGGATGCTGAAGCTCCTGGAGGGCAGCGAGATCGAGGCACCGGTGGGTTCGAACAGCAAAAATGCCATGGTCCCGCTTGCTACCGTTAACACGAGAAATATTCTGTTTATCTGCGGCGGAGCCTTTCCGGATCTGGACGAGATCATCAAGCAGAGACTCAGAAAGCAGACCTCCATCGGCTTTAACGCGGAGCTGAAGGATTCGCTTGATAAGCGCAAGGATATCCTCAAAGAAGTGACGGTGGAGGACGTGAAGAAGTTTGGCATGATCCCGGAATTTGTCGGGCGGCTGCCCATGCTGTTCTCGTTGGAGGGGCTGAATGAGGAGATGCTGGTAAAGATCCTGATGGAGCCGAAGAACGCGATTATCAAGCAGTATCAGAAGCTGTTTGAGATGGATGAGGTGGATCTGCAGTTTACGGAGGAGGCGCTGTCAGAGATCGCAAAGAAGGCCATGGAGCGGGATACCGGCGCCAGAGCCCTTCGGTCCATCATCGAGGAGTTTATGCTGGATCTGATGTATGAGATCCCGAAGGACGAGAGCATCGGGCGGGTAACCGTGACGAAGGAATACGTTTTGCACGAGGGCGGGCCCATTATAGAACTTCGGGGCGTACAGAGTCCCCGGATCGGGGTCGGAGCCGGACTATGATCTTTTCTACGATTGAGTTTGCGATCTTTATGACGGTGGTGTTCCTTGCCTATTGGAGCCTGCCGCAGAAATACCGCAGCTTTGTTCTGCTTGCAGCGAACCTGTATTTTTACGCCTTCTATGACGTAAAGTATCTTATTGTTCTTTTAATAACGACTGTTATATCATATTGCGGGGCGATCTTTATGGAAAAGGCCGCCCCGGAGCATAAAAAGAGGTTGCTGATCCTTTGCATCGGCTCCTGTCTGCTGCTTCTTTTTGTTTTCAAGTACCTGAATTTTACGATCTATACGGTAGAGAAGGTATTGTCGGTGATCGGAATGCCGATGCAGGATTCGACGCTTCGGCTGATCCTGCCCATAGGGATCTCCTTCTATACCTTTGAGATGATCTCCTATCTGGTAGATGTTTACCGGGGGAAGATATCGGCGGAACGGAGCTTTTTGTTCTATCTGCTGTTCGTTTCCTTCTTTCCCAATATTTCCTCGGGCCCCATCGAGCGGGCGGGCCATTTTCTGCCCCAGCTTCGGGAGGAGAAGAAGTTTGATTACGATCGGACGGTCTACGGGACGAGGCTGCTGCTGTTGGGGCTGTTTAAAAAGATCGTGTTTGCCGATATGCTTGCGAAGTATGTCAACGCGGTCTTTGATCACGTTCCGGAGATGACCGGGATCTGCTTTTTATGGGCGACGCTTCTGTACACGTTCCAGATCTACTGCGATTTTTCCGGTTATTCGGATATGGCTCTGGGGCTTGCGGGGATGCTGGGCTTTGAGCTTCCGGTCAACTTCCGGCAGCCGTATTTTGCTTCCTCTATTAAGGAATTCTGGGGAAGGTGGCATATATCGCTTTCAACGTGGCTACGGGATTACGTTTATATTCCCCTTGGCGGGAATCGCTGTTCCAAGAGAAGGAGAGATCTGAATCTTCTTGCGACCTTTCTGATCTCGGGGCTCTGGCACGGGGCGAGCTGGACCTTTGTGCTCTGGGGCGGGATCCACGGGGTTTGTCAGGTTTTGGAGGATCGGATCGGGGAAAAGAGGAATTGCTCCGCAATTCTTTTATGCAGATTTTTCAGGAAAAATCTGCGCGGTCCCCGGCGGGGAACCGCAGCGGTGAAGAGCCGTCGGGAGAGAAGAGAGCTTAGCCTTGATGCAAACGAAAATCAGATGGTTTTAGAGAAGAGCGGAGGGCAGCAGGCGGCGGCTGTGCCGGGACAAGAAGCTGTACAAAGCCTGGCCGGTAGAGTTAGTGTTCAGAAGCTTGGGGCGACTGTTCTTACTTTTATTATTGTTAGCTTCGCCTGGCTTTTCTTCCGCGCAAATTCGCTTTCCGAGGCAGCCCGGGCGGTACGGTATATGTTTTCGGACCTTTCGATCCGAAACGCTATGCTTCGGATGACCATGAGCTGGCGATCTGTAGTAAAGACCTTTCTTGCCATCGCGGCGATCCTTGTGTTTGACTATTTCAGCTTAAAACAGGATCTGATCGAGGCTTTCGGGCGCCTGAAGATGCCGCTTCGCTGGATCGTCTATTTCGGGATGGGGATCCTTGTTCTTGCGATGGCCGCCAATAACGGCGACGCACAGGAGTTCATATATTTTAAGTTCTAGGTATACTCAATAACGAAAAGGCTTGCCGTTTCGTTATTGAGTGCGCCGGATTCGGGCCGCTTTAAGCGGCATATTTCCTTACCGAATCCGTGCGCATCACTTTATACGGTTAACGAAAATCGGCAACGATTTTCGTTAACC
>JAFSXN010000075.1 GCA_017444015.1 Lachnospiraceae bacterium | reverse complement strand
GGCCTACCGGGCAGATACAGAATACAAGAGAGTTAAAACAAGAAGAGTTTGGAACCTATATCAGGGTGCCGGTAGCGGAAGGGATAAGCAGAACAGAGCTTGTGCTGGATATGCCGGTAACGCTTGTGCGGGCAAATCCGATGATCGAAGAGACGACAGGACAGCTTGCGGTCACCAAGGGCCCCTTAGTGTATTGTCTGGAAAATATAGAAGAAAATCGTTATTCCTTAAACCAGATATGGCTGGAGCCTGACCGGGAATTTACAGAGGGCTTTGTCGAGATCGGAGGTGTGCGGATCCCGACCCTTGAGACGACCGGGATCCGCAAAACGGATCGGGGGCATAAACGATCCGAAAAAAACGAAGCCGGCGCAGCTGCAAGTGATAATCAGACCAATAATACTTTGTCGGAAGAGGCACCGGATTATCTGGCTCAGCCGCTCTACGAGGTCTTCGACCCGGGGGAGCTTGAAACGCAGGACGTTTTGCTCAGGTTCATCCCATATTTTGCCTGGGATAATCGGGGGCCTGGGGAGATGCGTGTCTGGATCCAGGGGCGGGTATAATAGGATTCGGGTGCCACATCGCACTTTTGACGCGTGGATCATAATAAGGAGAAAAAAATGAAGATCACAAATTTGAAGACGAACTATCAGATCAATCCCATCGGGATCGAGCTTTCGGGGATCACATTTTCCTGGGAGGTGACGGAGGCTGCCGGAAGTAAGCAGAAATCCGCCCGGTTCCTGCTGTCCGAAACCGAGGACTTTAAGGAGCTTGTTTTTGACAGCGATAAAGGATCCGAGGGAGATCATAAGCTGAATGCCGGAGCCTATACACCGGAGCTTACCGACCTGATCAAGCCCGGAAAGACCTACTATTGGAAGGTCGAGGAGGAGGATGAAACAGGCGACCGGGGCGAGAGTATGCCGGCGAGCTTTGAGGGCGGTCATCCGGAGGGACCCTGGCATGCAAAGTGGATCACGCCCCCTTATACAGCTGAGATCCATCCCGTGTTCCGGAAAAAATTTAAGATAACACCCGATATATTTAATGATCTGAAGCGGGCCAGACTCTATATCTGCGGGCTTGGGCTCTATGAGGCCTGTATCAACGGAAAAAAGGTCGGAGAGGATTTTCTGACCCCGTATTTTACCGATTACCGCTACCATATCGAATACCAGACCTACGATATCGCTTCTTATCTGAAGGAGGGCGAAAATACGATCGACGTTATGCTGGGCGAGGGCTGGTATAAGGGAAAATTCGGATATCTGAACGCCGGCCAGCTCAGGGATTATTATGGCGATAAGTTCAAGCTGATCGCGGAGATCGATATCTCCGTAAAGGAGGAGCACGTTTATATCGGCACGGATGCGGACTGGCAGACGTTGAAATCTCCGGTCATCCTGTCCGGGATCTATGACGGAGAGGATTATGACGCAAGGCAGGAAGCTGAGCTTGTGGCTCCGCCTGCCCGTAAGATCGCAAAATCCCTTGTTACAAAGGAGCCCATCGGAAAGCTGACCGCGATGATCGGCGTACCGGTCAGACACAGGGAGACCCTGAAGGTAAAGGAGATCATCACGACCAGGATCGGCGAGACGGTTCTGGATTTCGGGCAGGAGATCACCGGGATCGTGTCCTTTATGGCGGATGCCCCGATCGATCAGAGGATCACGTTAAAGTTTGGTGAGGTTTTGCAGGACGGTATATTTTACCGGGACAATTTGCGAACTGCCAGAGCCAGCTATACCTATATTTCGGATGGACAGAAGAAACGAGTGCGTCCGCATTTTACCTTCTTTGGGTTCCGTTATGTCAAGGTGACCGGGATGAAGGTCGACAGCTCTAATCAGGAGGATTTTGAGGCCTGGGCACTGTATTCGGATATTGAGGAGACCGGAACGATCACGACCTCGAATGAGAAGCTGAATCGTCTGATTGAAAATACAAAATGGAGTGAGAAGGACAATTTCTTAGATATCCCGACGGACTGCCCGCAGAGAGACGAGCGCTGCGGCTGGACCGGGGACGCGCAGATCTTTTCCTCAGCGGCTTCGTATCATATGCAGACACCGGCATTTTTCCGGAAATATATGAAGGATATGGATTATGAGCAGAAGGAATTAGGGGGTTCGGTCCCTTATGTCGTACCGGATGTTCTGAACGTCGCGAGGATCAAGAACGCGGAGGCGGAGTTGGATCATTCGACCGATGAGTGGGGAGAGGACGGGTCCTCGGTCTGGGGCGACGCCGCGACGATCATTCCGATGAATATGTACAGGCACTACGGGAATATCGCCTGGCTTTCGGAACAATACAGCAATATGAAGCAGTGGGTCGAGTTCATCCGTGAGATGGAGAGAAAGTACTGCAAGGGAAAGCGGCTCTGGACCTGCGGCTTCCATTTCGGGGACTGGCTGTCGCTTGATGCCGAAGGAGACAGCAGAGAGGGCGGTACGGATAAGTATTTTGTCGCCTCTGTTTTCTATATGTATTCGGCAAGGCTCCTTGCGGAAGCGGCGAAGCTCTTGAAAAAGAACGAGGAAGCAAAGGAATATGAAAAGCTCTCGGAAGAGATCCGGAAAGCGGTCCGGAAGGAATATATGGATGAGAACGGAAGGCTGAAATACGATACGCAGACCGCTTATGTTATCGGGATCCATCTTGATCTATTTAATAAGGAAGAAAAGAAGGCGGCCGGCGATCATTTAAGCGAACTGCTTTCGAAGAATAACGACCATCTGCTGACCGGTTTTGTCGGAACGCCGTATCTTTGCTACGCGCTTTCCGAGACAGGGCATACAGAGCAGGCATATACGCTGTTATTGAACGAGGATTTTCCGAGCTGGCTCTATGAGGTGAATCTCGGGGCGACGACGATCTGGGAGCGGTGGAATTCGCTTTTGGAGGACGGGTCGATTTCAAGCACCGGGATGAACAGCCTGAACCATTATGCCTACGGCTCGGTCGTAGAGTGGATTTACAGCAGGATGTGCGGGCTGACGCTGGATCCCGACAGCCCCGGGTCGAAAAAGGTTATTTTAAAGCCCTGCATCGATCCTCGTCTCGACTTTGCAAAGGCCAGTATTCATACGATCGCCGGTGTATACAAAGCGGGCTGGAAATGGATGAAGAAGGAGGAAGACCCTTCGAAAGAGGAAACTGAAAAATCCGGTATTGATTTCGGAGCCGTAAACGGTAATAATACTTCTGAAGGTAAAGGCCTGAAGCTCGAGTTTACCGTACCCTTCGATGCCGAGGTCGAGATCGAGCTGCCCTTTGCCCTGGAAAACGCTGTAGTCAAGCGGAAAGAAGAGGAAACGGTATTGAGTGACGGTGCCGCGAATATCAATCACCAGCTCTTCCATAAGGGGAGTTATGTGATTACGGGGAGAGTGGTACTGTAGATTTTTGTAACTGCTCAGTCAGCCGCTCGCAGACTTGCGAGTGGCGTACCGATGAAGTACCAAGGTCAAGCGGCCGGGGCATTTCCAATGCGCAAGCTGCCCTGGCCGCCGTATCTGCCCAGGGTAACTGGGCAGATACAGATTTTTCCAGCCGTACTTTTGCTACAGGAAGAGATTTTGGAAAAGGTATGTAACTGGGCGCATAGGAATAAGGAGGATTTTTATGGACGTTAATAAAATCGAGTTATATACGGCGGAGGATTATTATGAGCTTCCGGAGGATACAAGAGTAGAGCTGATCGATGGTGTATTTTATGATATGGCAGCTCCGAGTCTGAACCATCAGCTGATCGTATCGGAGTTAAATCGGCAGATCGGAAACTATATAAAGGAGAAAGGCGGTCCCTGCAAGGTCCTGCCTGCTCCCTTTACTGTAAAGCTATACGATGATGTAGTCGTAGAGCCGGATATTTCCGTGATCTGTGATCCGGGGAAGCTTTCGGAAAAAGGCTGTGATGGCGCTCCGGACTGGGTGATCGAAGTTGTTTCACCAAGCAGCTCGGGAAAGGACTATATCAGGAAGCTGCAGCTCTATCGCTCGGCAGGGGTACGGGAATACTGGATCGTTGATTCCTCCAGCGATATGGTAACCGTTTACAGCCTGGCGGGACAGGAGCTGAATCCCAAAACTTATACCATGAAGGATACGATCAAGGTCGGGATCTACGAAGATTTCTCGATCGATATGGGGACGCTGCTGAGCTGAAAGTTAGAAACTCATACATTCCCCAGATACACCCGGCTAAGATACCGCTCTGCCGTTTCCTTCAGAAGATACAGCAGTGAGATATCGGTCGGTTCTAGGTCGGTCAGCTTATACTTCGGGAAAAATCTTGTAATATGAAGCGGGATATCCGGACTCAGGGAGGCGATCCACATCGCTTCCCTTTCCATTTCCGGGACGGAATCATTGATTCCCGGAACGATCAGGGACGTAAGCTCTACGTGACACGCCGAAACAGCGCGGGTAATAAAGTGCATGGTCTGCTCCAGATCTCCCTGCACCGCATTGTAAGCCTCAAAGGTAAAGCCTTTCAGATCGATGTTCATTGCGTCGATCCAGGGCAGGATCTCATCCAGAACAGCATCCGTGGCGCTTCCGTTTGTAACAAGCACGGTTTTCAGCCCCTTCTCTCTGCAGAGCTTTGCGGTATCCCGAACATATTCGTAGCCGACAAGCGGTTCGTTGTAGGTAAAGGCGACGCCGATATTTCCGCGCCGGATCAGGCCGAGGGCGGTCTGACAGAGGACCTCGGGAGGGATGTATTCCGTTCCCGCGGGTTCTCCGGAGGCTTCCATCAAAAAGGGCAGAGCGCCAGAAGCGGCACCCTGAGCAGGATTGACGATGACCCTTGAGATATCGTGATTCTGGCAAAACGGGCAGAGGAGATTACAGCCAAAGCTCCCAACAGAGAGGATCCTGCTTCCCGGGAAGAAATCGCGCAGGGGCTTTTTTTCGATGGGATCCAGCGCAAGGCTGGAAACGATCCCGTAATTGATCGGGGTTATGGTTCCCGAGATATTCTTTCTTGCCTGACATAGTCCTGCCGCTCCCTCCGCAAGACGGCAATGGCGCGAGCAGACATTACAAGTATCTGCCCAGTTATCCTGGGCAGATACGGCAGCCGGGGCAGCTTGCGCATTGGAAATGCCCCGTTGGTTGCTTTGCAACCAAGGGCTGCGCGCCCGGCTGCTTGGCTCTGCTGCTTTATTGGTACGCCACTCGCAAGTCTGCGAGCGGCTGCCGGTACGGTTACTAATAGTGTCCTCATACATGGCGTATCACCTCGAAACGATAGAGTTGAACCTTCTCTTCCGGTTTGATACCGGCCTTTCTTCTGGCGATGGAGATCTGCTCCTCCACCGTATCGACTCCCTCCAGATCCGGCAGCAGGAGCCCTCTCTTATAGCCGTTTTCAACGATCACGCCGTAGCGCTTTACGTCAAGCAGCTCAGGGGAATCAATGGGCTCCGCTTCCGACAGGACATCGACATTGATATCCAGGTCCTCTACTTCCTCCGGTATGATGGGATGGAACCGGGGATCCTTTGTGGAAGCGGAAACAGCGTTCTGAACGATCTCTTCGGCAAGGTTTTTGTAAACAGCGGAGATCGTACCGATACAGCCCCGAAGCATCCCGAATTCGTGGATGGAGACAAAGGCTCCGGCCCGCTTCTCAAGCTCCGGGACAGAAGCTACGGCAGCAGGCGTTTTTCCGCTTGTAACGTATTCCCGTACCGTCTTCTTTGCAAGGTTTACCAGAGCGTCACTGCTCTCAGAAGCCTCTTTGATCTCCGAAGCTCCGAGATCGGAGGCCTTTGGCGTATAGATCGCAAAGCCATAACCTACGCCGAAGGTAGCCTCGTGCGAGAGAGGCTCTGTATCGACGGCAACGTGATCGAAGGCGCCGCCCATAATGACGAAGGAGCGGTGGCCGCATTCCTCGCTTAGCTCTAAAAGCCTGTCGTCAAAGGACAAGAGCTCTGAAAAAGCGCCGCGGGACATAACCTCCATCAGCTTTGCATCGTACTCCGGCCCTTCCTTTTTATATCCGTAAGGACCGTCCTCCTTCTGACAGTGGGAAAGATCGCCGCTTGCGACAAATACCGTACGCCGCCCCAGCTCATCCGAGACGCTTCGGATCAGCCGCCCAAGCTGGTAGTGCATCGCAAGAGGAAGCCCCGAAAGGCCGATCCGAACCAGCCGGAAATTCGAATAGCGTTTATTGATGAAATACAGCGGGACCATCGTCCCATGATCCAGCTCTTTTTTTCTTTCTCCATAGGTCCCGGCAGGAAAATTCATCCGATCCGCCCGTTTGCTCAGGGTATCGGCAAATTCGCTGTCATATTCCACCTCAAATTTTACCTGCGGGGCCATGAAGCCTGAAAAATCGCCGACCGCGCTTTTGCCGGGGGAAACGTGGAAATAATCCGTATAGGCGATGCTGTGCGGAGAAGTCAATACAACGGTATCCGGTTTTAGCTCAGCGATCTTTTCGGCAACCCGGTCAAAGGAATCCAGGGTCGATTGGATCTTCTTTTCGTCTCCCCTTCCGATCTCCGCGACGGAGATGGGGGGATGGGGAACCATAAAGCCTGCCAGGATTGGCATAACAGAATCTCCTTTCCAACGGCCAATTTCAGCTGACCGCTTTTACATAATTTCAGGGATGGACCCGTTTTACAGCCTGATCATACGCCAGGCTTCGATCAGTTTTTCCAGACTCCAGGCGGCGTTTGCCGGACTCGTCGAGGGAAGGCAGATAGCTTCCGGAAGTTCCGTAAGCGTTTCCGGCAGGAGGGCATACTTCTGAAATAAAGAAAATGCTTTCTTCCCGTTAACAAAAATCCGCTCGATGGGGGAAACGTCTGTGATCCGTCGAAGATCGTTCGGAACGACGTTTCGGATACTGCTGTCAGAGGAGCCTGTGATATCGCAGGAAGCGATAACATCCCAGAGCGCGATATGATGCCGTTTCAGAAACGCCTGTTTTTCGTGAACAGTGACCGGAGTCTCGTCCTGAAAAACCGCTGAGGTCACCTTCCAGAAGCGGTTCTGGGGATGACCGTAGAAGTAGCCGGTCTCCCGGGATTTGACAGAGGGAAAGCTCCCTAAAATAAGGATCCTGCTGTATTCGTCATATTCCGGAGGGATCGGGTGGGTTATCATTGTTTTTCTGAGATGAATATATTATAATTTTGCTCGCTATTATTATACCTCTTTTTTAAGGCTGGGAAACAAAAAATGGAATTTCTTTCAGACAGAAGCAGTAAACAGCGTTTTATCACAACTTATTTTGCCTTTATCGCCAACGGGATGCTTGCGCTCTCGGTCGGATCCCTTCTGCCCTTTATCCGCGACGCGCGGGGGCTGAATTATGCCTTTGCCGGCCTGATCGTCAGCCTGCATTCGGTGGGAAACTTCTGCTCCAGCTTCTTTTCGGGGATCCTGGCGGCCTCGATCGGAAGAAAGAGGAGCATCCTTCTTTTCGATATCTGCTTTCCTGTCGCCTATCTGCTTATTATTGCCGGGCGCGGGAATTTCCTGATCGCTCTGGCGTTTTTACTTACGGGACTGGCCCGGGGCGCGAACAGCAACTACTGCAACGCCGTCATCAACGAGCTGGCTCCCGGAAAGGCCTGGATCCTAAACGGGCTGCATGCCATGTTTTCGGTCGGAGCTTTTCTGTTTCCGATCATCCTTACGCTGATCACAAAAAATGATCCGGCCCGGTGGGTTATCGCCTGCGGCTTTATGCTGGTGATGGGGATACTGAGCTTTACCCTTTACGCGATCTGTCCGCAGGGGGAGACAAACGCTTCCGTAGATCAGAACGGTACAGAAAAGACACTCGATAGCGACGAAACGAACGGGAAGAAAACGGAGCCTGAGAATAAAATAACAGACGATATTGAAATAGATAAGGGCTTCGGCTTTTTTAAGGAAAAGATATTCTGGATAACGATCCTTACCCTGTTTTTCTATCTTTGCGCGGAGCAGGGCGTGATCGGGTGGATGGTGACGTATTTTACCGATACCGGTTTTATCTCAAAGAGCCTTTCCCAGCTGACTGCCAGCATCCTCTGGATCATGATGCTTACGGGAAGACTGCTGGTGGCCTGGGCCTCGACCAGAGTAGACAAGAGGAAGCTGCTGCCGATCATGGGTATCGGGATCGTATTCTTTTTCATCCTGCTTCTCTTTGCAAGGAGCGCTGCCCTGATCGTCGTCTGCATTATGGGCTTCGGCTTTTCCATGGCAGGAATCTATCCGACAACGGTTTCGTTTACCGGGAAGCTGATCAGGAAGTATTCCCTGGCCTGGAGCTTTATTCTTACGATGGCCAGCTTCGGTTCGATCTTAATGCCCTCAATCATCGGGCATATCGCGGAAAACGCGGGGATCTACTATGGGATCTGCTCGGACGCGGCGGCGGTCGTCCTCGACTTTATCTGTATTCTGGCGTTAGTCCGGGTGAGTAAGGAAACGTAAGTGAACGTCAGATTTTTTGATGGTCACTATAAGTTTTATGGGGCAAAAGCCGATATATTTACTGAAAACTATAAATAGCTTCATTTTTCGAAGCTAAGGAACTGTCGCAAAATAACATGTGCAGATGATTGGCGACAGGTCCTGATATTCAAGGAAGAAGGAGGTAGCTACATGGACGTAGGAAGCGTGACAGGCATAGCGGGAATTACCGCCGCCGCAAACAGTAACGCGAATCAGACCTCGAAAACCGAAGAGAAGAGCGAGGTCAAAAAGTACAGTGTCTCGGGAAAGACCGTCGGCGAGCCGAAGCTTTCCGAAAAAGGAAAGAAATATTATGACGAGCTGAAGTCCAAATACGGGAATCTGGACTTTGTACTGGTCAGCAGTGACAAAAAGGAGGTCGCCAAGGCAAACGCAGGGAGCTTCGCGAATCCGGACAAGATGGTTGTCCTGATCGACGAGGAAAAGATCGAGCGTATGGCCGAGGATGAAAACTTCCGCAAGCAGTATGAGGGGGTCATCCAGGCAGCCCAGTCCGGTCTCCCCAAGCTGAAGGAGGCCTTTGGCAATTCGGCTAACGTTAAGGGCTATGGAATGCAGGTCGGGGATAACGGCGAAACATCGTTCTTTGCCGTTATGAAGAAGTCCTCCGATCAGATGACCGCAAGCCAGCAGAAGAGAACCGAGAAAAAGAAGGCGGAGAAAAAAGCCGCTGAAAAGAAGGCTGAAAAAAAGAAAGCGGAAGAGGCTAAGAAGGAACGTTTAGAGGAAAAGCGGGCGGAGCGCTCCGGGAAGTCCGAAAAATCTGAGAAGACAAAGGACGATTATGCGGATAATTCTAAAGAATTATCCGTCGCTGGAATTTCTACAAGAAATTCCAGCCGGGACGAAGATGAGGACGTGGAGATCATTACCGCTTCTTCTGTCGAGGATCTGATACGAAAGGTAGAGGATTATAATTACGCCTCGCGCGCCGATCAGGTCCGGACCGAGGAGGAGCTGATGGTTGGCTCGCATATTGATTTCAGAGGATAGAACGGACAGGCTTCTAAGGTAAAGGAAAAGTATAAAATGAACGGCGGCAGAGCAGTGATTTCTGCCGCTGTTTTTATCCGCAGGCCCGCATGTGGAAGTTCATATCATTTTACGCTGTTTTACCGCTTTTTCGCGCGTTATGGCTTGACAAAGCGAAGCTGTTTAAGTATTTTTGAAGATAATCATAAAGCCCGGGAACCGGGCGGATACAAAGAAAACGGAGGAAATACATATGAAGCCGCAAAAGCTTTTCATATCTTTGGTTTTAGTTGTCCTTATGGAATTGTTGGTACCGGCGACAGGAAGGATCTACGGAGATACAACACCTTTTCAACCTGTGATCCAAATGGAGGATGCCTATGAATATGGCGCGGATATCGATCAATATCCGATCGCCAGGGTGCAGATCGCGGGCTGTACGCTAACGCCGGATGATTATGACGGTAATGTTTATACTGTAGAGCGGGATGGAACAGAGATCGGTGAGGTAAGAGTTTACTATTCGAAAGAAAAGGATATGGCGCAGCTTCAAAAAGCGCTGGCCGAGGCTCTTTCTGATCCCGAAGGCTTCGAAGATCCGGATGAGGCGGATGAGCTGGGACTTGAGATGAGTGAACAGACAGCCGGTTCCTATGCGGCAGTTGCCGTCTTCCTGGCGGGTGACGAGACGGGCTATGACAATGCGTCTGGAGAGCCGGTCAATTTTGAAATCATTCCGGCAAAGCTTAGGGTCAGAGCAGGTATAAGGTCGGAGACTGTGAAGTATCAAACGGCAGGAAAAGCGGCAGAATCGATCTGGGACAGCTCCGTCGTTTGTGAAAGGATCAATCTGAAGGTCGACGAGGAGGTCGATGATCCTTATATGTATGAAGTTATAGATTCCGCGGTCCAGAGTGAGCTGTTGTATCTGATCGACGGAAAAGCAGTCCGTAGGGAGGAAACGCTTACCGTCTGCGGAACGCACAGCTTTCAGTTTGGCGGAAGGCTGTTAATAGACAGCGAATTAGCGGATCAGTATGAGTTTTCGGAATATGTATTTGATCCGTATCCCCTGATCGTGTATTCGGACGCGAGCCTTGACGCGGATTATAAAGAGCATCGGGGGTGGTATTACGGCGCGCCTCTTTCCGCGCTTCCGGCTCTGTTTGATTATGCATATACACCGGGGCGGGATAATACGGAGTTTCTTTACGGCAGTATTCATTTTGAGGTAAGCGCGGATCCTGAAATGGAGGAGCTGTATACCGAGGCGGAGGTGCCGTTTATCCCTGCCGGGAATATGGTGTATTACCGTGCCGTTGGGACGAATGAGAAAGGAGAAGAGGTCGTATCCTCTGTAGAAAGCGATTTGATCCACGCCAGACCGGTAACAGGGACTGCTCCCGACTATCATGTAGAGCGGGTAAACCCTCTGCATCCCGGGAAAAATCCGGATTTCCCTTATCCGAAAACATTCCGATGGGATGAGGCAGAATTTACTTTCCAGGCGATAGAGGAATTTGAGACTGATGGAGAAAACGGCAGCGAGCGCTGGCCCTTAGCTTATGCGGGAGAACCTGTAACTGCCGAAAAGCTGTTTGAAACCGCTTCCTTCAGCGTGAATACAAATTGGATAGATATATCTCCTTATGATCCGGGAAGGTATGAGGCATATGAACTGGATTATACGGAAAAAGAGTCCGGTGGGAATTTTTATGTGGATGTACTCAATTTTGCGTATGAGATCCTTCCGAAGTACTATTACTCCTATCTTGTTGACGGGAAGCTTGTCGGGGAGTTTGAGACTGTCAAGGGGAAACCGGGCGAGCCGCTTACGTATGCGTTAAAATGCGATGAGGAGCCGTCAGTTCCAAGGGACAAAGAGATTTTCGGATGGAGCTTTTATGACAGTATTCGCGGAGAGCGGATTTCCGCGGACGACGGCAGTCTGAGCGCTGAAACATACGAGTCCGGGTTAGATGGAACATATTCCTTTACAGATACGGATGTGACCGCGGTGGCAAGACTGCTGTCTGTCCAACAGGGGGTCAGGATCTCCGATATTGAGGATACGGTTTTCGACGGACGCGCTCACGTTCTGACCGGGATGCCTGCTGACGGAAAAAAGACAGTTGCCGATCTTGATCTCTGGATCTCAGACGGCGACTATACCCTGGTCTATGGGGAGGATTATACAGCCAAACTGTTTAATAATACCAATGCCTCTTCCGGCCTTCCCGCAAATGCGCCGGACAGCAAACGGCCGAGAGCTTTGATTACAGGAAAAGGTGATTACAAGAATTTGAAAGCGACCGTATATTTTACCATTCGGCCCTATGATATCTCGGATTTCACTTATACGATGGATCCGGGCTTCATCTATTCGGACAAAAGCGGTAATGTTCGGCTCGGAAAACGAAGAGTTACCGGAAGCTTTCCGGATGGCAGGACGGTCACGCTGAAGGCTTCGGATTATATAGAAAGTGTGGATACGCCGATCCCGAAAAGAGTGACCGGCGATGATCCGCTTGCCTTCTATTATATTTTCTCTGCGGAGGGGAAGGGAAATTATACCGGCTATACTTCAATGAGGGTTCCCGCGGAGGAAAACGCGATCCTGTTTTCGACCTTCAAGGTGAAATATAACTCCTCCATCAGCTACCAGGAGACGCTGTCCACAGAGGATTTCGGCCTTCGTGTATATACACCGAAGGGAAGAGAGCTGGAAGCAAGAGAATACGAGATCGCTTTTGATCAGGAGCTGACCGGGCCGATAGAGTCAGGATACATCAGAATAATTCTTACGCCGACAGGAAAGCTTGACTATGGGGATGATTCGGTGGTCATCGGAGAAAAAACTCTGCTTGTCCGGGTAAAGGGGGCAACGCTGCCTAAGAATAAATTTAAACTGGATTGGAGCGCCGCGTCTTTTGATGGTGCTGACAGGCAAAATGCGGTGATCTGCAGTGACTCAAATCTTGTCGAGAACAGGGATTATAAATGCGAGTGGAAGCTTGACAGCAATACAAAGAATAAAGCTGTCGGGACTTACAGCGTTACGATCACGGGAATCGGGAAATATGCTTCACGTGATAAAAACGGGATCCCTTCAGCCTTTCAGCTGAGCTTTAAGCGCGGCTTTTCTAATGCTGCAGGGAACAATCAGCTGTTCGCAGAGCTTAAAGATCAGTCAGCTGATCAGAGCGGAGCAACGGTTGGTATTTCCGTAACTGTAAAGAATGCTGACGGAACGGAAACCATATATGCCAATCAGTTCAGAAAAGGAAAATGGGGGAATACTCTGGTTTCGCAGGACGGTATCTTTGGATTCAGCGTAACCTCCTGGGGTAAAAGCAATGCTTCCGGCAGCAGGACCGTCAAGATAAAATGCCTTCCTGCTTCCGGCTTTACGGGGTCGATCACTTTATAATAACAGCGTTATGAATAGGAATAGTTCAGGTTTAAGGGGAGTCCGGAGGGCTCCCTAAAAGCCGTTTTGGGGCACGTCTTGAATGAAAGTTGGTTATGGAAATAAGGGTTGCGATCTGTGATGATGATATAAAGGATCTGGAGAAATTACATTCTCTTGTAAACGGATATGGGGAGGAGAACCATATCCGCTTTTCAATTGCTGATTACCTGTCGGGCTCGGAGCTTTTCGGGGCTATAGAACAAGGCTGTAATCCGGAGATCGTGCTTTTAGGGATCAAAAAATACTTTTATCCGATGAAAAGGATGTTTCAAAGAACGGATATCCACTGGATGCATTATGGATGGTTTCCGCTTTTTTCGACCATAGTTGCCTGGTATTTTACACTCCGCTACACAGCCAGCGATGACCACAAGTGGTTCTTCTCCTTTATTTCCGCCGGGTTCATTGTATTGAACATCTTCGCCATGTCAGTTCTTAAGCGATCTCTGGAAAGCGAGGAAAAATATGAGGACATGGAGCTTAAGGTTATGCAAAAGCAGAATCAGCTTCAGATGTTAAATGACATGCAGACAATGTATGAGCGGCAGGGCAGAAAGCTCCATGACTACAAAAAGCAGCTTTCCTCCATACAGGAGCTGCTTGAGACAGGAGAAACGGAGGCTGCAGCCGGTCTCGTCGGGAGCCTGACAAACAGCCTGTCGGTTGAGCTGTCAGAGGTAAATGTCGGGAATTCGATCGTAAACGCCGTATTATACTCGCGAACGCAATTAATTGCCGTTTTTGATAAAGTAAACGTACTGGAATTGCGTTTGCGAGTCCGGTTGATCGGCAACGAAAATCGTTAACCAGTATAAATCAGCAGCGCAGGATCGCGAAGGAACAGGGTATAGGAATGATCTTTGCTATTGAGGAGATCCCTGCGCTCACATTGGAGGATGAGGATATCGTTGTTCTGTTTGGAAACCTTCTGGAAAACGCCGTGCATGAATGTGTCCGCCTCCGTGACAGGGGAATAAAGGATGTGGCGATCAAGGTGAAAATGACAGATAAAAACGGGAAGGTGCTGTTCTCCGTCAGGAATCTTGTATGCGAAAGGGTTGAGATCAAAGAAAACAGAGTGATCAGGGAACCGGAGTCCGGTCACGGGATCGGGCTTGGAAATGTCAGGGAAGTAGTAGAAAAGTACGGAGGAAACCTTGAAATAAGCTGCGATGAAAAGGATTTTCTTGCGGTGGTGATGATATAGGCGGGCCTGCGAAAATGAAAAACGGGCTCCACATTGTAATGAAGCCCGCGAGCGGAGTCGGAGGGATTCGAACCCTCGAGCCCCGAAGGACTAACGCATTTCGAGTGCGCCCCGTTATGACCACTTCGATACGACTCCGAATCAATCGAATCGTATTATAATACATATCTCCCCTCGAAGTCAATTCCTCTTTCCAATAAACGATTTCCGTGTTAAACTTTTTGTCGTGAACGAATTAATTCGTTTACGATAGGTACGGCGGCAGAGTGACTAAAGAAAAAAGATTGTAAGAAGTCAGCCGCGACAAGGCTTTGGCGCTGCGAACGAGCGGCGACAAGCCGATCAAGTTTTTCTGTGAGGTGAATTTGTTATCATGAAAGAACTGGAATATCCCTTTGATCCAAGACTTATAATAAAGAAGAAAAGATCCTTCCGGAGAGAGCTTCTGGAAAGCGGCGGGAGCTTTGTAGAAAAGAAGATCGCTGTTTTGGGCGGGTCGACTACGCATGATATTATCTCGATCCTGGACCTGTTTCTTTTGAATCAGGGGATCAAAGCGGAATTTTACGAGAGCGAATACGCAAAATACTGGGAGGATGTGATGTTTGACAATCCGGAGCTTACGGAATTTGCGCCGGATCTGATCTATATCCATACTACCAACCGGAATATTACGAATTATCCGGCGCTTTCGCAGAGCGCGGAGGAGGTCGATGCTCTTTTAAATTCGGAATTCGAGCATTTCCGGGCGCTGTGGGAGAAAATCGAGGACAGGTATCACTGCCCGGTGATCCAGAATAATTTTGAATATCCCTATTATCGCCTGCTGGGGAATTCCGACGCGACGGATATCCACGGGAGGGTCAGCTTTATCAACCGGCTGAATGAGCTGTTTGCCGGATATAAGCGGGAGCACAGGAATTTCTATATTCAGGATATCAATTATCTGTCGGCCTGCTATGGGCTGGATGAATGGGCGGCTCCGCTTTACTGGCATATGTACAAGTACGCGCTTTCGATGGAGGCGGTTCCCACGCTTTCCTATAATCTCAGCAATATCATCAAATCGATCTACGGAAAGAATAAGAAAGCGCTTGCTCTGGATCTCGATAATACGCTCTGGGGCGGGATCGTCGGAGATGACGGGGTCGAGAATCTGGAGATCGGACCGGAGACCTCTCTCGGGCAGGTTTATTCGGAGTTTCAGAATTATATTAAGGAACAGAAGGAGATCGGCGTTCTTTTGAATGTGGTCTCTAAGAACGACTATGAAAACGCTATTGGCGGGCTGAAGCATCCGGACAGTGTGCTGACTCCGGACGATTTTATCGAAATCAAGGCCAACTGGGATCCGAAGAGTAAGAATCTGGAGGATATCGCAAAGGAGCTCAATCTGCTTCCGGAATCCTTTGTTTTTGTGGATGATAATCCGGCGGAGAGGGAGATCGTTTCGAAGCAGCTGCACGTTGTTTCCCCGGAGATCGGAAGCGTTGAGGATTATATCCGTGTGATCGACCGATCCGGTTTTTTTGAGGTCACAAGTCTTTCCGCGGACGATGCCAGACGGAATGAGATGTATAAGGAAAACGCGAAGCGGGCAAAGCTCGAGCAGAGTTTTTCGGATTACGGGGAGTATCTGCAGTCTCTGGAGATGAAGGGGACGATACGCCCCTTTGAGCCGATCTATCTGGACCGGATCGCGCAGCTTACCAATAAGAGCAATCAGTTCAATCTGACGACGAAGCGCTACAGCCGGGCGGAGATCGAGGCTGTCAGCGAAAGCGGCGAGTTTATTGATCTGTATGGGAAGCTGGAGGACAAGTTTGGCGACAATGGTGTTGTTTCCGTTGTAATAGGAAAGAAAAACGGCGATATGCTGGATATGGAGCTCTGGATTATGAGCTGTCGTGTTCTGAAGCGGGATATGGAGTTCGCGATGATGGATGAGCTGGTGCGTTCTGCCCGGGAAGCAGGGATCCGTACGATTAAGGGCTATTACTATCCGACAGCGAAAAACAATATGGTGCGTGAGTTTTATGCTCAGATGGGCTTTACGAAGGTCTCCGAGGATGAGGCGCAGAATACAGTCTGGGAGTTTCAGGTAACAGAGGATTATAAGAATCAGAATAAATGGATCAGGGTGAACGGAAATGAGTAGAGAAGAGGTTTACGAGAGACTTAATGCTGTTTTCAGAGATGTGTTCGATGATGATTCGATCACGGTGAAGGATGAGACGACTGCCGCGGATATAGCGGGATGGGATTCGTTGATCCATATTACGCTGATCGACTCCGTAGAGGAAGAGTTTGATATGCGGTTTGATATGAAGACCGTCGTCAAGCTGAAAAATGTCGGCGAGATGGTAGACGCGATCCTTGCGGGGTAGAAAGGGAGTAATTTGTGTCTCAAACTACGGCAAATACAAGATGTTGTGGGCGTTTTCGGTGTTGAAAAGCTGGGGAAAAGTTTTGTAAAAAAATTCGAAAAAAAGCGTTGACATTGGGTATTTGCGGTGATATTATAACAAAGCTGTTTCGAAAACAAGGCAGTTAGCGAAGCGGCAGGACCTTGAAAATTAAATAGTATGAACCAAAAAGGACCCTGAAATTCTATTTAATGCGCACGGTCGAATAAGGAAATTGCTGCTTCGCAGCATTCGCCCGGCGCAGCACAAGTTCATTAATGAACTTGTGATTGAAATTCGGTATAATAAAATGCCAGCAAAACAAATTATAT
>JAFSXN010000074.1 GCA_017444015.1 Lachnospiraceae bacterium | reverse complement strand
CATGGCAAGAGAGCCTATCATATGCTACTCATGTCAAGAGCCTTTCGCGGCATAACGTCTTCTTGACTGGCTGGCCGATGGGGAACGCATCGTGGCCGTTTAGCTCCGCAAAGGCGGCCGTCGGATGGCGCCATATGCACTTCTCTCCAAATAAGATTTATTTATACTGGTTAACGCTTTTCAGTGCCGATTAATCGGACTCGCAAACGCAATTTCAGTACGTTTGCGTTATCAGAAACGGCAATTAATTGCGTTCGCGAGTATAAAAATGCAGTCTTTAATACAAGCATTTGTCCAATATTTTTGATTAAATCTGCTTGATTTTGAATAATTACAAATAATCTATTTCATGATGGCAGCGTCAAAAGGTGCGTTAGCGCCCTACTGATACAAGATATAGTCACTGAGCCCACTCAAAGGTACTATATCTTGTGTCAGGAAAAGGCACGAAGTGCTTTTAACGCCTTAATCATTTTATTTTAATATTAAAAAAAGAATGCCATGTATATAAGTTTGTTTATTCGATCGAAGAACATCTTAAGGATCGAAATAACAAGCAACCCAGGCTATGTATTCATAGCAGCTTTCTATTTGATATAAATCTTATTTCGTAGCAGTTTCCACGATATTTTAAAATAAAATGTAATATAAAAAATATATTATTATATATATATTAAAATATATAATAAATAAAATATAAACCCCTAAGACTTTAAATACACCAACAATACCGATATATCCGCAGGCGAAACACCGGAGATCCGCGAGGCCTGACCGATGGAAACCGGTTGGAATTTCGCTAATTTCTGCCTGGCTTCGAGCCTTAATCCCTTTATACTGTTATAATCCAGTCCCTCCGGGATCTTTCGTTTCTCCAATTTCTTAAAGGCTTCGACCTGTTTCATCTGTCGTTCGATATATCCGCTGTATTTTATATTGATCCCAACCTGCTCAATCACATCCAAAGGCAGCTCTTTTCGCCCCGGATCAATCGGCAGGAGAGCTTCATAGGATAATTCCGGTCTTGCGATCAATTCAAAAAGACTTGCCCCGGAAGAGATCGGATTACTCCCCAATTCCTCCAGCAAGGAATTCACTTTTTCATTTGCGCCCACATAAGTTGAGCGAAGTCTTTCCACCTCTTTTTGTATAGATTCTTCCTTTTCTAAAAGTTGTGTATAACGCTCTTCAGAAATCAGGCCGACCTCATATCCAAGCCTTCCGAGCCTCAAATCTGCATTATCCTGTCTCAATAACAGGCGATATTCAGCCCGGGAAGTCATCATCCGATAGGGCTCAAAGTTATCCTTTGTTACAAGATCATCGATCAAAACACCGATATATCCCTGTGACCTATCGATCACTATCTTTTCCTTTCCTAAAACCGTTTGCGCCGCATTTATTCCGGCGATGATACCCTGTGCCGCAGCTTCCTCATATCCGGAGCTGCCGTTAAACTGACCCGCCGCAAAGAGATTTCTTATGGACTTAAATTCTAATGTTGGGTATAACTGTTTTGGGTTGATACAATCATACTCTATGGCATAGGCATTTCTTACGATTTTACAGTTTTCAAGCCCCGGAACCGTCCGATACATCTCTATCTGAACATCCTCAGGCATCGAAGAAGACATTCCGGAGATATACATTTCATTCGTGGACAAACCCTCCGGCTCTACAAAAAGCTGATGCCTGTCCTTATCCGCAAAGCGAACGACTTTATCTTCGATCGAAGGACAATATCGGGGTCCCGTACCCTCAATGACTCCCGAGTACATCGGCGAACGGTCGAGGTTGGCCCGGATGATCTCATGAGTCTTTTCATTCGTATAAGTCAGATAGCATGAGATCTGTTCCTTTTGGATCGACTCCGGATCCGTCGAAAAAGAAAAGGGGACGATCGGAACATCTCCCTTCTGCTCCGTCATTTTTGAAAAATCTATAGAACGTTTGTCAATTCTGGCAGGCGTACCTGTTTTAAATCTCACCAGCTCAATTCCGGCTTCTCTTAGAGAATCCGAAAGGTGATTCGCTGCCATAAGTCCATTGGGACCGGTATAAGTGATCGCCTCTCCACAAAGGCATCTGGCAGAAAGATATGTTCCGGTACATAAAATAACAGCTGATGTTTTATAAACCCCACCGGTAAATATTTCTACGCCGATTGCAGACCCATTTTCAACTAACAGTTTCGAAACCTCTGCCTGCTTTATGGTAAGATGCTCCTGATTTTCAAGAGTAATTCGCATAGCCCTGGAATATTCTGCCTTATCTGCCTGGGCTCGAAGGGAATGTACTGCCGGACCCTTGGATCGATTTAGCATCTTGGACTGAATAAAGGTCTTGTCGATATTCTTTCCCATCTCTCCGCCAAGCGCGTCTACTTCACGAACCAGATGGCCCTTGGAAGTCCCCCCGACATTTGGATTACAAGGCATCAAAGCGATACTGTTTATACTTACCGTAAATATGATCGTTTCAAGCCCCAGCCTGGCGCAAGCCAAAGCTGCCTCACAGCCCGCGTGCCCGGTACCGACAACAGCTACATCATATCTTTCCTCAAACACATTAATTCCTCTATCTTACATTTTTTAAATATCATTATCTATGCAAAGCTTTCAAGACAAGAAAAGCATTATATCTTAGGTAATTTCTACACCGCATTCTTCATTATTTCCACGTATATAATAAGTATTCATTACATATATTTGTTAACGATTTTCATTGCCGATAAAGCTGATTTATAAACGCAATTTCAATACATTTTCTCAGTCGTAACAATTAGTACCTTATTTCATTCAAGAGTATAATCAAAACGTTTACTATAATTATATACATATGAATATACAATGGAAAGTATCTATATCATTAAAATATTTATTTCCCCATACAGAATTTCGAGAAAATTTCATCCACCAGATCATCACCGACCTGCTCGCCTAAAACCATACCCAACAAATCGTAAGCATCCTTCAGATCAATCGAAAGAAAATCCTCCGGCATTTCATTTTTTATTGAAGTTTCAACGTTTTTCAGACTTTCGATTGCCTGGCCCAACAAAGCTCTGTGTCTTTCGTTTGTGATCAGAATCTCATCATTGTAGGTAAGTTCGCCCGATAAAAACATATTTGATATCACTTCTCTGACTTTTTCAAAACCTTCCCCTGTTTTTACAGAGACAGAGATGATCGGATGTCTGCCATGGTCATAGGCTTCTATTTCCTCTTCTCTGATCACTGATTCCAGGTCTGATTTATTTAATAATATAACAGCTGTTTTGTTATTTATAAAGTCAAGCAGCTCCTTATCATTATCATCCATCGGCAGAGAGGAGTCTAAAACAAACAGGATAAGATCAGCTTCTTCCCCATATTTTTTCGCCCGTTCCACTCCCAGCTTTTCTACCGGATCCGAGGATACCCGTATCCCAGCTGTATCATATACCAAAAGATTCAGCTCACCTAAAGAGATCCTTTCCTCTATGACATCCCTTGTAGTTCCCGGAATATCTGTTACAATAGCCTTTTCCGAATCGGACAGGAAATTGAGTAAAGAGGATTTTCCAACATTCGGCTTTCCTAAAATAACAGTAGTTATTCCATCTTTCAGAATTCTTCCGTCATGGAATGAATCATACAGCTTTTTTAACTCTGAAAGGATCCGTTCTGTCTTTTCTGATATTCTATCATAATATCCGTCTAAGGAAATATGCTCCGGATCATCCAACGCAGCTTCTATAAAAGCTGTTTCCATCAGGATTTCCTTTCGAAGTCCGTCGATCTTTTCGGAAAGTCTTCCGGTAAGCTGCTTTAAGGAATTTCTCAGGGCATAATTGTTTCCGGATTCGATCACATCGATCACGGATTCCGCTTCCGAAAGATCAATACGTCCGTTTAAAAAAGCACGTTTGGTAAACTCTCCGGGTTCCGCGATCCTTGCTCCTTCAGAGACGATAAGCTCTAATATATTTCTGAGTACCAGCTGTCCCCCGTGGCAGTGTACCTCGACAACATCCTCTGCGGTATAGCTTTTCGGAGCCTTCATCGGCAGAAGCAGAACTTCATCCAACAGATTTTCCGCTTTATCATTAACCGTATTTATTCTGGTTAATGATTTTCGTTGCCGATCAACCAGACTCCCAAACGCAATTTCAGTACGTTTGTTTTTATCAAAAACGGTAGCTAATTGCGTTTGCGAGTATACTTCAGAAGATTGTTTCATCTGATCTGAAAAATCTGTTTTGTTCTTTCCATATATATATCCATAATAAACCCGGTGTGACTCAAGCTCAGATAATGTTTTCCCGGATTTCGTATGGTAGATTTCTTTTCCAATTTCAAATGCCCTTGGTCCGCTGATACGAATAATTCCGATTCCGGAAGCATTCATTCCTGTCGCAACCGCGACAATAGTATCTTCTATATACATCTCAAAACCTGCGCATAAAACCCCGCCAAAAGATCAGCGGGGTTTTAAGGATATGAATTGAATTTCTACCTATTATAAGTGATAACCACTTTCCTGAACGGCTCATCTCCCTCGGAATGCGTACTTACATATTTATCATTCTGAAGCGTAGAGTGGATGATCCGTCTCTCATAAGGATTCATCGGCTCCAGAACAACCGGCCGCTTTGTTCTCTTTACCTTATAGGCAAGATTCTTGGCAAGATTTTCAAGGGTATCCTTTCTTCTTTCCCGATAATTTTCCGTATCGAGCTTTACGCGGATATAATCATTTGTATTTTTATTCACATAAAGACTGGTCAGATATTGCAGAGAATCCAGGGTCTGTCCACGCTTTCCGATCAGAATCCCCATCTCATCCCCACTTAATTCAACACTCATTTCCTCCTCGGTCTGCTCTACCTTGATATCGACCTTCAGATCCATCGCCGCAAAAACCTTTTCAAGAAACTCCTTCGGATCTCCCGCAGCTCCGCTCTTAGGCGACGTACTCTTTTCAGAACCGGTCTCCTCATCCTTCTTTTCAACAGCCTTTGCTTTTTCCACAGGAGCAGAAGCTTTTTCTCCCTTTTTCTCTGCCGGCTTTTCTTCTTTTTTCTCGGAAACAGGAGCTTCCTTCTCCTCGGACTTGATCCTCGCCTTAATCACAGCGGGCTTGTTTCCGAAGCCTAAAAATCCGGAGGATCCCTTTTCGATCACTTCATAATCCAGACGATCACTGGTCACTTCAAGCTTCTGACAGGCCTCCGTGATCGCGTCATCTACTGTTTTACCTGTTACTTCAATATAATCCATACTATTTTCTCCTATAATTCGATCGTTTAATATTCAGAACAAAAACCAGAAATTTTCTTTTCGTTAAATATACAATTAAAAAAATCCAATCCTATACGCAAGTATTCAATCTGTATTTTCTAATAAATACGCTTAGTTCTGAATAGTTAAAAACAATTAAAAAAACTTACCCAACAACCTCCAAACGCTGATCCTTATTTGGAGTTTTCGTTATACTTTCTTACAAGATTCGCTTTTTCCGCAATTCCACCGGGCTTGTAATTTTTGGAACTCTCAGTGATATCTGAGATATCAATATTTTTTGAAGAAGAATTACCCAACTTCGCCCGGTCCTTAATACTCAACCCGGGAGCTGAATTCTGAGAGCCTTCCTCCAGCGCTTTTGTGGACATATTCGCGTATTTTTCCAAAAGCGAAGGATTCGAGCCCTTTTTCTCATTCTTCTTTTTCATCTTCTCAGCGTTCTTTGCGATCATCTCGTCAATATCTTCTTTATCAAGATACTTGTTGATCGCAACCTGCTGGATACAGCGAACTACCGCACCGGCTACCCAGTACAGACCCATACCTGCGGGAAGTGAAAAACAGAATACCGCCGACATAACCGGCATCATGATATTCATTGTTTTCATTGACTACATCATCTGATCCTGACTGGAATTCCCGGTGGAATCCATAGCAGCCTGCGGCGTAAGCTTTACATTTAACCACTGTGTCAAAGCGGAAAGCAACGGGATCAGGATCGCAGCGAATAACAAACCGAAGGATTTTGTATCCCAGCCCTGTTTAAAAAGAAACGAAGGGGAATTTGCGATATTTAATCCTAAAAATGTATTATACTTTTCAAACAGATCGTAAGTACCAGTTCCCGCGGCATTTGTGATCAGATCCTTTAAGCCCGGAAAATTTGCGGGCGCATAGATATTTGCCCACTCGCTTGTGGAAGCTTTGTTTAAAACGTCGATAACCGTATTTGTTACATAAGTATTATCTCCGCTTGTAAACAATTCATTGGAAAACTGCTTAGCAAAACGGGCTGCCGATTGAAAATTATCCGTACTCTGAATAAACTCGATTGCGCCGTTTTCTGTTATAAATTTCGAAACAAAGGGAATAAATACATCCTTTACCTTTGT
Source organism: Lachnospiraceae bacterium (assembly GCA_017444015.1). Taxonomy (GTDB): domain Bacteria; phylum Bacillota; class Clostridia; order Lachnospirales; family Lachnospiraceae; genus UBA2868. Next base: position 21,223 of record JAFSXN010000074.1, on the reverse strand, counting down.
AACGTACGCGGGTATGTTATCAATTACCCGGTAAAGAGCGAAAAGGATCGGCATCTGGATCACCATGAAACCGCAGCTTCCGGTAGGAGATACTCCATACTTTTCATAAAGGAGCTTGGTTTCCTCATTCATCCGGACCATGGAGTCCTGATCCTTTTTACCCTCGTACTTTTTCCGAATCGCCTGCATTTCGGGATTCATCATAGACGATAGCTTGGAAAACTTCTGCTGTCGGATCGTCATCGGCATTAGCAGAAGGTAGATAACAATCGTAAACAGAATAATGGAAAGTCCGATGTTCGGGATCCCTATCATATACAGAAGATTAAATATCCCATTCATCAGATAACCAAGGAGCTTTGCGATCGGTCCCAAAATCAGTCCATTGTATTCTGTCAATACGACTACATAACCTGACAAATCAAAACCTCCTTAACTTTTTGACTTATTAATCCAGGAAAAGAAAAATTACGGGACAGGATCATATCCTCCTTTGGAAAATGGATTGCAGCGAAGCAGTCTCCAAAGAGTTAAAAATCCTCCCCTCACTGCCCCGTATTTATCCACAGCTTCATATCCGTATCTGGAACAGCTGGGATAATAGGGACATTTCGTATGTTTCAGAGGTGAAATATTTTTCTGATAGGCTTTGATCAAAAACAAAAATGATCGTTGTAACATAATAGTATTTCAGATTTATATATACTCGCGAACGCAATTAATTGCCGTTTCTGATAACGCAAACGTACTGAAATTGCGTTTGCGAGTCCGATTAATCGGCACCGAAAAGCGTTAACCAGTATAAATACTCAATAAGACTCGTTATTGAGTACACCAAATTTGGACTGCGTAAACAGTATATTTTTTTTCCAAATTTATGCGCATATTAACATACGTTATAATAATTTATACTCATTAACGGAATAATTGCTAAAAACTGAAAGTATAACGAGTAAACGCTTAGTTTCTATAGATTTAAAAACGGCAATTAATTACGTTCACGAGTATAAGTAATTCTATTTTTCCTGATTTAATATATGAAGAAGTCTGGAAACGTGCAGCAGCGCACTCTGCATCTCACTGAAATATGCGACCTTTGCGCTGTCGCGGGCTATGACTACAATGTCTAAACCACTATTAAACATCTCTTCATTCAGTCGATAGCTCTCTTTGATCAGCCGTTTTACCCTGTGCCGGACAACGCTGTTTCCTACCTTTTTGCTCACAGATATTCCGAGTCTGTTTCGCTTCGGCGCGTCTCCGTCTTCTGTATTTTTGAGAATATACATCACAAGATACTTATTTGCTTTGGACTTTCCCTGTTTATAAACCCTTCGAAAATCCAGATTGCTTTTTAAGGAATCGGTAAAAATCATATTACACAGGTAAACATCTGACCATTTTCATTTTTTTAAAGAAAATAGACCGCGTTACGCGATCTACGCTGATAATTTTTTTCTTCCCTTTAATCTTCTGGAAGCTAAAACCTTTCTTCCTCCCGGCGTACTCATTCTGCTCCGGAAGCCATGAACCTTGGATCTCTGTCTGTTCTTGGGCTGAAACGTCATTTTCATAATTCAGTCACCTCCTTCTATATATAAGATATTTCATTAACTGTTATAAGAATTTAGAAAAAACTTTTTCTTCATTCCGTTGAAATGATATCCTCAAAAAAACAGCGCTTTTTCATTATATTGAAATAAATTTTACCCGTCAAGTATCGAATTGCTGAAAATAATAGTTTTTTAGCCAAAAAATATCCCTTCGCCCGGCTGACCATACACGGGAATACCTACCGGCATATCATCAGGGAATTTCCTTGAAAAATGCCGTTAAATCAGTTAATATATAGTAGCGATTTCATGCCAAAGGAAAAACCATTGTGAATAATATTATTGAAAAATGGGATAAAATAAAAGAGTCGATCCGGATCGAACACAGCCTTACCGATATTTCTTATAATACCTGGATCCGTCCATTAAAGGTCCACGGGATCGAAAACAATACGGTGATCATTCTGGTTCCTTCAGATCATGCGCAGTCTGTCAGCTATATCAGCAATAAATACTATCTTCCGTTCAAGGTAGCCATTGCTGAAGAACTCGGAGAAACCTATGAAATAACGTTTATTCTGGAAAAGGATATCAACCAGATCCATATTATAAATAATGAAAATAACGTTCGTTATGAAAAAGCAAATCTGAAGCCTGCCTATAATTTTGATACCTTTGTTGTAGGAGAAAACAATCAGTTTGCTCATTCAGCAGCTCTGGCAGTTGCGGAATCGCCGGGAGAGGTATTTAATCCGCTTTTTTTATACGGAGGCGTCGGTCTTGGCAAAACGCATCTGATGCAGGCCATCGGCTGTTATATCATTGATAATAACAAGGACGCAAATGTTTTATATGTTCCGAGCGAGACCTTTACAAATGAACTGATCACGGCGATCCGTTCCGGAAAATCCGCAAATTCCGTAGAAGCTATGGATGATTTTCGCGAGAAGTATCGTAACGTAGATGTTTTTCTCATTGACGATATCCAGTTTATAATAGGAAGAAAAAGCACGCAGGAGGAGTTTTTCCACACCTTTAATAAGCTCCATGAGGAAAAGAAGGCGATCGTTATTTCTTCAGACCGCCCTCCCAAGGATATGGATATTCTCGATGAACGTATCCGTTCCCGGTTCAACTGGGGATTGCTCGCTGATATACAGGCGCCCGATTATGAAACAAGAATGGCGATCCTTCAGAATAAAAAGGAAATGAAGGGCTATGTGATCAGTGACGATATCATGCGATATATTGCTGAAAATATCACGACAAATATCAGGGATCTGGAGGGTGCCTTAAACAAGATCCACGCTTATTCCAAACTCGAAAACAATCGGGTAATTGATATGGAGCTGGCAAAAAATGCTCTGCGGGATATCATAACTCCGAGAGAAAAGCGAAACATCACCCCGGAATATATCATAGATATCGTCTGTGATCATTTTAATATCAGCAAAAATGAACTTCTTTCCAAGCGAAAAAGCTCCAATATCGTAGTTCCGAGACAGATCATCATGTATATCTGTATCAAAAAGGCAAATATCACAACAACCGCGACCGCCGCTGCTTTGGGAAGAGATCATACGACCTCGATCCACGGAGCGAATATCATAGAATCCGATATGAAAACGGATAAGGAATTGAAGGATAATATCGAAACCCTAATCAAAAAGCTGGGACTCGAATAAAATCCACAGAGCTTTGAACCTGAAAAATCTTCTAAAAATCGATGTTTTTCAGAGTTTTCAACAAATCAACAGAGATTACTATTAAGATTGACTATTTATTACATTATAGAATAGATACATAGATATATCCCAAGGAGAGCTTACTATGAAAATCAGTTGTTCCAAAACGAATCTGCTAAACGGTATTCAGACGGTATTTCGGGCAGTCTCCTCCAAATCGACGATGTCCATCATCGAATGTATCCTGATTGATACTACAGAGGGTAAGATCAAACTGACTGCGAATAATATGGAGCTTGCCATTGAGACCATATTGGAGGGCGAGATCAAGGAACCCGGCATCGTCGCCTTGGAAGCAAAGATCCTTCAGGATATCGTCAGACACCTTCCGGAAAACGATATCGTTTTATCAACGGATGATAACTGTCTGACGACGATAAAATGCGAAAAGTCGAAGTTTAATATCTTAGGAAAGAGGGGCGACGATTTTCCGAGGCTTCCTGAGGTGGAAAAGGATGATCCATTTGTTATCTCTCAGATGACCTTAAAGGATATCGTTCGTCAGACAATCTTTTCCATTGCTGAGAACGACTCGAATAAGATCATGTCCGGTGAGCTTTTAGAGGTCCGGAATAATGAAATGAAGCTGGTTTCTCTCGACGGACACAGGATTTCGATTAGAAAGTTAGCTTTAAAGAATAAGCATGACGATATCAAGGTGATCATTCCGGGAAAAACGCTGAATGAAGTAAGCAAGATCGTTGCCGGGGATACGGAAAAGGATATTCAGATTTTCTTTACGGATAAGCATGTTTTATTTGAATTCGATCAGACGGTCATTGTCTCCCGTATTATAGAAGGAGAGTATTTCAATGTAAACCAGATGCTTTCGAACGATTATGAAACAAAGCTGGTGATCAATAAGAAGGATTTTCTCGGCTGTATAGAGAGAGCGACTCTTCTTGTAAAAGAGGGGGATAAAAAGCCGATCATCATTACGATCGGAGACGGAACTATGGAGTTAAAGATCAATTCCGCCATCGGATCGATGAATGAAGAAATCGAGATCGAAAAAGAGGGCGAGGATATCATGATCGGTTTTAATCCGAAGTTTCTGATCGATGCTCTGAGGGTGATTGATGATGAAACGATCACGCTTTATATGGTTAATCCCAAGGCTCCCTGTACGATTAAGGATGAAGATGAAAACTATATCTATCTGATCCTTCCGGTGAACTTTAATACTGTAAATTAAAAAACGATTGTTATGGAAACAATAGAAATAAAAGATGAATATATCGAGCTGGGCCAGCTTTTAAAGCTTTCGGGACTTGTGGATTCGGGTTTGGAAGCGAAGATCGTTATCAATAACGGAGAAGTAAGCCTGAATGGTGTAAAGGAGCTGCAGCGCGGGAAAAAAATCAAAGACGGTGATATCGTAGACTTTCGTGGAAATCAGATCAGAGTTAAAGCCGGTTTATAAGGACGAAATCGATGATTATCAAATCCATAGAATTAAATCAGTTCAGAAATTATGAAAATGTCCTTGTCAATTTTGATGATGGCGTAAATATTCTTTATGGAGATAATGCGCAGGGGAAAACCAATATTTTAGAGGCAATCTATATTTTTGGAACCTCTAAATCCCACAGGCACAGCAAGGATAAGGAAATCATCAGATTTGATCAGGAAGAGGCGCATGCCAGGTCGCTTTTTGAAAAAAACGGAGTCGACTATCAGATTGATATTCAGCTGAGAAAGGAAAAATCCAAGGGAATAGCGATCAACGGCGTAAAGCTGAAAAAGGCGGCGGAGCTTTTAGGGATCGCAAATATCATTATTTTTTCTCCCGAGGATCTTTCCATTATCAAAAACGGTCCCGCCGAAAAGCGAAGATTTGTTGATTCCGAGCTCTGTCAGTTAGATAAGGTATATCTTTATAATCTGACGAATTACAATAAGATCGTGAATCAGAGAAACGATCTTCTCAAGGATATCCTGTTTCATCCGGAATTAAAGGAAACTCTTGATGTCTGGGATGATCAGCTGGTATCTCTCGGAAAAAAGATCATCGGCAGAAGAGCCGTATTTGTCAATGAATTGAATAATATCATCTCTTATATCCATAACAGTCTTTCCGGTGGCAAGGAAAATCTGATGATTCGATATGATCCGAATGTAAAGATTGAGGATTATGAAGAAAAGATCAAGCGAAACAGAGAAAAGGATATCAAATATAAGCTGACCTCCGTTGGACCGCATCGGGATGATTTTATCTTTTATATCAATAAAATGGATATAAAAAAGTACGGGTCACAGGGTCAGCAGAGAACAGCCGCTCTTTCCCTGAAGCTATCTGAGATCGAATTGATCAAAACGATCGTAGGTACTACGCCGATCCTGCTTTTGGATGATGTTCTTTCGGAGCTTGATACCAACAGACAGAATTTTCTTCTGAGCTTTATCGGAGATATCCAAACGATCGTAACCTGTACAGGATTAGATGAGTTTATTAATTCTCGTATAAAGATAGATAAAATTTTTAAAGTATGTGATGGTACTGTGGTTTGTGAAAATTAGCGAGGATAATTGATCGTAATTTATACTGATTAACGATTTTCGTTGCCGATCAACCGGACTCGCAAACGCAATTCCAGTACGTTTGCTTTATCAAAAACGGCAATTAATTGCGTTCGCGAGTATAAATCACTACTGTTACGTAAACTGTATAACGAGCAAACGCAGGGATGCTTAAGATTAAAACAGTAGTTATACTCAATAACGAAATTAATTTCCATTTCGTTATTGAGTGCGCCGAATTCGGGCCGCTTAAGGCGGCATATTTCCTATCCGAATTCGTGCGCATCATATTATACGATTAACGAAAAGCGGCAGAGCTTTTCGTTAATCAGTATAATTGCGTTTGCGAGTATAGGCCTTAATCAGAGGCAGTATATGATAAGTACAATATAGGAAATGGGAGATAAATTATATATGTCGGAGATCGAAAATATCACGAATACGGAAAAGGAATACGGCGCGGATCAGATCCAGATTCTTGAAGGCCTGGAAGCAGTCAGAAAGCGTCCCGGTATGTATATCGGAACGACTTCTTTGCGTGGACTTCATCATCTGGTATATGAGATCGTGGATAATTCCGTGGATGAAGCGCTGGCCGGTGCCTGTGATACGATCATAGTTACGTTGAATAAAGATAATTCGGTAACGGTCATCGATAACGGGAGAGGAATTCCGATCGGTATCAATCATAAGGCCGGGATTCCCGCGGTAGAGGTTGTTTTTACAGTGCTTCATGCCGGTGGAAAATTCGGCGGCGGCGGATATAAGGTTTCCGGAGGACTTCACGGAGTCGGCGCTTCGGTTGTAAACGCGCTCAGCAACTGGCTTGAGGTTGAGATTTTCTCCGAAGGGCATATCTATATGCAGCGCTATGAGCGGGGACATGTGATAAAGCCTTTAAGCATCATCGGAGACTGCGAGCCGGATAAGACCGGAACGAAGGTTACGTTTTTACCGGATGATACGATCTTTGAGGAGACCATATTTGATTTTGATACTTTGAAGCAAAGACTTCGGGAAATGGCGTTTCTTACGAAAAATCTTCGAATCGTCCTTAAGGATGAGAGGCAGGAAGAGATCGTAGAACGGGAATTCCATTACGCCGGAGGGATCATTGAATTTGTTAAATATCTGAATAAGAGCAAAACTCCGTTATATGACGATGTTATTTATTTTGAGGGAATGAAGGATAACGTTTATGTTGAGGTTGCGATGCAGCATAACGATTCCTATAACGAAAGCGTTTTCAGTTTTGTAAACAATATCAATACGCCGGAGGGTGGAACTCACCTGACCGGATTTCGAAACGCGATCACGAATACCTTCAATGATTATGCCAGAGGCGCAAAGCTGTTAAAGGACAGCGAGCAGAATCTTTCGGGAGATGATATCAGAGAGGGTTTGACCGCGATTATTTCTGTTAAGCTCGAGGAGCCCCAGTTTGAAGGGCAGACAAAGCAAAAATTGGGAAACAGTGAAGCGAGAACCGCGGTCGACAGGCTTCTATCCGAACAGCTAACTTATTATCTGGAGCAGAATCCTACAGTCGCGAAGCTGATCTGTGAAAAATCGATCTTAGCGCAGCGGGCCAGGGAAGCAGCCAGAAAAGCCAGAGATCTTACGAGAAGAAAATCAGCTCTCGACGGAGTCGCTCTTCCCGGAAAGCTGGCGGATTGTTCGGATAAGGATCCGAAAAACTGTGAGATCTTTATTGTCGAAGGAGATTCCGCAGGCGGGAGCGCTAAAACCGCCAGAAGCAGAGCGACGCAGGCGATCCTTCCGCTTCGGGGAAAGATTCTGAACGTAGAAAAAGCAAGGCTTGACCGGGTTTACGGAAACGCTGAGATCAAAGCTATGATCACGGCGTTTGGAACCGGGATCCACGACGATTTTGATATTACTAAGCTCCGCTATAATAAGATCATTATCATGACCGATGCGGACGTAGACGGCGCACATATCGCTACGCTGATGCTGACCTTCATCTACCGGTTTATGCCGGATCTTATAAAGGAGGGCCACGTTTTTCTCGCGCAGCCGCCGCTTTATAAGCTGGAAAAGAATAAAAAGGTCTGGTATGCCTACAGTGATGAGGAATTGAACAAGATCCTCTTAGAGGTCGGAAGAGATAACAATAATAAGATCCAACGGTATAAGGGTCTCGGGGAAATGGACGCGGATCAGCTTTGGGAGACGACCATGGATCCGGAGACCAGGACGCTCTTAAAGGTAACGATGAATGAAGAAACCCATTCGGAGCTGGATCTGACCTTCACGACGTTAATGGGAGACAAGGTAGAGCCCAGACGGGAATTCATAGAAGAAAACGCGAGATTTGTTAAGAACCTGGATATATAAAAGTTACTATTTGCGGTTGATAATGAAATAAGCAGATTCGTCGTGCTTGCACGTAAGAAGATGATTATTTCATTATCATAATTGCGAAGCAGGAACCAAACAGACATGAGCAGTCTTAGCACGAAGTGCGGGAAAGCACGCGAAGCGTGCGAGGGTGCGAATGGATGTTTGGTTCCCGCAAATAGTAGAAGGAGAAAATACATAAAATGGATGACAAAATATTTGATAATGTCCATGAGGTAGATCTGAAAAAAACGATGGAGAGCTCTTATATTGATTACGCGAGGCGCGTAATCGCCGCAAGAGCTCTTCCCGATGTAAGGGACGGGCTTAAGCCGGTTCAGAGACGAGTTCTTTATTCTATGATCGAGCTGAACAACGGTCCTGATAAGCCCCACAGAAAATGCGCCCGTATCGTCGGCGATACCATGGGTAAATATCATCCCCATGGCGACAGTTCGATCTATGGAGCTTTGGTCAATATGGCGCAGGAATGGTCCATGCGTTACGTCCTTGTAGACGGCCATGGAAATTTCGGTTCTGTTGACGGCGACGGCGCGGCTGCCATGCGATATACCGAAGCCAGGCTTTCCAGGATCTCCATGGAAATGCTTGCCGATATCAATAAGGATACCGTGGATTTTGTTCCAAACTTTGATGAAACGGAAAAAGAGCCCTCGGTGCTTCCCGGAAGATATCCGAATCTTCTGGTAAACGGTACTACCGGGATCGCGGTCGGTATGGCAACAAATATTCCTCCCCATAATCTCCGTGAAGTGATTGCCGCGGTCACAAAAATGATTGACAATCGGATCGAAGAGGACAGGAATACGGAGATCGAAGAGATTTTGTCCATCGTCAAAGGTCCTGATTTTCCAACAGGTGCTGAGATCCTTGGAACCAGAGGGATTGATGAAGCCTATCGGACCGGAAGAGGAAAGATCAGGGTCCGGGCGATAACAAATATCGAATCCATGCCAAACGGAAAGAGCCGGATCATTGTTACGGAGCTTCCGTATCTTGTAAACAAGGCAAAGCTGATCGAGAAGATCGCGGAGCTTGTAAAGGATAAAAAGGTAGATGGGATCACGGATCTGAGGGATGAATCGGATCGTGAAGGTATGCGCATCGTTATTGAGCTGCGCAGAGACGTTAATCCGAATATTGTTTTAAATAAGCTGTTTAAGCATACCCAACTTCAGGATACCTTCGGAGTTATCATGCTGGCTTTGGTGAATAATCAACCGAAGGTTATGAGTATCCTTGAGCTTTTGACGCATTATCTGGCGCATCAGAAGGATGTTATAACAAGAAGGACCCAGTATGATCTGAATAAGGCGGAGGAGCGGGCCCATATCTTAGAGGGTCTGCTGATCGCGTTGGATCATATCGACGAGGTCATCAGTATCATCCGCGGAAGCAAGACAGTCGCCGAAGCGAAGGAGAAGCTGATGGAACGGTTTGCTCTCTCCGAGCAGCAGGCCCACGCTATCACGGAAATGCGGCTCAGAGCTCTGACCGGTCTCGAACGGGATAAGTTAGAGGAAGAGTATGCGGAATTAAAGAAGCAGATCGAGAGGTTTAAGGCGATTTTAGCGGATGAAAAGCTGCTGCTTGGCGTGATCCGGGAAGAGATCAATGTGATCTCGGATAAGTACGGAGATGAGAGAAGGACTTCCATCGGCTATGATGAATCCGATTTTACTATGGAGGATCTGGTTCCGCACGAGAATACGGTGATCGCTATGACGAATCTCGGCTATATCAAGCGGATGACGGTCGATAATTTCAAATCCCAGCACCGCGGCGGGAAAGGGATCAAGGGAATGTCCACGATAGAGGATGATTATATCGAGGATATCCTGATGACGACGACCCATACAAAGCTGATGTTCTTTACAAATCTGGGAAGGGTTTACGAACTGAACGCCTACGAGATTCCGGAGGCTTCGAGAACCTCACGGGGCGTTGCGATCATCAATCTGATCCAGATGAATCCGGGAGAGAAGATCAACGCCATGATCCCCGTGACGGAGTATGACAGCGACCATAATCTGTTTATGGTAACAAAGAAAGGAACCGTTAAGAAGACCAGGATCACAGAATACGGGAATATCCGGAAAAACGGGCTGATCGCGGTAAACCTCAAGGACGACGACGAGCTGATCGAGGTCAAAACGACCTCGGAAAAGAGCGAGATCTTCCTTGTTACAAAATACGGAATGTGTATTCGATTCAAGGAAACGGATGTTCGAGCGACCGGGCGGTCCTCCATGGGTGTACGCGGGATGAATCTGATGGACGGCGACGAGATCGTCGGGATGCAGCTGGATCATCAGGGCGATTCGCTTCTGATCGTATCCGAAAAGGGCTACGGAAAACGGACAAGGATCGAGGAATTCGGCATTCAGTACCGCGGCGGCAAGGGCCTGAAGTGCTATAAGATCCTCGGAAAGACCGGAGATGTAATTGGCGTTAAGAGTGTCAATGACGATAACGAGATCATGATGATCACAAACGAAGGCGTTATCATCCAGATTCCTATGTCGGACGTTTCAGTGCTTGGGCGGATCACGTCGGGCGTTAAGCTGATGAATCTTGAGGATGGCGTAACGATTGCAAAGATCGCCAAGGTCCGGGAGAAGATCTCCGATGGGACGAACGAATATGACAGTATTGAGGAAGCGGATGAAAGTATTCAGAGAGCCTCGGCTTCGGTCGTTGTGATCCATGAGGAGGTCGATATGCCTGAGGATGATGAATAATATGTCATTAAGATGGTGATTGTTGTAACAATCTTAATGACATATACAGGAGGTGAAACGGGTAATTAGGAAATAAAGATTATAATTACCCGTTTTTCTATTGAGGATGAAATGAGAGAAATAAGGGTAGAAGAGTTAACGAAGGATATTAAGGAAATGTGTATTGAAGCGAATTATTCGCTGACGGAGGATATGAAAGCAGCGCTGTTTCAGGCGGCCGATATCGAAGAATCCGAGATTGGGAAAAGGGTTCTTTCGCAGTTAAAGGAAAATCTTGAAGTCGCGGCCTCGGACCGGATCCCGATCTGTCAGGATACGGGAATGGCAGTAGTTTTTCTTGAGATCGGGCAGGAGGTACATTTTACGGGAGGAAGCGTTGAGGACGCGATCAACGAAGGAGTAAGGCAGGGTTATATCGAAGGCTATCTGCGAAAATCCGTTGTTTCCGATCCGATTTTCAGGGAAAATACGAGGGATAATACGCCTGCTGTAATTCATTATAATATCGTACCGGGAGAACAGGTAAAGATTACGGTCGCTCCCAAGGGCTTCGGGAGTGAAAATACCAGCCGGATCTTTATGCTGAAGCCGGCGGAGGGGATCGAGGGTGTAAAAGAGGCGATCCTTACGGCGGTAAAGGATGCCGGGCCGAACGCCTGTCCACCGATGGTCATTGGCGTAGGGATCGGCGGAACCTTTGAGAAATGCGCGTTTTTAGCGAAGAAGGCGTTGACCAGATCAGTCGATAAGAGCTCAGATATTCCTTATGTTGCGGAGCTTGAGAAGGAAATGCTCGAGAAGATCAACGCGCTAGGGATCGGACCCGGGGGACTCGGCGGCAAAACGACGGCGTTTCGGGTGAATATCGAGACCTGCGCGACCCATATCGCTGGCCTGCCGGTGGCCGTGAATATCTGCTGCCACGTGAATCGGCATGCGGTGAGGGTACTATAATAGAAATGAGGAGTTTACAGTAAGTGCAAAAGGAATATCCGTATACTATAAGCATATGTGTATGGATGCACAACAGAAAATACTAACGTTTTGTTTTCGTTGCTGGAATAAATTTTGTGAGAAATAGATGAACAGATCAGATAATTTGTGGAGAAATACAGGGATTCGGGAAAAGGTTATAGAGGAGATTCGATTATTTGCGGGACAATATAAAATAGAACGTGTTATTTTATTTGGTTCGCGTGCGCGTGGAGATTTTAAGGAACGCAGTGACATTGATCTTGCGTTTCAGGGTGGAGATACCGTGAATTTTTCATTAGATGTAGACGAGGAGACATCGACGCTTCTAATGTTTGATCTGGTAGATCTTGGGCGGCCGGTTTCTGAGGAGCTACGACAGGTAATTTTTTCAGAGGGAGTTACTGTATATGAAAAAGTTTGAGAATTTTCGGCAGGCATTTCAAAATCTCGGAGATATTTTTCAGTATCAGGAGCCCTATGGAAATGTAGAGCTTACTGGTTTGGTCGGTTTGTTTGAGATTTGCTTTGAACAGGCCTGGAAAGCGATGAAAGAGATTTTGGAGCAGAATGGTTTTTCACCGGCACAGACCGGGTCACCGAGGATGATTTTGAAAACAGCGTTTCAAGCCGGTATGATTCAGAATGAAGAACTTTGGCTTAAGGCACTTGCTGACCGAAATCTGGTATCGCACTCTTATCATAAAGAAATTGCGCTGTCCATTATTCAGAATACAAAGGATGACTATTATAAAATATTTAAAGATCTGGTCCAATCCATTGAAGCGAATTGGATGTAAAAAGAAAAAATGGCTTCATTTTAGATAAGGATATTTTTAGAATGGAAGTAAAGTTAACGACCCCTCTGAAGGAAGAGGATATCCGTGAATTGAAGAGTGGGGATTCTATATATATAACAGGCGTTATTTATGTGGCGAGGGATGCGGCCCATAAGCGGATGCAGGAGGCGCTGGAAAGAGGAGAAAGCCTCCCTTTTGATATACACAACAATATCATATATTATATGGGTCCGTCGCCGGCAAGAGAAGGAAGAGTCATCGGATCGGCCGGTCCTACAACGGCAACCCGCATGGATAAATATACCCCACAATTACTGGATCTCGGTCTTAAGGGAATGATCGGGAAGGGGAAGCGTTCCAGAGAGGTCAAGGAAGCAATCGTACGAAACAAAGCGGTTTATTTTGCCGCGATAGGAGGAGCGGGGGCGCTGCTCTCGAAGTGCATCAAAGAATCTGAAGTGATTGCGTATGAGGATCTCGGAGCGGAGGCGGTCCGGAAACTCTATGTAGAGGATTTTCCCGTAATTGTTGTTATCGACAGTGATGGGACAGATCTGTATGAGAAGGTGGGGAAAAAATGAACACCGGAGATGAACAGAAAATAGCTATACTCGCGAACGCAATTAATTGCCGTTTCTGATAACGCAAACGTACTGAAATTGCGTTTGCGAGTCCGATTAATCGGCACCGAAAAGCGTTAACCAGTATAAATGATTATTTTCCCATACGAACTGAAAAGAAAAATGGTAAACGTTAAGTATTGTTCTACTTCGAAATTAGTTTTGTCGCTGCGGTATCCGGTAAAGGAACGGGTAGGGATGTGAGAGGTATATTGTAATAAGGTAAGAAATCTCCCTCTGAAAATGATTGAAGAAGAGCATAATTTTGATTATACTTTAACTGCAAAACCTTAAATGTAATCTGTAAGCAATAAAATATATAAGAAAAGGAGAAAGTCTATGAAGCGAGTAGGATTTTTAACGAGTGGCGGCGATTGTCAGGCTTTGAATGCGGCGATGCGGGGTGTTGTAAAAACGCTCTGGTTTACTTTGGGAGGCGATAACGTTGAGATCTACGGATTCTTCAACGGATACAAGGGTTTGATCTACAGCGACTTCCGGCAGCTGACCTATTCCGATTTTTCGGGAATTCTGACCCGCGGCGGAACGATCCTCGGAAGCTCCCGTACGCCCTTTAAGACGATCAGGGAGCCGGATGAGAACGGTCTGGATAAGGTAAAGGCGATGAAGCAGAATTACTATAAGCTGAACCTCGACTGCCTTGTCATTTTAGGCGGAAACGGAACCCATAAGACCGCGAATCTCCTGCGCGAGGAAGGTCTGAATATTATTACGCTTCCGAAAACCATAGACAATGATCTCTGGGGAACAGATATGACCTTCGGCTTCCAGAGCGCGGTGGATATCGCCACAAACGCCATCGATTGTATCCATACGACGGCTTCTTCACACAGACGTGTTTTCATCGTAGAGGTGATGGGCCACAGAGTCGGCTGGCTGACCTTGAACGCTGGAATGGCAGGCGGCGCGGATATCATCCTGATCCCTGAGATTCCTTACGATATTGATAAGATCATAGACGCGATCAATCTGAGGACAAAGCGGGGCGCCAGCTTTACGATCCTTGCGGTTGCCGAGGGCGCGATTTCCAAGGAGCGCTCAAAGATGGGCAAGAAGGAGCTGAAGGAAAGCCTTGCCAGGAGCAAAGCGAAATATCCTTCCGTTTCCTATGAGATCGCGGCGGAGATCGAGGAAAGGACCGGCCAGGAGATCCGTGTTACGGTTCCCGGACATACGCAGCGAGGCGGCAGTCCCTGCCCTTACGACAGAGTATTTGCTTCAAGACTCGGAACCAAGGCAGCGCAGCTGATCATGGACGATGAATACGGCTATATGGTTGGTATCGTCAACCGTGAAATTACGAAGATCCCTTTAGAGGACGTTGCCGGAAAGTTAAAATATATGGAGCCCGACGCTACGATCATTCAGGAAGCGAGAATGCTTGGAATCAGCTTTGGTGATTGATCGATGTCATACGTCGCTCTATACCGTAAATGGCGTCCTGACCGTTTCGATGTAGTAAAGGGTCAGGATGCTATTGTAAAGACGCTAAAAAATCAAATACTGACGGGAAGGATCGGCCACGCCTATCTGTTTTGCGGAACGAGAGGAACAGGAAAGACCTCGGTGGCGAAGATCTTTGCCAAGGCGGTCAACTGCGAATCGCCGGAAAACGGAAATCCCTGCGGAAAATGCGCCTCGTGCAGAGCGATCTCGGAGGAAGCGGATATGAATGTCCGGGAGATCGACGCAGCTTCGAACAACGGTGTCGATACGATCAGGGATATCAGAGATGATGTTGCCTATTCTCCGACGAACGGGCGCTATAAGGTCTATATCATAGACGAAGTGCATATGCTTTCTCAGGGAGCCTTTAACGCTCTGTTGAAGACTCTGGAGGAGCCGCCGGAATACGTGATCTTTATCTTTGCCACTACAGAAGCTCACAAAATTCCGGTGACAATATTATCGAGATGCCAGCGGTATGACTTTAAACGAATTTCTGTTAATACGATTGTAGAACGGCTGAAGGAATTGATGGCCGGTGAGGAGATCCAGGCAGAGGACAAGGCGCTGACCTATATCGCGAGGCAGTCGGACGGAGCGCTCAGAGATGCCATCAGTCTGTTTGACCAGTGCAATGCTTTCTATTATAAAGAGGTCCTGACCTACGAGAAAGCGCTTACGGTACTCGGAGCCGTCGATACTTCGGTTTTCAGTGAGCTTGTCAGGGATATTCTGTCCTCGGACCTGAAGGCAGCGCTTCATCTGATGGACGAGGTGGTTCTTCAGGGAAAGGAGCTCTCGCAGTTTATTATTGATCTTACCTGGTATTTACGAAATCTCCTGCTTTTAAATTCCTCAGAGCACGAAGGAATGGAAGAGGTGATCGATGTTTCCTCGGAGAATCTGGAAAGGTTACAGGAAGAAGCGGATCTGCTTTCCCAGGAAACGATCATGCGCTATATCCGGATTTTTTCGGAGCTTTCCGGCGACCTGCGCTATTCGTCCCAGAAGAGAGTCCTGATTGACATCGCCTTGATCAAGCTGTGCAGGCCGCGTATGGAATCGGATTATTCCTCTGTTACGGAAAGGGTCCGTGTACTGGAGGAGGAGATCGATAAATTGACGGCCGCGTTCAATGAGATCCGGCTGGATCCGGGGAAAGCGGAGAGTCTTGTTCTCGAGCCGAGAAAGGATACGGTTTCCTATCAGGTCGAGGAGGTCCCGCTGCCGGAAACGATCGAAGAAAATATCCTGTTTGCCAGCAAAAAGCGGACAGAGATCGTCTCCCATCTGACAAATATGATGCGGCATATGCTGAACGGCGCTGTCTGGAGCTCAGACGACGGAAAGCAGCTTCTGATCGTTCCAAAGACCGAAGAGTTAGCGGGATATCTGAATAACGAGGTCTATTCGACGAGTCTTTCGGCGGCGATCGAGCAGGTCGTCGGAGCAAAGGTAGAATTTGAGATCCGTTCTCCTTTTATTGAAAAGGATAAAAAGAAGAATTACGAAGAGTTAAGCACGATCAGCGGGATCGATATGGAAATAGAGGAGGAGGAATAGATAAGCATGGCAAAAAGAGGCGGTTTCCCGGGCGGTATGGGAATGGGAAATATGAATAATCTGATGAAGCAGGCTCAGAAGATGCAGCGTCAGATGGAGGAAAGTAAAAAGGAGTTAGAGGAAAAGGAATATACCGTGTCCTCCGGCGGCGGAGCGATCGAGATCACGATCACGGGAAAGAAAGAGGTCACAAAGGTCAAGCTGGATAAGGATGCTGTTGATCCGGAGGATGTTGAGATGTTGGAGGATCTGATTATGACAGCGGTGAACGAAGCCATCGGAAAGGTCGAGGAGGCTTCAAGCTCTGCCATGAGCAGGCTGACCGGAGGAATAGGGCTGGGAGGTTTTTAAAATGGACCTGTACAGCGGCTATATCAACCGCCTGATCTCAGAGCTTTCCGTGCTTCCGGGGATTGGCTATAAAACGGCGCAGAGGCTCGCGTTTCATATGATCCATATGCCGAAGGAAAGCGTTGAAAAGCTGGCAAACGCTATGGTCGAGGCACGAAGCAATGTCAAATACTGCAGCGAATGCTATACCCTGACAGACAACGACCTGTGTCCGATCTGTGCCAATCCTTCAAGAAATCATAAGATGATTATGGTTGTTGAAGGAACAAGGGATATGACAGCCTATGAAAAGACTGGGAAGTACGATGGTGTATATCACGTGCTGCACGGGGCGATCAATCCGAGTCTCGGGATCGGGCCGAATGATATCAAGCTCTCAGAGCTTTTAAAGCGTTTGCAGCACGATGTCGACGAGGTCATTATCGCTACGAATTCCAGTATCGAGGGCGAGACGACGGCGATGTACATCAGCAAGCTGATCAAGCCTACCGGGATCAGGGTGACGAGGATCGCAAGCGGCGTGCCAGTGGGCGGAGAGCTGGAATATATTGATGAAGTAACGCTCGCGAGAGCGTTGGATGCAAGGGTAGAACTTTAATCAGTGGTAGGAAGGAGAAAAAAATGTCAGTAACAAAAAGCAGCTTTGGAAAGACGAAGGACGGGAAGGAGATTTCCCTGTATACGATTGATAATGGGACCATCAAGGCGACCATAACGGATTTCGGAGCGAATGTCGTAAACCTTTTTGTACCGAATGACAAGGGAGAGGTTAAGGATATTGTTCATGGCTTTGATGACGGAGCGGAATATGAGGAAAATCCGTGCTTTTTCGGTGCCTGTATCGGAAGAAGCGCAAACCGGATCGCGGACGCGAAGTTTTCGATCGACGGCACGGAATATCCGCTGAAGGTCAATGATAATGCAAACAATCTTCATTCTGACGCGGATAACGGATTTCATAAGAAATTCTGGGATGTCAAGGTCGACGATGCCGGAAACAGGCTGGAGCTTTCCTATCATTCACCGGATATGGAAAACGGTTTCCCGGGAAATATGGATATCAAGGTCAGCTACAGTCTGACAAAGGAAAACGGACTGAAGATCGAATATGAGGCAAAAAGCGACAAGAAGACGCTGTTCAATCCCACGAACCATTCTTATTTCAATCTTGCCGGAAATGACGCTTCCTCGAAGGAGGTTTATGAGACGCTGCTGCAGCTGAACGCTTCTAATTATACGCCGGTCATCGACAGCGCGGCGATCCCGACCGGAGAGATCGCTTCGGTTAAGGGAACTCCCTTTGACTTTACGACGGCTAAGAAGATCGGAGAAGAGATCGACGCGGATAATGAGCAGTTAGGGTTTGGCGGCGGCTATGACCATAACTTTGTGATCGACGGCTATGACGGGACTGTGAAGGAGGCGGCCAAGGCCTGCTATGACGGAAGAGTGATGACGGTTCTTACGGATCTTCCGGGGATCCAGTTCTATGCCGGAAATATGATCTCTCCGTTGAAGGGGAAGAAAGGCGTAACCTACGGAAAGCGGACGGCGTTCTGTCTGGAAACCCAGTTTTATCCCAACAGCATTAATCAGGAGGGCTTTGCAAAGCCTGTGATCGAAGCTGATAAGCCATATAAAACGACAACGATCTATCAGTTTGGGTAAGGGATCTTAAAATTTCATGGACAGGAACCAAAATGAGGAGAAGAAAAGCTCCTCTAAAACAATAACTACTGTTATTCTGAGCGCTGTGGTGTTTATCGCCGTGGCGTTCGGTGCTTATTTTGTCATTCGAAATGTCTTTCTTTCAAAGGAGATACAGGCAAGGACGCTGGCAGAGGAACAGTTTGCGAAGGAGCAGGCTGAAAAGGAGGAGGAGGCTCCTTTAACGGTTTCGGAGGAAGAAGAGGAACCGGAGGAGGAAGAAGAGGAGCCACCCGCGGAAGAAGAGGAGCCGGAGGTTGAATTTGAGCCGGTGGATCCATCGGAATATATTCTGGACGGGGATATCGTCGATTATTCTGTAACCGCGTTTGTTCCGGCAAAGAGAGATCAGAAGCTTAGATGGAAGGATACGGTTTTTTTGAGTCTGGAAAATCTGAGTCAGCCGGGGGATGCTAAAATCAATACGCTGTCTTATTCAAAGCGTCGGATGAAGACAGCGGATGATAAGGAAATGGAGTATGAGGTCTATACGGATCCCGATACCGGCGTATTTTCCAAGATCACAGCGATCGAAAACTGCGGAGATTATTCTGAGCTTACCGATTACTATTTTGACTCCGAGGCAAAGCTGAATTATGCGGCCAGCTGTAGGCAGTTTGTCTTGGTTCCCTTTGATATCAGCACCGATCAGGTTTTGTCCAGGTATTATATTACGGATGACACTATGGTCCGCTATATCTATGCCGGTGAGACAGAGGCGGTCTCGTATGAGCTTTCGGATTACGAGAAGTACAGCGAGGGAACGAAGGATCAGTACGATTATCTTGAAAAGGAGATCATCAACCGGGCGTATATCACTTATCAGGCCTGTTCTCTTGTTAAGGAAAAGACCCATATCCACGGCTTTGTCCTGGATGAGTTCAATCAGCCTCTTTCAGGGATCAGGGTGAGCCTGCTTTCTGTTTCAGAGGACGGGGAGGAAAAGAGGGAAACGGAGGTCAGGACCGATGGGGACGGTGAATATGATCTTACGGTAGAAGCCTCGGATCAGAAATATGCGCTTTCGTTTGAAAAGCAGTCTCTGGAGGGGCAGAAGATCTACGGGATCAGGGTTCCTTCGGGCTCCGGGATCTACTATGCCGATACGGTTTATATGGGATATACCGACAACAAGGAAGCCCTTTATAATATGAACTTTTATGTCCGGGATGTTTTTGAAAACACAAAGGTCATAGACGGGGCGGAGATCCGGCTTCGGAGCGGCATACATAATCAGAACGGAGAGCTGATTACGTTTGGATATCTGGATGAAAACGGAGCGTTTCAGTATGGGCTGAGCTCCGGGAGCTATACGGCTGAGATCGTGAAGGAGGGCTACGAAACCTCCTGCTTTACGGTCATTGTAAAGCAGGACCATCAGGCGGTCATCGGATACGCGGTGCCGGAGGTTCCCGAGGACCGGTATGTGGCGTTTGTGTACTGGGAAAAGAATCCGCTGGATCTGGACGCGAGAATCTTTTCGCAGTACGGAAAGACGGTTGCAAGGTCTTTGACGGAGAGCATCGGAGCGATCACGACGGAGAATTTTACGCTGGATCACATCGGGGCAGAGCCGTATAAGCTGTACGTGTCGGATTATATTGGGTGCGCCTCCGGAGATAATATGTCCTATAATTTGTCGGAATCCGGCGCCTATGCAAAGGTCTATTCCTCCGACGGAGAGCTGGCTTCCTACGAGGTTCCCCTGGCGCATGCGGGGGTCGTCTGGGATGCGCTTACGATCCGAAATGGGAAGATTCTCCCGGACGGAAGATATTATTACATATATGATTCAGATTTCTACTGGACAGCGAAGTGATTTTTGGGTATAATTAGTTTTTGTCAGGGCGATTACTTCAAAATGAAGAATCGCATCGGCGTGTGGCTCAGTTTGGTAGAGCGCTACGTTCGGGACGTAGAAGTCGCAGGTTCAAATCCTGTCACGCCGATTTTTTTATGCTCTATTCTACCTTTTTTCTACCCGTTTCCGTTTATCTCCGAAATAATCCATGAAATGCTCTCTATAAACCTTATTTAATTGTCGTGTTACTGGTCGGTATAATCCTTAAGCGGAATGATACCGTTCATTTTGTCCGAGATCTCTCTCTTAGCTTCTTTGTCCTTAACCTTGGCGTAAATCCTCAAGGTCGTATCGATATCCTTGTGTCCTACCCACTTCTGAATGCTTTTAACATCCATACCCTGATGTACCAATATGGATACGCAAGAACTTCGCAGACCATGAAATGTGATGTTCTGAGGAAGTTCCGGTATCTTCTTTATCAGCTTGGCAAATAATTTCGTAGGATGATCCGGATAATAAAGCTTTCCGTCAGCATGCTTGAAAATGTATTCATTCTCTTCATAACAGTTTCCGAAAAGCTTTCTGTTGGCATCCTCTTTTTCTTTGAGCAGGCTGAACATTTCTATCTGTTCATCTGTTAACGGATACTCCCTGGCGCTTGAAGCTGTTTTGGTCGTATTGGCACGATTGACAGTCAGTCCTTTTGTGACGGTGTGATTGATGATCATAGTCTTGTCCCTGAAGTCGATGGCTGACCACCTGAGACCGAGAATCTCTTCCCTTCTTAAGCCAAAAAACAAAGTCAGATAAAACAGCTCATATAGCTCATGATCTCTGACCTTACTCAAGAACAGCTGCGCTTCTTCAAAAGAAAAAAACTCCTCGTCGGAGTTCTTCTCTTTGGCATATTTATCTGCAAGGCTCTTGTTTATCACGACTTCCTTGACCGGATTGTATGGGACGATACCGTCCTTAACAGCCTGATCCATGATACTGCT
>JAFSXN010000073.1 GCA_017444015.1 Lachnospiraceae bacterium | reverse complement strand
TAACGAAAATCGTTGCCGATTTTCGTTAACCGTATAAAGTGATGCGCACGGATTCGGTAAGGAAATATGCCGCTTAAAGCGGCCCGAATCCGGCGCACTCAATAACGAAACGGCAAGCCTTTTCGTTATTGAGTATAATAATCAGAATAGTTGTTAGAATACTTATTAATATGGTGATTAGAAATAAATATAACTATTTAGGAAAAAATATAACAACCGAACCTGTCGCTATAACAGACAACTCTTTTGGCTGGGTAGATTCGAATGGTATTCCTCATATTAACTGGGGTGAAGAGGATGATATTTGTGATAAAGATGGTTTTGATAAAAGATATCGTCCATATCAGAACGGGAAACTATATACCATAGATGATTACGTGATCCCGCGCGGAACAATCATATGCAGATACGGGAGTCCGATAGGACGTTTTACTACTCTAAAAGGAGTAAAATACGAAGACCTGGCGTTGCCGTATATAAAAGAAACGATAGAATATCACGAATACAAAGTGTAGGAAGATTTAAAGGTTCAATGCCTAGTGACAAAAGGTATTGTCGCTCCAAAGTTTCATAGCAGTGGTGGCGCAGTACAATTCAGACATAAACAGAATATTATATTAGAATGCCAGGACGGATATTTGAAGGAGGACATTTCGTGGATAAAATAAAAACAGAGGATTATATTGATGCATTAAGACAGCTTTTAGAAAAGCGATATCCCTCCTCCGTATACAGTTTGGACGGTTATCAGGAATGTGCTGTCTGCATCCAGTCGGAAAATGGATATTGGACTGTATATAGCGCTGAAAGAGGAAATCGGTACGACGAAGTGATATGTGATACAGTCCTTAAAGCCTGTTTGGAATTTATCAGAAAACTCACACACAGAACAGAAGATATCGCAAGTATGGAAAACGAACTTCTTGATAATCTGTATGCGCTTAAAATTGCTTAAGTAAGCCGCTTTTCCGTTTTCCCCATCTCCCAGAACGCAATAGCGCCTGCCGCGGCGACGTTCAGAGAATCCACCCCGTGACTCATCGGGATCTGTACCCGGTAGTCGCTTGCCGCGATAGTTTCGGGCAAAAGGCCCGTACTCTCCGCCCCAAGGAGGATCGCTAACCTTGGGATCTCCTTCAGTTCCGGGGCATCGACCGGAATGCTGTTTTCACAGAGCGCCATAGCGGCCGTCTGAAAGCCCAGCCCCTTTAATTCCTTCATATGCTCCTCCCCGATATAGGCCCAGGGGATCTGGAACACCGTTCCCATACTGACCCGGATCGCACGCCGGTAGAGCGGATCGCTGCAGCGCCTGGTCAACAATACCGCATCCATGGAAAGGGCGGCGGCGGATCGAAAGATCGCCCCTACATTGGTCGGATTCGTGATCTCCTCCAACAGAACGACTCTCCTTGCGTTCTGACAGACCTCTTTTGGAGTTCTCCTATCAGGCCTCTTCATAGCGCAGAGCACTCCCCTGGTCACGGTGTACCCGGTCAGATCGATCAGGACCGAAAGCTCCGCGGTATATACCGGGATATCCCCAAGCCTCTGTAAGAGCTTCTCCTGCCCCTCGATCATTCTTGTCTCAAGCAGCATGGAGATCGGCTCAAGTCCCGCGTCCAGAGCCCTTTCAATGACGTTCGCGCTCTCCGCGATGAAGATCCCGCCGTTTGGCTCATAATAGTGAAGCAGCTGCGGTTCGTTGAGCTCCGTAAATACCTTCAGCTCCGGCGCCTGCAGATCTTTGATTTCAATAAAGCTCATTTTGCGCCCTCTTTTCTCAAAAGTCCGAACAGGTATTCAAGCAGACTCTTTACCGTCTGAAAATTGATCCCGATATGAATGAGAAGTAGCAGAACTCCGGGAAGCGCCGTATGCCAGACCCCCTTTACGGAGCCGACAACGGTAGCGTATGCCGCATAGCCCCCATACAGAACCAGCGAAACGAGAAAACGCTTAAAATCATACCGCACCGGATAGCATTTTTCGGAAAAATATGTAGCGATGGCAAAATAAATAACGTACGTTATTGCCGTGGCAAGGGCTGCTCCGACTCCCCGGTATCTCGGAACTAAGAGCGTATTTCCGATCAGGTTGCAGAGGATCGCGGCAAAGGAAGCGTAATTGAAATAGATGATCCTGCCCTTGAATTTGATTCCCTGCCCCGTCATCTCAAAAAGGATACTCAAGATCGGCATCAGCGTCAGAAACGGCAGGATCCTGACCGCGTCCCGATAGCCCTCTCCTAAGATCAGAACGATGATCCCCCGGAGGATCGTTATCCCGAAGGCAGCCGAAAGGCAGAGAAACTGGACCTTCTCAAAGACATCCCTGAAAAACGCCTTATTCTCCTGTTCCGGGTCGTTCTCATACTTTTTCATGGCGATCGGCGCCCAGAAAGCGACATAGGTGGCCTTCAGCGTCAGGAGCACCGACATGATCTGCATCGCCGCGGAATAAATCCCTGTTTCTGAAAAATCGTTGAAGATCTTGATCGACCATCGATCCATAGAGGAAAGCAGCCACTCCATCAAGAGCATGGGGACAAAAGGAACTCCGTAGGTCAGAAGCTCTTTTGCGGACAGCGTCTCTGCCTGCGACCTTTTCTCTTTCCTCTGTATGATCAGAAACCGGATCCCCAGGAAAACCGTTACCGTTACAAGGGGGATCGTAAGCCCGTAGAGGACAACCCGGAAATCATTACCGAGAATCCGTACAAAGACCAGGATCAGAACGATATAGAAGACCTTGGAGAAAATATTCAGATTCGAATAGAGCTTTCCGTTCTGCTCCATCCGGATGCCTAAAAACAGAAAGCGCTCAAATACGGAGGTGACGGTATAAACAATTACAAGCAGCGTGATATCCACCGCCGATCTTCCAAACAGAAACTGATTGAACAGGGGAGAAAAAACCGCGTAGACCGCCGACAGAAGCAAAATCAGCAGAAAGGGGTATCTCAGGCACTTTGCCATCAGCTCCCCACGGTCGACACCTTCCTTATAAAAAAAGCGGATATAGGCCTGATCGAGCCCCAGGATCGCGAAGATATAGATGATGGTCACGGCGGAGGTAAACATGGCGGTCCGGCCGTATTCGTCCGTCGTCATGACCCTTGTGATCAGCGGAAGGGAGATAAAGCCTAACAGAAGAACGACAAAATTCCCGTAAAAATATTCGATAAAGCTCTTTAAAAGTCCGGATTCCTTATTTTTCTTCATCGGCCTTGTCAGTTTTTTGTACCTCCCTGATCTGGTCCACCAAAAACGGCGGGCGGTTCCTGCTGGCATCAAGCGTCCGCCAGAGGTATTCGCCTAAGATCCCAAGCATCAGTAGGATCAGCCCCGTCGAGACCAGAACCAGACACATAAGCGAGGCCCAGCCCTGGATCGGTACGCCAAAGGCTACGCGCTCGATAATCACCTCGATGATCCAGAGGAAGGCAATGATCGCAAAGATCACCCCGACCATGGACATAAACCGGATCGGAAAATAGGAAAAGCTCATCAGGGAATCCATAACTAATTTCAGCTTTTTCGCGAGCGTCCACCGCGACTTTCCGACCTCTCTGTCCTTCCGGTGGAAATAGACGATATCCGGGCGAAAGCCCACCCAGAGGACCTGCAGAGTCAGGGCCGAATTCTTTTCATCAAGCCCCATCAGGACCTCGATAACCTGCCTGTCCAGCAGATAACAGTCAAAGCCCCCCTGGGGCATATTTTTATCAATGAATTTCCGTACGAGCGAATAGTAGAGATTGGCGAAGAACTTCTTGGCCGCGGGATCGTCCCTCTCCTCGCGGGCCGCGATCACGACCTTATTTCCGCGCTTCCAGCTCTCGTACATCCGAAGGATCAGCTCGGAATCCTCCTGAAGATCCGCCTGCTTGGTCACAGCGCAGTCCCCCGAGCAGTTGGATAACCCAGCAAGGATCGCCGCGTGCTCTCCGAAATTTCTTGAAAGCCGGACCCCCATGACGTTTTCATCCAACTCCCTGATCTCATTTATGATATTCCAGGACTCGTCACCGGACCCGTCGTCCACAAAGACAATCTCGTAATCGCCAAGCTCCTTAAGGATCTTCTCCTGCATATCCTTATATAAAAGCATCAGCGTATCCGCGTTATAATAGACCGGAACGATAATTGAAATCTTACTCACAGCTCACTCCCCCGACTGATCCTCCATCAGTCTCTTATATTCCTCGTAGCTTCGGATATATTCGTTTTCGTTGTAATGCTCGCTGGCAAGGACGAGCAGAACCGAATCCGGCGAAAAATCGTACATATCCTTCCAGAGCATAGGCGGCAGATACAGGCCCATCCGCGGTCTGTTCAGCTCTACGATATCCGCCTCGGATCCGTTGTCGATCTTTACCTTGCTCGAGCCCGCGACATTGATCAGTACAAAGGAGGTTTTCCGGTTGGCGTGCCTTCCCCGAATGATCGTCGAATCGCTGCCGTAGATATAGAAAACCCGCTTTACCTCAAAGGGTACGTCGATCCCCCCGCATTCCGCGACAACCAGATTGCCCCTCTCGTCGCCAAACTCACCGAATTCGATTATTCTGTATTGGTCCTTGATATTCATAGCACTTCCTCAAATTTGACTGCCCGGCTGAAACTCATTTAACGCCCGGATCACCATCTCCTGTTCTTCTTCTGTCAGCCCGTTGTACATCGGGATTGAAAGCACCGTATCCGCATAATGCTCCGTGATCGGAAGACTTCCCCGTTTGATCCCGAGATAGGAATACGCCTCGGAAAGATGGGGCGGGATCGGATAGTGGATGATCGTAAGGATCCCCCTCTCCTTCAGATATGCTGCCAGCTCATCCCTCTTTTCGCAGCGGATAACGTATTGATGGTAAATATGCTCACAGCCCGGTCGTCTTTCGGGCTTATTAATAACATCGTTATTTATTTCCTCATCATACCGCGCAGCCAGTCGTTTTTTTTCGTCATTCAATTCCTCAATGTGGGAAAGGCGGACCCGAAGCAGCCCTGCCTGAAGCTCATCCAGCCTCGAATTCACACCGACTACCTTATTATAATAGCGCTTTTCGCTCCCGTAGTTTCGAAGCATCCGGATCGTCCGATCAATTTCCGCATCGTCCGTTACGATACAGCCTCCGTCCCCAAAAGCCCCGATATTCTTCGACGGATAAAACGAAAAGCAGCCGATATCCCCGAAGGTTCCGGTCATCTTTCCGGAGCTTTCCGCGCCATTTTGCAAAGCATCATTTCCCGGTCCGAAGAACCTCGCTCCATGGGACTGGGCGCAATCCTCAACCAGCTTCAGCCCCCGCTTTTTACAGATCGAAACGAGCTTATCCATCTTCGCCGCCTGCCCGTAAAGGTGGACGACAAGAATCGCCTTTGTCTTTTCCGTCAGCTTTTCCTCGATCCGATCCTCATCAAGCGCGTAATATTCATCCGGCTCAATAAATACAGGGGTCGCGCCGTTGATCGTTATCCCCATAACGCTTGCGATATAGGTATTGGCCTGGACGAGAACCTCATCTCCCTCTCCGATCCCAAGCGCCCGAAAGGCAAGAGTCAGAGCGTCCAGTCCGTTTCCGACACCGACGCAGTATTTGGACCCGGTAAATTCCGCGTATTCCTTTTCAAAGGAGGAAACCTCTTCCCCCAGGATATACCAGCCAGAGCGAAGGACCGCAAGCGCTTTGCTCTCAAATTCCTCCTGATACCGGAAAAATCCCCGGTCCAACCTGTTTGTCTGGATCACTGTATCTGAGCTGTTACCACTCATCTTTATTTTCACCTTTTTTTAATACACCATCTGATCTTCTAAGCTAAACTATTTCCCAGATTACCCAAAATCTGCATCATCGACCCAACTACGCTACCGAACCGAAGCTACGCAGCAAGTATGTGATTCGGCACAGCACAGTCACGTATCACTTTTATCATTCATTTATATCTGTTCCTGACAAAATCCTGGAATACAGCGCAGCGTGTCTTTCAATATGCTTTTCAAGCGTATAATTCTCACGGTATCTCTGATAAAAATATTCCCGGTCCTTTGAAAGCTCCTCCGGATCCTCGGAAAGCTCCTTTACCCGTTTCACAAAGCGGCCGACACCCTCCTTTGTAAACAGGTTCTCCTCTTTCCCCACGACCTCCGTCAGACCCCCGACGCTTGTCGAAACAACGGAGCATTTTCTGCTCATAGCCTCGACTGCCGCCTTCCCGAAGGACTCAAAGCTCGAGGTCATAACAAAGACATCCACCAGATAATAGTAATCCGCGATCTCCTTCTGGGACAGATCCTGAAAGTAGATCAGCTTTTCCTGCCCGATGACATCCGTAATCCTCTTTTTAATCCTCTCGACGATCGCAAGATCCTTCTCCTCATAGACCGAGATCACAAGCGCGACCTGAAAGCCCACGCCGGCCTCGGACAGCGCCCGAACCAGTACCGGCGCGAAATCCCAGTCCTTTTCCTCCGAGATCCTTCCCGCAAACCCGATCACAAGCGTATTTTCTATCCCGTATTTTTCCCGGAGGTCCTGTCTTTTACCCTCCTCGAATTCCGCAAAGACCGGGCTTATGGTATTTGGGATCACCGTAATCGAAAGCCCCGGCTCCTCCTTCTCCCAGAGTCTCTTATTAAACTCCGTCGTACAGATCATTCCAAAGGATCCTCTGAGCGCCCGTTTCATAAAGAGCTTCGTATGGGCCCGATAGCCATAGCAGAGCCCCCTGTCCGTATAGACAAAGGGGATAGAGCGAAGCTCCCTGTCTCTTCGGATAAACTCATAGGTCAGAAGGGATTCCGACATGGAAACGTGGATCAGATCCGGCGCTGCCTCTTTGATCAACCGTTTAAACGACCCCATCCTGGAAAAAAAATTCTTAAGCCTCGGAACCAGCTTATCCTCTCTGTTTTCCAGAGCATCATATTCCAATACTTCAAACGAAAAATCCGCCGCCTTCTTCGTAAGGAGCTTCGGACAGATCACCACCGGTTCAAAAGTCCTGCCCCCGTCTGCCTTGTATTCCGCAAGCCCCCCGCACAGCGTCTGCGTCGACATCTGCCCGCCGCCTGCCAGGTCCAGTGGATATTCCATTAAAAAAGCGATCCTGCTCATTCTCTGTACCAGTTATTTTTAAGGATCTCCGCTTTCGAGCAGGGCCCTCCGTCCTGATAGGGCGTATCCTTTCCCGCGGAAAGCGCCTCGTAAAGTCCGATCACCCGCTCCGCTGCGACCCGCTCATTCCAGAGGGAAGCCATCTGCCGGTACGCGTTCTCCGAAAGCCTCCTTACAAGCTCCGGCTCCGAAAGAAGCCTCGATAGCTCTCCCGCAAGAGCTGCTGCCCCCGGTTTATCGCTCTGATATAAGAGTCCCGTCTCATTGTGCTTTACAAGCCACGGCGCGGCTCCCGGCGCATGGCTTACCACGCAGGCACAGCCCGCGTTTAACGCTTCATAGATCACGGAGCCCCAGCCCTCTAAAAAATTCGAGGTCATAACATAGATCTTCGCGTCCGCCATCTTCTCCCTGGCCTCTTTGGGAGAGAGAAAATCCGAAAAATCAACGATCTCCGTCAGTCCGTACTGTATACAAAGCTCCTCGACTCTTGGCCTGAGCTCTCCCTCGCCGATCATCCGAAGCCGGAAGTTATAGCCCTGTTCTTTTAAAAGCCTTGCGGCCTCGATCAGCTGATCCGGCCGCTTCAGCTTAAGCATCCGCCCTTCCCAGAGGATCGTAGGGATTTTCGCGTCCCCGTAATCCCTGGCCGCGGCAGCTTCCTTCCTTTTTAAAAGCTGTTTGGGCTCATAGGTCAGATGCTTTGGAAAATACCCGAAGCGATAGATCTTCTCCGGATAGCTGTCAAACATCCGCTTATAATCCCAGGCGGTATAGGCGCTCGCCGCAAGGATATAGATCCTCTTCTTCCGGTTTCTGACATGCAGATGCAGATATTTCTTCGTAAGCCTCGGGAGAAAGAATTTGATAAAGCCCTCCTTAAGCGGCCGCTCCGAATAGCGAAAGGTCAGCTTATCCAGGGACAGTCTCTCCTCGATAAAGACCTCCGGCGCCGTCCCCATAACGACCAGCTCGCTCTCGGTCCCAAGCCGCAGCGCCTTTTCATAGGCTTCTCTGCTCTCATAAGTCCGAAGCACATAGGGCACCGATTCCTTCTCTCCCCAGCCCATTTCCGCCCGAAAGCCCTCGATCGGCTCCGTTTCAACAAAGGTAAAGCCCTCTCCCAGCAGCTCATACCATCTGTCGCAGAGTGCTCTCTGGTGATGATTAAAATAATTCGAAAAAAACGTTAAGGTCTTCATTCTATCCGATGAAGAGCTTTGCCAGCTCGACCCCAAAGCATTCAAAGAAATAAAACGGCGAATATCCGTTTTCCCGGTAGATCCGGTATTTTGTCCGACAGCTGATCAGAGCTCGCTTTAAATTCCGTTTATGGCTTACCCCGTTCATCCGAAAATCCGCAAGGACTTTGTTTTCCGTTTCAAACCTCGCTCCCGCCCGCTTTAAACGCAGGATCAGATCATAGTCGTCGTGCAGCGTCTCATTCCGATAGTGATATTTCCGGTACAGCTCCGTCCGGATAAAGGTCGTCGGATGGTTCCAGTCCCGGGAGGTCATATAGCTCCGATTCCTTGCCTTCTTTACAAACAGAGGCTTTTCGCTCCCGTCCGGACGCTTTTCGACCATCTGAAGATCCGCGTAAAACACATCAAAGCCGGTCCTTTGGTAGCATTCGTCAACGACCGAAAGGCAGCTTTCCTCGTACCAGTCGTCCGAATTCAGGATCCCGGTAAGCTCCCCCGTTGAAAGAGCGCAGCCCTTGTTCATGGCATCGTAGATCCCCTCGTCCTTTTCGGAGACGATCCGGTAGACGATCCCCTTCTTCTCAAAGGCCTCTCTGTAGGAGTTTACAACCTCCAGTGTCCTATCGGTCGAAAGCCCGTCGATGATGATATACTCATACGGTGGAAGGCTTTGCGACAAAACCGATTCGATAGTCTGAGCGATGGTCTTCTCGCTGTTGCGGCATACCGTTACCACACTGATTTTTGTCGCAGAGCTACCGCTTTCGTTTCTCATCCGAAAACGCCTCCGTCGAATCCTCCGCCTTAAACAGCACAAGCACCGTCCTGAAAAGGATCTGGATATCCTTTAAGATACTGTAATTTTCTATATACATCAGATCCAGCATCAGCTTGTCCCGGGAGCTGGTATTGTAGCGCCCGTAGATCTGGGCGTAACCCGTCAGTCCCGCCTTCATCCGGAGCCTGTAAGCAAACTCCGGCAGCTCCCTCGTATATTCCTCCACATTTTCAAGCATCTCCGGCCTCGGTCCGACGACCGACATATCGCCCTTTAAGATGTTGATGAACTGGGGAAGCTCATCGATCCGGTACTTTCTGAGAAAGCGTCCCGGTACCGTAATCCGGTCGTCATCCGTTGTAACGGAGCGATTCGC
Source organism: Lachnospiraceae bacterium (assembly GCA_017444015.1). GTDB lineage: Bacteria > Bacillota > Clostridia > Lachnospirales > Lachnospiraceae > UBA2868. The sequence continues at coordinate 21,216 of JAFSXN010000073.1, read as the reverse complement.
GCTGTTCTCCTTCATAGTCCGGAATTTATAGATCTCAAATACCCTGCCGTGCACCGTCGCCCGCTTCTGTCTGAAAAACACCGGGCCGTGATCGTACTGTTTTATCCAGATCGCGGAGATCAGAACCAGCGGAGACAGACAAACCAGAGCCAGTACGGAGACCAGGATATCCAACAGGCGCTTTAAGATTCGCTCCTCAAACCCGATCAGATGGAATTCCGAAGCAAAAAACGAAATATCGTCTATAACAACGGGCTTGGAATGCTGCTCGATAATATCTGCGATCTGCGGATTGTAATACACACTTTTCAGATTCTGGTAGGAAAAGTCAACGATCCTCTGCCTTGTCTTAACCGGCACGTCATACATCACGATCGTATCGGCGGCAAGGAGCCTCTGAAACAGCTCCTCATCCTTACAGGAGACAACATCCGCCACCTCATACCGCTTGGAAAAATCATCAAAGGCCCTGCGCACCCTGTCAGCGGTGCCTTCCTCCTCTCCGGTCACGATAACGCATTTCTCCCTGTCGTTCACTCTGAAATAGAACGCGTTTCCGAGCTTTGTAAACAGGATCACGACGATGATCTGCAAAAAAATTACCAGAAGCAGGATCCCGATATTTTCGAGCTTAAAGTGGGTGTTGTTCGCCTCGTTGGTCTTCATAATCGTCAGCTCAAAATAGGTGACGAGGTCCGTTAAGATCGCCGCAAGCGCCAACGAAAACGCGGTTTCCTTTTCCTTCCGCTTTCCCGCGTCAAAGCTCCCGTAGATCGCGGAAAGCAAAAACAGAAAGATCACATAGGTGGAAAGAGTAACGGCCGCTGTTCTGGAAAGAGATATGATCTCGGGATTATCAATGGAGAACAGCAGAAAGAATATGGCCATATTCAGAGCATACATAACAAACGCGATAAGCGTCAGCACACTCTTCTGAAATCTTTTCAACGCCTCTTTCATCCCGAATCCCGTACCCCTTACAGTATCTGCCCGGTTCCCCTTAGCAGTTACTTATATTCCTTCGTATACTTCCTCGATATACTCGATAAACCGGATATCCTTGTCATATTTCATGGCCTGGCGCACACACATCTGGGGCGTATAGGCCCGGCCCATGGACAGCTCGATCTTATCAAGCGCCGAAGCCACTCCCTGAACGCTGTTCTTCTCTACAACGATCCCGCAGGAATCGGTCAGACTCTCGGGACTCCCGCCTGTTTTATAGGTAATGACAGGCGTTCCGCAGGCAAGGGCTTCGATATTCGTCGTCGGGAAGGTATCCTCAAGCGTCAGATTCACATACACATCCGCAAGGGAATACAGAGCCGCAAGCTCCTCTAAAGACTCGGTCTTCGCGACCCCGATGATCGAATCCGGAAGCTCCGAAAGCTGGCTGTCGGACAGCCCTACAAGCAGGATCACATATTTGTCGCTCAGGATCTTGTTCAGGTTGATGAACTGGGTCAGCCCCTTTCGCTCCCGCCAGGGATTGGCGACCCCTAAGATCACCCGCTTCCCCCGAATCGCCAGATTGTTTTTCAACCGGAAAATAATATTGTCGTCTCTCCGCTCCTCCTTCACCGGATGGAACCGGGTAAGATCAATCCCGGTAGGGACAACGACGGTATGATATTCCTTTAAGAACGACTGCCTGACCCGCTGCCTGAGCCACTCCGACGGCGTGACCAGGGTCATATTCTCAAGGCCTGTAAAAAGCTCCTTTTTCTCCAGATAATTCTTCTCAGAATTATCCTTGTAGGATTTCGGATACTCCGAAAGCTGCTCGCAGTTCTGGCAGAGGCTCTGCCATTTCGTACAACCCACGTATTCAAAATGGGCGCAGTGGCCGGTAAAACTCCAGCAGTCATGTAACGTCCAGATCACCCGCCGCCCGGATTTTTTCAGATAGTTAAACAGCTCCCGGACATTCAGGTAGTAGCCATGCACATTGTGGAGATGGATGATATCCGGATCAAAAGCCTCGATGGCATCGATCAGATCCAGCGTCACGACCTTGGAATAGAAGCCGTGCCGGTCGAAAAGCCTCGTCATCGCCACATGAAAATACACATCGCTCTTCGTAGTGATCTTATAGGAACGGATATCCGCGGGGCACTCTCCTCTGCCGTAAGCCACCATACACTCATAGCCGTTGGCTGTCAGCGTCCGGTATAGCCCCTCAACGAGCCTTCCCACCGAGTTCCCGGGGCCGACTACGGTATTGATCAGCATGACCCTTCTGTTTTCCAGAGCTGTCATGGAGTTCATCACCCGGGCCTGCTCCTCGGACATTCCCGGAATAACAGGCAGCTCCTGTGTCCCCTGCCCGATGAACTGATTCTCTATATTCCCTTCCAGAGATATGTTGTCTACATCTCTCATTTCATACCCCTTATAATCATTACAATCGAGTAGGGGATGTTTTTGCCCCTACTTGTCACGCGAGCCCGCACGCACATCAGGGCTTATTTCCTTTGTGCGGATCTGAGCATATATAACCTCTCCGCCAAGATCCTGCGCCCCTCACGCAGAGATCCTCTCTTTTGTATCGTTTAAGCCCGTACCCTATTCCTCTACATCATTTAAAATCAGGTGCAATACCCTCTGGTGTCCCTTGGAAAACTCCCGGGACAGCTCGAGATTGCGCATCTCCTTTCGAACATTCGGAGTTTTAATCAGCCAGAGGATCGTTGAAATAATCGTCGCGTCGTCGGTCTCCTTCCCGATCCCGAGATTGATAAAGCCGTTCTGGATCCCGGCAAAGACGTGCTCCGCCTCCCTTTCGTTCTGCGCAAGAACCACGGAGGGCACTCCCATGCTCGCCAGCTCATAAACCGTCCGCCCCTGAGATGTCACAGCCAGATCCATCTGCACCATATAGCTGCTGACCCTCTTCACATCCGCGTGGACGTGGATATTATGTTCCGGATCATCGACGATCCGCTCCTTATAGGGATAGGCAAAGCCCAGTAAAAAGTGAAAATGGACCTTCTCCTCCTCCTTATGGAGCTTTTTACAGATCTCATATACCTTTTCCGTCAGATTCGAGGGATCCGCGCCGCCAAAAATCACCAGGATATTCTGTACCTCCTCGGAAAACTCCTTGGGCTCCTCCTCCAAAAACTCGTCCCGGATACAGAAGTACTTCGAACCATAATACTCGTTGTGCAGCTTTTCTCCCTTTTCATAGAGCGCGTTGATCACGGCGTCCGCGTACTTCGCCCCGGAGCCCACGTCCTCGAAGTTCACGACTCTCTTCGCGTATTTTGAAACCATGGTCATATATTCCGCGGTCGTATCGAGAATATCGTTCACAAGGATATCCGGCCGCTCCTTCTTTAAGATCTCCTCAAAATCGCTCTCCTGCTCCACGACCTCAAAAGGGAAATTCGACTCTCTGATCTTTTCGATCCCGATATCGCTCTCCTTATCCAGAACAAAGCTGATCTCGTGTCCCGTCAGCTTATAGGCAAGGGTCAGACAGCGGTAGACATGGCCCATCCCAAGCTGCATCTTTCCCACCGTCCGGAAAATAATCCGCTTCCTTCTCAGGATATTTTCACACAGCACCCAGTCCGAATAGGTATCAATATCCACCGCCTCGTCCTCGGGGATCTCAAAAACGCTGACCTTCTCTCCGATACGCCCGACAGCCGAAACGCAGCTTCTCTTTGTGATCAGAAAGCCTCCGGTCTCGATAAAGTTCGCCGGAAGCTCCTGGGAATTCAGACGCTTCTCATAATTTCTTACAACAGCCCCGTCCTTCAGGCCCCAGGATAGATGCGGCTTGTTCATGGCGGAGATCACCGTATCGTAATGGCCTTCTCTGAAGTATTTAATAGCGCTTGTTATTGTTTCCGGCTTCAGAGTCGGCGAGGTAGCCTGCATCGTAATCACGATATCGTAGGTACAGCCGTTTCGCCGCTCCATCTCAAGGACGGCGTGATCGATCACGGGATCCAGGGTGACCCGGTCCGTAGCCAGCTCCGCCGGACGCTCGATCACCGAAACGCCTCTCTTCTTTACGATCCCCAAAAGCTCCTCGTCGTCGGTAGAGACCGCGATCTCGAGACTGTCCTGAGAGCTCAGACTTTCTCTCAGTGCCTTGGCGTTTTCTATGGAATAAACGATCAGCGGCTTCCCGCACATGATCCGTACATTCTTCCTCGGTATTCTCTTCGACCCGCCCCTGGCGGGGATAACGATCAAAATCTTCATTTTATTTTCACTGCTCCAGAATAATGATACTCAAAATCGCCTGGTTCCTCTGCCTCCGCTTTATTTAAGCGAACGTAATCGATCGGTGACTTTTGAAACCAGTATCATTATATCACCTCTATTAACAAATGCAAAAATCCCAAGAACGACAACCGCAGCGGCATAGCGCAAAACGCGGATACCTGCCGGATCTCCGTAGAGCGCCACCATGGAAAGCCCTAAAATCGAGCAGATGATCATCGCAAGAAACATAAACCGGCTGTCGTAGACTTTCTCCTTTAAAAGCAGAGTCACCGCGCCGTAATGCAGCAGCATCAGGATCACGTAGCTGGTGAGGGTCGTATAGGCAGCGGCGATATAGCCGAAGCGCGGAATAAAAAAGGCGTTCAGCCCATAGTTCAAAACCGCGGCGATACAGGAGCTTACGGCGATGATCGGCGTTTTTTTGTAAAACAGCTCGACATTGACGTAGTTCGTATAGAAATACTGGGCGAGGGTCCCTAACGCCACCGGGGCGACAACATACTTTGCCACCCAGTAGTCCCTCGCTCTCGGGGCAAGGATCATCAGCGCCTCCGGAGCCACGGTAATAAAGCCGATGGTCAGAAAGCAGCCCAAAAGCACCATCTTTTTCTGGATCCCCCGGATCCTGTCCCGGTTCCCCGAGTTCAGCTCGTCGTTGAACCACGGCAGCCACGCCTGCCCGATGGCGTTCGTAAAGATCGAAAGCAAAGTCGCGAACCCATAGCCGTAGACATAGAGCCCGCTGTCCGCCGCACCGCAGATATCCTTGACCATCAGCCGGTCCACCTGAGATAGCACCGAAAGCGCTAAAGCGTGCGGAATCATAGGCAGACCGATCTTTAGAGCGAAGCTCCAGTATTCCTTAACAAAGAACCGCTTTCCCTTTGCAAGCAGGCGGATATAAAACACGATCCCCATAAGAAAGGTCGGGAGGATCGTCCCTAAGATCTTTCCGATATACCTCCTGTCCTGAAACAGAAGCATCAGGGTGATCGAGAAAAAGACCGTTCCGACGCAGGTCAGAATCGAGATCAGGATATTCTCCCGGTATTTGTACTCATACCTGCATTTCTGCAGCATATATTCCACGGACGGAGAGATACAGAGGTAGGTAAACAAAACGATGATAAGCGGAACCTCGTACCCCATCGCCCGGCTCAGCTGCTCCCGAAACAGCGTCGCAAGGATCAGGACGATAAAGGCAAAGGAGCTGGAAAGGCCCTGCAGCGCTGACATATATTCGTCAAACTTCTCCGGAAAATCCAGCTTCGCCCGACCGATGCTGTATACAACGCAGAGACAGGTCACAATATTGATCAGGTCGATCCAGGAATTAAAGGTGTTCGCCGTACCGTAATCGGCAGTCGAAAGCATACTGGTATAGATCGGCGTTGTGATGATGGCCACCGCACGGATCGAAATACTCGCTACCGTATACCAGAGCCCGGACTTCAGAACCTTGTGGTCTCTGCTTTCCGTTTTGTTTTCGGAGTTCCCGTCCTCCAAAGGCCTCGTATCAGGGCCGTTACTGCTGCCGGAACTGCTACGATCGCTCATCAAACATCTCCATCGTAAGGATCGTATCCTCTGGGATAGCCTCCTTTGCCGTAAGCCCAAGGAGCTTTGGCAGCTTGTCCGGCGTAATCCCGACCCCGGGACGCTTATAGGTCAGCATGCTCTCCTCGATGACAGCCCCCGCGGGAATATCCACAGCGGAAACGATGGACCTTCTGGCGTTGAGCCTTGCGGTCTTTTCGGTTTCCAGACAATTTAGCGCCCCATTCCCCCGAAGCAGGTCCATCCGTTCGATAGAAGCGATGATCCGTTTGGCATCCTCCGGGTCCATAGCATGATAGTGGTCGTTCCCCTTCAGAGTCTTATCCAATGTAAAGTGCTTCTCAATCACCTTGGCCCCGAGATTATACGCGGTCTTTATCACATCGCAGTCCGGTGTCGGCTTCGTATGATCGGAATAGCCGACATAGAGATCCGGAAACTGGTTCCGTAAGGAGCTGATCTTTAAAAGATTCACATCCTCGATGGGCGTCGGATACTCCAGGACACAGTGCAGAAGAACAATAGGCTTATCATTCACCGCCCGGATCGTATCAATGGCCGCCTCGATCTCATCGAGATTGGAGGCCCCCACCGAAAGCAGGATCGGCTTGTCTTTTCTGGCCTGATATTCGATAAACGGAAGATTGGACAGATCCGATGAAGAGATCTTGTAAACCTTCATAAGCGGGTCCAGATAATCCGCCGAAGGAAAATCAAAGGCAGTAGAAAGAAACTCGATCGAAAGCTCATCGGAATACTCCTTCAGCTCGCGGTATTCCGGCTCTCCGAAGCTGTCGAATTTTTTGAACAGCTCATACTGCGAGGTCGTCGGCTCCTCGTTCGTATCCCAGTAGGAAGGAGAAGCCTTGGCCGCAAGGGTCTCCGCCTTATAGGTCTGGAATTTTACCGCATGGATCCCCGCGTCCTTTGCTTCCTTGATCATCCTCTTTGCGGCTTCCAGGGGGGTAATGCTCTCTTTTTTTGCGATATCGTAATAGTTTACGCCGATCTCCGCAATCAGGACATACTGATCCTCCTTAAGCCTCTGAAGAATGATGCTTTCGTTCTGTAAATCCGGATCACTGTTCGGGTCTTCTAGCGCTGTCATTGATTCAACTCCTTCCATTTCCTGTAACCGAATAAATAAAATTCCTTTAACGCAGCTATATTTTTCTCAAATTTGTCCTCGCGGTGCTCCTTCCCCGCAAGGATCTTCTCCGCCCTGTCCATTAAATAGAACAGATCGATCTCAAAGCCGATATCCCGGATCGTCTGAAGGTACGCGGCGCAGGAGTGGATATTGTCGATCTCTCCAAACTGAGCGATCAGCCCCGGCAGCTCCTCAAAGGAATGCACCTTTGTGATCCCGTCCACCAGCTCAAAGGGCACATCCCCGAAGATCAGCGATCTCCTTCCCAACAAGGCCTCCTCAAACGCCGTTGTCCCGACGATCGTAACGACCCCCTTCGCCCCTGTGATCCAGGGCTTCGGATCGTGATAATGGTTGACCTGCACCAGCCGTACGTTGTGCAGCTCCTTAACCTTTTTATAGAATTCCAGCCCCCGTTCTCCGAGCATCGCCTGATGCTCCTTGACATAAAGCCACCAGCCCACCGGAAGCGACTTGCTGACCTGCTCGATCAGATTGCACTCATCGACATAGTAGGACGCTTTGACAAAGACTGTAGACTCCGGGATCAGATGCAGCGGCATATAGACGTAAGGCTCACCCGGCACCGGAGCCTCAAACAGCCTGTTCTTTCCCATATACTTCCGCCGCCGTAACATCACCTGCAAATAGTGGAAGAAATAGGGAACGCTCGGCGCGTAGAGGATCTTATTGGTCCGCTTGAGCTTCAGGTTCTTCTTCGTGATGTCCATATTCCAGAAGTAATTCCACTTCCCGTGCATAACCCGAAGGATCCAGATCAGGGAATCCCTCTCGTACTGGCTTGTAACCGTCCCCTGAAACTCCTTGTTCATGATCGTCGTTTTGCTGCGGTAATCCCGTACGTAATCGTACATCTCCGACAGCTCTTCCGGCGATTTTTTCAGATTCTCCCTGTACTTTTCGATCACATAGCCGTCGATCCCGATGGTATTCTGAAACGTCGGGTACTTATAATAGCCGAACTTCGAATACTCCACGGTAATATAGGGAATCTTCTTCTTATAGGCCACCTCGTTGATGATCGTCCGCTGCAGCTCCGCGTTATCAAAATCCAGGATCATATCCGGCTGAAACTCCTCAAAGATCGACAGGATCTTTTTATAATTCAGCTCCAGCCAGTACATATTCTCATCGTAATCCGTAAGGGACCAGTAGTAGCGCCAGTGGTAATGCCTGGTATTCTCCTGGGAGCACATCAGCTGCATATTCAGATTTTTGAAGTGTGTATATTCCTTCTCAATCTCCTCTAAGTACGCAAGGTCGACGGGACTCGCTTCCTTCTCGGCCTGTCCCGTTCTTTTCTTCCCCTTTAAAAGCTGCTTTTTCCGGTTCAGGCCTTCCGTATATTGCGCGCAGATATCCCGCACATCGTAGAGCTTGACCCCGGGCAGCTCCTCCTTGAATTTATAATAGGAGTTCTGGTTATAATAACACTTGTTATAGCTGCACTCCGTAGACATGATGAAGAAGGCCGCAACCTCGTTGTCCTCCCGCCAGTCATTGGCTAAAAACCACAGCGGCATGGAGTAGGTCTCCCGGCACACGAACAATATTCTTTTGTTATGGAAATTCAGATCTGGCATACTCCCGCTCAACTATCCAATCCGGCCTATCCTGCTGCCGGGACCGTTACCTTCCGCGTGAGAAAATAAAATAAAAAACTGTATCTATATGCCTCAGGCGCAGCAAGCGTCAAAACGAAAAGGATTTTGTCGTTTGCTATACTATTTAACTCCCTGCTCCCGATAGATTTCGTTCCAGTTCACATCAGTTTTATAGGGGATGTGTTTTTTCAAAAATTTCTTCCGTCTGCTCTTCGTAAGCCGGGAAAGCATCCCGGGAAACTTAAGGCACAGCGTTACCTTTTGCTTCACACCTTTACCCACGAGCTTATTTCTTTTGACCGACTTTTCATAAGCCTTAACGTACTTCAGATATTCCTGATCATGCTCCTCCGAGTAGATATCGTAGAGCATATCGTTCTGAATCACGCTCATAGCCTCGTAGCAAAGGAAATATTCTCCCGCCCTGAGCAAGCCTTCCTCTGCTTCACTTTGGTCTTTTGAGGCCTCCGTCTCAGGTCCCACAGCTTTTTCCTCTGGTACTCCAGAACTCATAGCTGCCCCGTTTCCCAGGATCTCCCCACAGATCAGCAGATCCGCCTCAAAGGATTGTGCCAGATTATCCGCCACCTTCGAGCCTGAATCCTCACTGATCCGGAAATGGTACTGAGGAGCCGGTGAAAAAACGATCTTCTCTGCTTTTGAAAGCAGCTTGTAGGTCACATAGCGGTCCTCCACCTTTTTCCCGATATCAAACCGGACATCGTCAAACAGCTCCCTTTTATACAGCTTATCCCAGATGTGCAGGAAAAACCCGGTCTGGTAGAAAATGATCTCATAGGCCTGGGCTCTGGTAAGTAAGATCGACTCCGTTCCCTTCTCTCCACCTCCGCTCTGTCCGGTTACGTCTCCCCTTTGCAAAAGCAGGGCAGCGCTCTCGGGACTCGGAACGATATCCGCGCAGTTCTCATATTCCAGATATTTCCCTACGATCGAGATATCCGCATTGTTCCTCTGAAGCGCATTGACCATCACGGAGATCATGGTCGGTTCCACAAAATCATCCCCGTCCACAAACGCGATCAGCTCCCCGGTCGCCGCATCCAGCCCGGTATTCCTCGCCTTCGCCGTCCCCTGGGGCTTTTCCCGAATCACCCTGACCCTTTCATCCCTCTTCGCGTAAAACTGACACAGCTCCAGGCAGCTCCTCCGGTTTTCGCCGTAATATTGCAGAACATTGTTGGACTTTGCGTGCCTCTCCGGTAACTCCTGCTGTTCTGTTCCGGCAGCTTTCCCCGGCTCTCCTCCATCGCCCTCCCTGACAGCTCTTCCCGGCTCTCCTCCATCGCCCTCCCCGGCAGTATTCTCGGAAGATTCAGGCGCGTCCTTGTCCCCGACCACGCAGATGATCTCTATATTCTCGTAATCCTGCGTCACCAGGCTCTCCAGGCACCGTTTCAGAAATCTTTCAACTTTATATATGATAACAATTATACTTACCTTCGGCATACTATCCCCCATCTACAGCGTCATCGTGAATTATTGTCAAAACCTGAGCAGACCGCAAGAAGATGTCATTTCGCCCCAGACAATTCAGAAGCGTTTAGCATGGAGGCGAGATCCATCCCATATTTCTTATTCTCGAAGGCTCTTCCTTGCGGTTCTCATCGAAGATGGGCCGCGTGAGATTTTCCTGAAAATCTCACATAAGAGAATCACGAAGTGATTCTACCATAAGAGAATTAGAAATATGTGGATTAACTCGCCGGAGTGCTGCTTCGTCTGGGCGCGAAATCGACCATCTTCGGAAGGTCTGCGCAGCTTATACGACTAACTCATGATGACGCGCCTCACCGCCTCCAGATACGCGTACCCCCGCACCTCATCCGGCTCTAACATCGCGCCCTCGCCCCACTCATTCCAAGCATTAATCACCACAAAATCATTCTTCCGCCCGCTCACCTTCTGCTTCAGAACCGTAAGCGTCTTCTCAAACCTCTCCGGCGAAGTCCCTGTATAGCAGAGCCCCTTATAGCCCCGCCTCGGCGTATTATCCCAATCCGGGATCAGCCCCGGAAACTCATTCTCCTCATACTCCCTGCTCTCGATCCCCTCGTAGATCCATTCCGCAGGGATCCTCCGTTCCAGAAGCTCCTTATGAAGCAGCCTGTTCCAAAGTCCCCTTGCAGCCGTCGAGACGTTATAGCACAGCTTCTTACCTCCCCGCAGCTTATGCTTTAACGTATAGCCCGGCTCAAAGCAGTAATAGCCGTCGATCAGCTCTCTCCGCTCATCCGTGATATCCCTTGTTTTTCCCGAAACAACAAAGATCCCGTCAAAGCCGTTTTCCCTCGCAAGCGCCTCAAAGCATGCCAGCATCTCCTTTAACGGCGCGATATCAAAGCTCCGGTAGATCATAAATACCGGTTTATTATCTATCTTTATATACCTCCTGTCCTGAAAAAAGGGCAGCAGATAATTGAAATGCTCTTTAAAATCCTTCTCCTCTCCGTAATCCTGCTTCATCAAAATCTCTTCGGAAAGGTCATACCAGGTTCTGGTCCAGGACTCATTCGCCCAGCAGATACAATACCGAAGCGGGATCTCCTTATGCTCCAGAAGGATCTCCATCGGACGCTTCATCAGCTGCTTCCCCCGAAACCAGTACTGATAGAAAACAAAGCCGTAAACGCCGTATTTCTCCGCAAGCTCCGCCTGCCATAGAAGCGTCTGTTCCCCCTCCCGGACCAGATCGTAATACCTCTGATCAAGCGGAACTCTCGGCTGAAGATGTCCGTCAAACAAGGGCTTTCCGCGCTTTACCGCCGTCCATTCGGTATAGCCCTCACCCCACCATTCATCGTTCTCCGGAAAGGTATGATACTGCGGCAGATACATACAGAGGACCCTCATACCGCTCCCTCCGGTGCCTGAATCCTTCCGATCGCAAACCAGAAAATCGGTGTCGCCAGCTGAAACGCTATGATATTCGATCCGATGGACTGCAGGAAAACAAGTGCCAGGATCCCCAGCTCGACATAGTATTCCCGAACATTTGAAAGCCCCTTTTTAACCGCCAGGATTACGATATACAGAAACAGCGAGAAGCCAAGAATCCCCTCCTCACAGTACAGCTTGATCAGCCCGCCGTCCGCTATGACGTGAGTCCCCTCGATCCCAAGCGCCCGGTGGCCGTTGGCTCCGAGGCCGTTTCCGAGCCATGTCGAATACATATTATTGATGGCGGCGATCCACTGCTCGCTCCGCTCGGAAACCGCTCCCGGCAAGGACGCAAGCCTCCACCAGAATTTTAGGATCACATCGAACTTGATAATGCACAGTAAAACAAAAACCGCCGCGATCAGACAAAGCTCCGCGTAAAAATACTTCTTCGGAATCAGGTCCAGCTTGAAGAACAGCAGGTAATTGATATAGATCATAACAAGGATCGCCGAAACCAGTACCGAGCGCTGATTGCTCATAACGGCGACGATCAGACAGATCACAATACTCAGGATGCCGAAGATACGAGAGCTTTTTACTCTGCTTGTTTCTTTTCCTGTATCTGCCCAGTTACCCTGGGCAGATACGGCAGCCGGGGCAGCTTGCGCATTGGAAATGCCCCGGCTGCTTGACCCTGCTGCTTTACTGGTACGCCACTCGCAAGTCTGCGAGCGGCTGACTGGGCAGTTACCTTTTCCTTCAGATGAAGTACGACCGGACCCCGCCCGGTTTGCCCGCTCTGACGGAATAGTTGAATGCGCCTTCACCGGGTTTGTTTTTAAAAAATACGCCCCGCTCATCATCCCTGCCGTTCCGAGAAACCCAAGAAGCGTACAGCCTACGACCGAATTCATCCTGACCCGCATGGTCGGGGCATCCGCCTTGGAAATAAAAAGATAGCGGAAGCTGTAATCGAGATAAAACTGCGGCGCGGCAATATATAAAAGGATCCCGACGATCCCGACGACAAGGACCGCAAGGGTAAACTTTTCGTAAAATCCGGCAAGTCTCTCTCCGCAGAGCCTTCCCGCAAAATAAAAGCCCAGAGGGAGTACAGATACTACAAACTCCCCGAGGAACACAGAAGCTGGCAGCCCCCCGAGCGTCAGCCAGATCACTGACAGAATATTGTAAACAAAGTATGAAAAAACAAGCCAGTCCTGAATGGAAAAGCCCTTAAAGCCTTTGGGATCACTTAAGAATACTTCGACCCAGACAAGGATGAGCAGGGCAGACGCGATGACTCCCGGCCTGACAAGATCACTGGCCAAAGTCAAAATATATACAAAAATCACGAGCAGATAATACCACTCGAAAAAGTACCCGTATTTAGAAATAAAACCCTTATACTTCTCTCTCATCATCTATGATTTGCCCGTCTAAAGTGATTCCCCACCGGAAGGCAATCTATCCATGTACTCTTACTTTCGACCCCGGGATGATATATCATTCCGTCAGCACCTGAAGTACCTTCGCCCAGCTGCTTTCCTGCCTATCAATACTATCATCCGATCCCACCGGCTGCGCAGGATCCCTCTGATGCTCCGATATAACGTCACCGTCTTGCAATCCTTCCCGATTTCCATCGGTTTTTTTCAATGATGGCGCACCCTCCGCAAACAACTTCCCTTCAATAGCGTCCTTCATCAGCTCACACAGCTCCTCAGGCCGGAACGGATCAAAGTAAAACGCCCGGTCATATCCGGAAAGCACCTCTAAGGACGACGGCGTATCCGAGGCTAAGATCGCGCCGCCCATCGCTCTCGCCTCCGCAGGCGGATATCCAAAGCTCTCTATATAGGACGGAAACAAAAGCACACTTTTTTTGTAATACGAAAGAACCTCTTTTCTGGAAAGCCGCCCCAGGCAGACGATCCCCCCGTTCCTCGTTATCTTCGAACCATCTTTCTTTTCCTGGCCTTTTTCTGTATCTGTCTGACTATGTTTATTCCCGCAAGCAATGGGACAAGTAGACAGGCCCGCTTGTCCATCTGGCGAATGCCGCACAGATTTAGTACTACATAGCTTACTAAGGGGTATTTGTTTTTCCCCATCGAGTTTTATCAAAAGTTCCCCCGCCGAAGGACAGATCCTTAGAAACTCTTCCCTCGTAAGCGTCAGAACGATCTCAAAATCCGAGATCCCCTGCTTCTTAAGCAGCTCTGCCGCCCGTACGATACACACATGATTCTTATAAAGCATATCTCCGGAAGGGTAAAAAAAGCGCTTCCCCGAAAAACTCTCCGCGGGGCCGGCGTGTTCACCCGATGCCTCTCCGACCGTATCTGCCTGGTTATCTCCGACTGTACCTGCCTGATTTTCTCCTACTGTATCAGCCCGGTTCCCTCCGACATCAATATCCGGCGTGATCTTAACAACCTTCAGCCCCGATACCTTGGTTCTGCGGATCGCTTCGTCCCGCATCCATTCCGTCTGAACGATCGTCCGGTCCGCCCTGCGGATCGCGGAATAGATCAGCCTGCCGATGATATGCTGGTAAATCGCGTACTCCCGCTCCTCCGCTTTAAACAGCGAAAAATTCTTCACCCTCTGAAAGCAGAGCGGCTGATGAACATACACCGCTGTTTTACACTTTACTCCCCTTGTCAGAGTATTCTGCATAGAGAAATAAATGTCCGGTTTCAGGGACATAATATAAGTTCCGCCGCTTATCAGCTCAAAGGCAAGCCGCTTTTTCCAGCCCTTGACCTTAGGCAGCGTTATAACCCGTATATTGTCCGTTTCCTCGATATAGTTATCCGAGAGCAGAAAGACCCATTCCAGCCGTTCCAGTCCGTCCTTCGTCTCGATCTCCCGGTTTTCCGAAAGCTTTATATAGTTATAGAAATCCCTCAGTATAGATAAGGCTCCGGTCTTGCTCGCAGCGATATCGTTTACTACAATCCTCATACTATTTCAGCCACACCGTCTTATTCACGATCTCCGTATAGCTCTGGATGATCCGCACTACCTTTTCTGAAACGTTCGTATCCAGATAATCCGCAGGCTCAGAAATATCACTCTCACAAAGCACTGCTCCTGCGGTTTCCTGCCTCTCTGGTCTCTCCTTCTGAGCCTCTGACATCGCCACCGCAAGCTCCACCGACCGCTCGATCTCCCGTTCCGTGATCCCTCCGATCACAATGGTTCCCTTATCCAGTACCTCCGGCCGCTCCGTTGAGGTCCGGATCAGAACGCCGGGGAATTTTAACATCGCCGATTCCTCCGAGAGCGTCCCACTGTCCGAAAGCACACAGTAGGCATTCATTTGCAGCATATTGTAATCTAAGAACCCGAAGGGCGGAAGGCTCTTAACCAGCGGATGAAAGGTAAAGCCCCTCTTTTCGATCATCTTCCGCGAACGGGGATGCGTCGAATAAATCACCGGAAGTCCGTAAGTTTCCGCGATATGATTCACGGAATTCATCAGACTGAAGAAATTCTCCTCAATATCAATATTCTCCTCCCGATGGGCGGATAACAGAATATAACGCTTTTTCTCAAGAGACAGCCTCCCCAGCACATCGCTCTTTTGGATCTCGTCGTAGTGATCCCGTATGACCTCCTTCATCGGCGAGCCTGTCACAAAAATCGTCTTCCCGTCGATCCCCTCCGAAAGGAGATATCTTCTTGAATGCTCGGTATAGGGCAGGTTGATGTCCGAAATATGGTCCACGATCTTTCGGTTGATCATCTCCGAAACATTATAGTCCCAGCAGCGATTCCCCGCCTCCATATGGAAGATCGGGATCTTTAAGCGCTTGGCGCTGATGGCGGAAAGAGCGGAATTTGTATCCCCAAGGATCAAAACCGCCTCCGGCTTTACCTCCTTCATCAGCGCATAGGACTTCGCGATGATATTTCCCATGGTCTCCCCGAGGTCCGCGCCGACCGAATCCAGATAATAGTCAGGCTCCCTGAGCTTTAATTCCTCGAAAAAGATCTGATTCAGGGTATAGTCGTAATTCTGCCCGGTATGTACCAGAATATGCTCAAAATATTTATCCGCGCAGGCGATCACAGCGGAAAGCCTTATGATTTCCGGCCTCGTCCCTACGATCGTCATTAACTTTAACTTGTTCATTGATTTTCTGCTTCTTTGCTCCTGCAACTAATATTCGTATATAAAATAGCAACGTTGTCTATACTGATAATTTCAAACATCCTCATGATAGGTATCCGGCCTCTTTGGATCATAGATCTCGTTCGCCCAGATCACGACCACCGCTTCCTCGTCGCCTTCATTGGTAATATTGTGGATATATCCGCAGGGGATATCGATCACCTCGAGCTTCTTCTCACTGACGTGATACTCAAGGACCTGATCGCCCCCGTATTTTCGAAACCGCAGGCACCCCTTCCCCCGAACAACCAGAAACTTTTCATTCTTCGTATGATGCCAGTGATTGCCCTTAACGATCCCGGGACGGATCACATTGATCGAAACCTGCCCTCCCAGGCCTTTGATAAACTCGGTAAAGGAACCCCTCACATCCTCATGCATCAAAAGCGGATAGGAAAAGGCATCCTCCGGCAGATAGCTCAGATATGTACTGTACAGTTTCTTCGTAAGCGCATCCGAAAAATCCGGAAGGATCAGATTCTTCCTGCTTTCGTAGAAGCTTTGAATCCGCCCTGCAAGCTCCCCCAGCCGGATCGAATGAATCTTGTCTTCAGGAACCCGCTGATAAGAACGGGTGGCTCTCTCCTTTGCGATATTTTCCCTTTCAATTATATCTGTCCGGTGATCGCTGCCTTCTTCACCGGCAGACTCGAAAGAAGCCTCGATCACTTCATACAGCCTGCTCAAAAACAGCTCCACCACATCGTCGATATAGATTAACGACAGCTCAGTTTCCTCATTGTCGATTCTAATCGGCAGAGAGTGCGCGATATTATAGCAGAAGGTCGCGACCACGCTGTTATAATTCGGGCGGCACCACTTTCCGAACACATTCGGCAGACGATAGATAAAAACAGGCGCTCCGGTTTCCTTCGTATAGGAAAGCAGAAGCTCCTCCGCCGCCAGTTTACTCTCTCCGTAAGGATTCTCAAGCGCCGCCTGGATCGAAGAGG
Source organism: Lachnospiraceae bacterium (assembly GCA_017444015.1). GTDB lineage: Bacteria > Bacillota > Clostridia > Lachnospirales > Lachnospiraceae > UBA2868. Next base: position 4,605 of record JAFSXN010000073.1, on the reverse strand, counting down.
AGATCAGAAGCGGAGCCGGATTCCCGTTCTTTTTTAACAGAGAAACAACCTCCTCTAAAAATCCGCAGTTCCCCTTCATAAAATCCGCCGGATCCTTCGGCCGGTTCACACCTGCAAGATGGAACACAAAATCACATTCCGCGCAGTACAGGGAAAGCTCCTCAGATGTTGAACCCAGGTCGTACTCAAAAACCTCAAAGGGATCTCTGTTTTTAAGCTCTGCCACAAGATTTTTCCCGATAAAGCCCTTTGCCCCGGTTACCAATATTCTTTTGTATTCCCGCTCCGTCTTACCTTCCACGTTTCTTCTCCGGTTTTTCACCAGTTATGATCCTTATCCGGGCAATAACAGCTGCCCGACAGCTCCGGGGCTGTTACAGGCTTTCCGTATACTGCGCTATCTCGTCCCGGATATACTGGAGGGTCAAAAGCTTTTCCTTGACCTGCTCAAGATCGAGTCTTGTCGTATTATTCGAGTTGAACTCCGTCAGCTTCGTCCTCTCCTGATTTCCGGTCTTAAAATATTTATCGTAATTCAGATCCCTCTGATCCGCGGGGACTCTGAAAAAGCTGCCCATATCAATGGCTCTGGCACACTCCTCGTTGGTCAGAAGCGTCTCATACATCTTCTCCCCGTGCCGGATCCCGATGATCTTGACCTCATTATCCGCATGGAACAGCTCCTTGACCGCCTGGGCCAGAACCTCGATCGTACAGGCCGGGGCCTTCTGAACCATGATATCCCCTGCCTCCGCGTTCTCAAAGGCAAACAGAACAAGCTCCACCGCTTCCTCAAGGCTCATAATAAACCGGGTCATAGCAGGCTCGGTCACAGTCAGAGGCTTCCCCTCCCTGATCTGCTCGATAAATAGCGGGATCACCGAGCCTCTGGAGCACATCACGTTTCCGTACCTCGTTCCGCAGATCAGCGTCCTTTCCGGATCCACCGTTCTCGATTTTGCCACGAAAACCTTCTCCATCATCGCCTTCGAGGTCCCCATGGCGTTTACCGGGTAAGCCGCCTTATCCGTCGAAAGACAGATTACCTTTTTAACGCCGGCCTCGATCGCCGCTGTCAGGACATTATCCGTTCCGATCACATTGGTCCGGACCGCCTCCATGGGGAAAAATTCACAGCTTGGGACCTGCTTTAAGGCCGCCGCATGAAAAATATAATCCACCCCATGCATGGCATCCTTAACGCTCTGGATATCCCGGACATTTCCGATATAGTACTTGATCTTCGGATTATTATAGAGATGACGCATATCGTCCTGCTTCTTCTCATCTCTCGAAAAGATCCGAATCTCAGCGATCTCTGTATCTAAAAACCGTCTGAGGACAGCGTTTCCAAAGGACCCTGTCCCTCCCGTGATCAATAAGGTCTTCCCTTCAAACATTCCCTTGTTTTCCTCCATTTATCTGAAATCCCGTACCTGGCCGCAAACAGCAGATGACCGTATCCCGATTATCGATCACACAACACTCAAGGAATCCTTTCTCTGCCACTCATCCCTTTCCAGTGATCCTCTGCTCGATCAGCTCAACCGACCGGCGCACATCAAAATTTTCTTTAAGATACCGTCGTCCGCGCTCTCCCATTTCCAGCCTGAGTCTTCTGTCCCCGGCCAGCGTAAACACAGCGTCAACAAATCCGTTTATATCGTTTGAAGCGCGCCACAGTCCGCAGAGCGCCTTTCTTTCAACCAGGTCTCTTATATCCGTCACCTCATCGGTACAGGCTAAAACCGGCATTCCTGCCTTCATATAGGAAAGGATCCGGCTCGGGAAATTCGGGATCGTAAACCGGTGATCCAGACAGATCATCCCGACATCCATTTCCTTCATCTTCTCCTCATATTCCGAAACCGGAAGCTGCTCGATATAGAAGAGATTGTCCGACTGCTCCGCGGCCCTTCTCACCTTCTCCTTTTCGCTTCCCTGCCCGATGATATAAAATTCAATATCCTTTCGCTCCGTAAGTCTCGGATCACAGATTGCGGAAATAAGCCACAAGATCGCCTGCGGCTTCCCCAGATTCCCGCCGAATACGAACCGGACGGGACCGCCCCCGCTCTCCAAAGGCTCCTCCTCTGTTTCGCTCTGCGGCTTCACATGATCCGAAGTCACACCACTCTCTTTAGAAACCTCAATGGTATTCGGAAAAACAAACAGCTTCTTCGGATCAAGCCAGGGCTCATGCTCCTTTATATACCGGACATTGCCCTCCGACATACACCCGATATGATCCGACAGCTCGTAAAGCCTTCTCTCCTTTCTCCTGAAAAACCGATGAATAAAAGAGCCCTCCGGAAACAGGCCGATATCCACTGCGTTCTGAGGGAAAATATCCTTTAGCATCAAAACGGTTTTCAGCCCGTATTTCTTTTTACAATATGAGACGACTCCCGCAAAGGTCACCGGCGGCGTCGCGTAAATGCACACATCAAAGGTCCTGTCCGCAAGAAACCGTTTGATCGCCGATCTGAGCCTCGGCTCCATCATCAGCGTATTGATCCCCTTGCGAAGAAGCCCCACATCGAAATTCTCACCGACGACGACCTTAAGGATCGAAACCCCGTTTTCCTCCGCAAGCTCCGTCTCTTTCTGCTTTCTTGGGCTTGCGGCGTAAACGATCGTAACCTTATGACCTGCCCTACAGAGCGCCCTTACAAGATCAGGATAGATCCCGCTTTCCGAAAGCCTCGGCTCGCTCAGCGTAATATATAGAATGTTCAAGCTATGACCTCTTAACGATATCCGGAAGCTCAGAAAGAGCCCCGATCGTCAGCTTTTCCCGGATATCCTTCAGATATTCGCTGTTTTTGTAGACTCCGTCCTCCCGAAGAAGCCGGATCGTTAAAATCGGATGCTCGTTTCCGATATAGAAATCCTTTCCCGGATTATCCCCGACATAGATCGTCTCATTCCAGTCCGTCTGAAAGAACTCCATCAGCATGATAAAGGCACGCTCATCCGGCTTATGGTACTCTTTTCCCAGCTCATCCGTCAGAAGGATCTTATCGAACAGGTATCCCTTCCCCGGAAACAGCGCCGCCAGCTTATTCCGCTGGGAGATCGGATATCCGTCCGATAAAACTCCCAGATTACAGCGCATATCCTTTAGCTGCTTCAGGGTACTCACCGCATCCGAAAAGGGCTTGATCGAGGGCGTATGCTCCCGATAAAGCTTAACCAATTCCCTGATATCCCCTTCCTCACAGGGAAGCCTCTGAAGGTTCAGAAACCGATTGAAGACGCCCCTGGCATCCTCCTGAAACAACTCCCAGAGCCGGTCGAAAACCTCGTCTTTGTCAAGGTCCCGATCCGAATACTTCTCCGTGATCCTCTCCGATACCGCAAGATAGCCGCTTTTTACGAAATCCAGCTCCGAGTACAGCGTATCGTCCAGATCAAACAGAACAGTTTTCCGCATACACAGGTTCTCCTGTCTCATCGAGCATGATACAGCTGTCAAACCGTAAAAATACCGTATCCGCTCTGTATTTTTCTCTATATTCAAGGCTTTCGCCGCTCAAAAGCCTGTAGAGCCACTCACAGGAATCCGCCCCTGCCATAATGGACATCGGCGCGCCCCCGCCAAATCTCGGGTTTATTTCTATGTATTCGATCCCCCGCTTCGTTTTCCGAAGCTGTACTGTAATATGTCCGATGGGCTTTAAGGTCTCCATCAGCCGTCTTACATCTTCTGTTATCTCCTCGTCTCTTACGATCCTTCCCTTCGCGATCTCACCGCTTCTTGTCGCGACCCGTATCCTCGGAACGATCGAGATCACTTTCCCAAAAAAATCCAGGAAAACATCGACCGTATACTCTGTTCCCTCCATATAATCCTGAACCATGGGCTCACGTACGGCCGAAAGCGCCGCTCTCAGCTCCTCCTCGTTGTCCGCCCGGTAGGTATCAATGCTCGAGCTGCCGTCGATCGGCTTTATAAACAGCGGGAAGCTTACCTTTCCCTGCGCAAGCTCCGCTTCCGTATAGAGATGCGGGATCAGAAAACCGTTTTCCTCCATAAAGGCCTGGGTATTCCGCTTGTCCCGGCAGATCCGTATGACCTCCCGATCGGAGATCAGGACCTTCGCTCCCGTTTCCTTTTCGATCCGTTCCTTTTCCTCGGAAAGCAAAATCAACTCCGTATCGATCGTAGGAACGATCAGCGAAACCCCGAATTTACGGCAGGTATCGATGATCGCCTCAATATATCTTCCGGAATCGATCCTCGGAAAGATCACATGCTTTTCCGCATAATAAAGAGCAGGCGCCAAATCGCTTGCATCCCCTGCTATGATCTCTCCGTCGATATGCAGTCTGTCTCTAGCGTTCTTAAAGCACTTAACGAGCTCGACCCTCCGGCCCGCGCTCAGGATAAGAACGTTTTCCCTTTCCATAAGCCGTATTATAGCAAAAAACAGCTATAGGGGCAAGCACCGCGAAAAACCCCGGTTACTATTCACGGAAAAATAATGTATAAGTAGTCACGATTTTTTTAAGATTCATATTTGTCGAAAGCCGGTTTATATCTGGACTTGAGTACGTTCAACTGAAGGTTTGTTATTACGGACAAGCCTTCAGTTTTATTTT
>JAFSXN010000072.1 GCA_017444015.1 Lachnospiraceae bacterium | reverse complement strand
CTGTGTTTTGCGCCCATGAAAAATCAAATGCGGGGCAACCGGAAAAGGGATATTTTCCTCGGCCTTGCCGCACTTACTGTGCCATCCATCATCATCGCTTTTCTTAAGGCAAGCTTTCCCATCCCCCGCAATGCACTTATGCCCATTATGATCATACCGGCTTTTATCGTCTTTATGAAAGTTGTAACCGTTCCTGTATATAAAGCGCTGTCCGTTTTCGTGCTGATATTTGCATTTATGAGCTTCCTTGTAAATGTATCCAACGGCTTCGACGCGATTCTGCACCCTTACGGTACCCTCAATGATTACAGCCTGCAGGCCGCTCTCTTTCTGGCCCTGATCTCAACGGTCTTTGCATTGATCGCCTATTATCCTGCTTCAAAGGCTTCCGTGATCATAGACCGCTTTGACATTCCGAGAGTCTATTATGCTTCTCTCCCGGTATGGGGGATCTTTCTGGCGTTTAACCTGCTGATCTCCCCACGGAAATACGAAACACTTCATGTCAACCTGATGCAGCTTGCCTTCTGGGGAAGCCTTGGGCTGTTCTTCCTGCTCCTGTGCCTTTTGTGCGTATGGTTTTACTATATCGTCTCGGATATGATGGCAAAGGCAGATATGGAGACACGAAATAATATACTCGAAATGCAGGCGAGCACCTATCTGTCCCAGCAGCGCTATATGAAAGAGACCGCAAAGATACGCCATGATTTCAAGCATACCATCGGCACCCTGGATGCACTGGTATCCGCCGGCGATCTGTCCTCTGTCCGAGCCTATCTCGATGATTATCTGGCGATGCAGCCGACAAACGATACCGTAGATTTCTGTGAGAATCCCGCGGTCAATGCTATACTAAATTATTACATGGGTATGGCAAAATCCTTAAGCATCCCTTTGGAATGGGATATCTCCATACCAAAGGATATGTCTGTCTCCGATATCGACCTGTGCGGCATTCTTGGGAACATCCTCGAAAATGCGATCCATGCCTGTGAAAAGCTCCCGGAGGATAAGCGTTTCATAGACCTAACTCTCAGATATGAGCCAAGAGGCGGACTCTATATCGTCGTCACCAATTCTTTTGACGGAAATGTGCGCATGAATGGCAGCGCTTACCTCTCCACCGGCAGACATGGCTCCGGTCTGGGGCTGATCTCCATAAAGGAAACCGCCGAAAAATATAACGGATTAGCAAGATTTACGCATGATAAGAAAGAATTTCATACAGATGTGATGCTGAAAACTTAAAACGGTGAATGGCTGAATGCCCTGATTTATGCTGTTTTTATGCGGTTACATGGAATGTATCGCGGAGTTGGTTCCTCCTCCCCCGGACGTCGTGCAACCCAATGGGACCCGCCTGCCGGTCTGAGCGGCGCTGGATTATGAAATTATTTATAAGAGAAAAAGGGCTATTCCCGCATTCTCGCTATCTCCTTTTCGCCACAGGACTGGACGAGGGCAGAAAGGCTCATGCCCTTCAGATCTGCCGCCAGCTTGTACTCCCTCTTCTTCCCCTTCTCCTCCATGATCAATTTGAAACGATATAAAAAGCGCCTGCGGACTTACGCTTCAGAGCCGAATATCAATATGAAAAAATTCCTGCAACAGGTTCTTACGGAAATGGAGTACATCCTTAAAATCGTTTGGGAATACAATACAGACGAAATTAAGGCAACCTTAATATCATAATCTCCCAATCACGGCACAAAAATAAGGGCTGAGCGCCCTTATTTTGTGCCGCCCAATTTTATTATCGGACTTTGACTGAATCCTCAGTATTCTTTCGGAATGTCCTCTACGCCGACCATAGCCCGGAATCGATCCAGATCCGTGCCATTTCTCACAAGCATGACTTCTTCAAACTGTCCGGATCGCAGATCTTTCAGACCAGCCACCTGTTCCCCATTACAGATACTGCATTTCAAAACCGGCTTCTGCTTATCTGGATCATACGACAGTTTCTCTATCAAAGGAAACCGTCGTCACAGAAAGCATTGTCTCTACGGAGCTTCTGACAATATCAAAAAAAGGATTTGCCGGATTCGCTGTGCAGTAATTAGCGATCCCCAGATGTCTGATCATAACTCCCTTTGGCTTTCCGGTAGAGCCGGAGGTATAGATGAGATACGCAAGATCCTCCGGTAAAACCTCAGTTTCCGGATTTTCAGACCTTGGACTCTTCAAAAGCTCTTCTATATTTAATCGCTTTTCCTCTAACAGGACAGACCCCTGAGGCTGATCTTTTGTCGAGATAAGAAAAGCCGCTCCACAGTCCTCAAGGATCAGCCTTATCCGTTCCGAAGGATAGGCCGGATCGCAGGGGATAAAAGCCGCCCCGGCCTTCAGTACCCCGAAAAGCGCGCTAAAGTAAAAGCTTCTTCTCGGCAGAAGAAGAATAATACTGTCTCCTTTTTTTATGCCGCGTTCCAAAAGGCTCCAGGCGATCCTGTTTGCCTCCTCATTAAGCCTGGTAAAGGTCAGGGTTCTGTCGCAGGCGATCAGCGCGGTCTTATCCGGGATTTTTACCGCCGTCCCTTCAAACATCCGATGTAACAGCTTCTCGGGAATTTCCGTTTTTTCACTGATCGAGAAACGCTTCAGCTCTTCCTTCTGATTCTCCGGGAGCGCTGCCGCCTGAGAGATACAGACCTTTTTTTTCTTTCTGCGTCATAACAGAGAGCGTTGCCTCAAGCTGCTCCAAAAACCGCTCGATCACCCCATCCTCAAAGAGAGCTGAAGGATACTGCGCGATGATCCTTATGACCTTATTTTCTCTGTAAATCGTCAGATTCAGATCCCGCCTTAATCTCTGAAGCTCATAGGAAAAGGCGATCGAAATACCTGAGGCTGCATCGCATAAAGGCTCCGGCAGTCTGAGATAATTAATCCCAGCGTCAAATACGGGATGCCTTGCGCTGTCAGGCTCTGACACGAATTCCTCCACAACCTCCGCAAAGGGCAGAATAAACTCTCTTGTCGCAGCGCGGATCATTTCCGCGTTTTCCGTAAGAAACGATGACAGGGGCTTGTCTCTCTCCGGTTTTGTCCGGACAGACGCCGTATTCACAAACATACCGACTGCTCGCGCGCGGGCTGCGTCCGGCTTTAGCCGGAATAATTCCTTACGCAGCCCTGCGCATAAAAAACTGCCCGGTTATCCCGGGCAGCTGTAAGAAAGCATCCATCTTATATAAATATACTGTTCAAAAGCGATTCAAAGGATTTATCCGCAATCCTGAATCATATATGCATGATCGGCTCGATCTTCCATCCGTTATCCTGCGGAATATGGGTCATTCCGACCTCTGTCCCCGCAGCAAGGATATCATCACCGGCGTACCAGCAGATGAAGATCTCATCATTATCTCCCTTTACATTGTAGTGGTTCGCATACTGTTCTGCGGGGAGCTTCTCCACTACGAAACCATACATATCGTATTCGTCCGATCTGCCTGCTCCGCCTGCCGCTTTTGCCATTGCCTCGTCATTCAGCTTCGTGTTTTTTTCGTCTGCCATTTCTGTGTCCTCCTGTGAATTTCCGCTTCAGCTTTGAAGCTTTGTTTTTGTTTTCACCTTATTATACGGAGGCACTCCTGATCCTGTCAGCAATAATGCGTATTCGGTCGTTTTCGGTGCGTGTTCGGTCGTGATCAATTCTGAGCAGTATTCATCTCTATTCTCACCGGTGCTCCGCAGTGCGGACAGGAGGTATGAACTCCATGCACATAAACCCCGCCGCAGTAATCACAGACATCCTCTCTCGGGTTTTCCTTATCCACCCTGCATCTTTCGGATCGAAGCCTCGGGTCATCCTCCGGCTTCTGCCTGAGCGATCCCAGTATCATAAAAATCCCAAAGCAGACAGACGCGGCAGCTAATAGTAAGATCACAACATCTGTAAAATCAAACTGGACCTTCTGGGCTTTTTTCGCGATACCTTCAAATCCGTTACAGATCGCCCCTGCTACCGAATATCTCGTGTCTGCCCACAGGTTTTCCTGGATAGTTTTGGTGAACTCATCCTCCATTTCAGGGGTGATCATATCCTCGCAGTCATCCCCGAGCATGCCCTCCCAGGCCCATTTACCTCCGCCTTCTGCATAAACTACAAGCCAATGCTTCTCATCGTCGAAATTCTCCACATAAGACCGATACGCATATAGCTCAAGCGTATCCGTCCGATCCTGCCATTGTGTATCGGAAACCGCAATAAAAGACGGCGTGACCCCTGTATCCTCTCTGAACTGTGAAAAAACCCTGTCCATTTCAGATCTGTCTGCTTCATCCAGTATATCAAGATGGTCTTCAATGACGATACCGGTATCATAGTCTATGACCACCTTTTTCGGAATGTGGATTTCGGACAGCGCCCCGAAGAAGAAAACCAAAGATACAAGCGCCCAGATGATACCTCCGAACAGATCGGATCTCTTCTTGTTTTTTGCGTCCTTTATCGTATATGACGTATCGCTGAAATAATAACGGGGCTGCCTGTTTACGTAATAGACGTATCTGTGAGCTCCCGGATAATAATTTGATCCAAATCTTGTATTGCTGCTTCCCCCGCCCCCGGATCTGCTGTGTGATCCGCCGTGGCTTCCTCCGCTCGAGGAGCCTCCTCCGCTTGAATGTGGCATATATCTTTTCTCCTTCTTTCATATTTGTCTAATCATATCATAATTCTGTCTTAAAGACTACAGCAGAAGGAAGATGCATCCCGTCCTTTTTGCGGACATTCATTTCATTTCACATTGTCTTTTATAAAGATTTTTGTATGATACTCTTAACAGAGTTGCTCGGTGCAAATAACACTGAGGACCTATAAAGCACACCCTGTTTCAAAAGAACATTGCCGCTTCTATCTCCCATCCGTAAAAGCCCCGGATCTGGTGTACGAGAACATGGTCTCCGATGCTGTAGCCCGGAAGATGTTTTCCTGCCACCGCGATCCTCCCGTCTCCGACAATCTCATAAACCTGATAACCGCCTGCTTTGCACTCCTCCCAGACTCCGCCATAGACAGAATCATTCGGAAAAGGATCTTCAAGAACAATTCCGGTTATCTCCATAACCTCCTGTCCCGGCTCCAGCTTTCCGCCGGCTGCCTTTGCCATCATTTCATCGTTAAGCTCCATATTCTTGTTATCAGCCATTGTCCTGTCCTCCTTGTTTAGAAGCTTTTATTTTGTTCTTTGACCTATTATACGGATATCTCCCTGTGTATGTCAGCGATTATGCGTATCCGGTCGATTTGAATGCGTATTCGGTCATCCGGCATAGTCAGTGCTTTATAGCACATGAAATATCCCGTCAGGCTCGTGCTTTGCAAGATATTTTTCCATGGCGTCCCTTCCTGTAACACAAATACATTGATACAGCCCGGAAAGTCTCTCCTTTTCGGCTCTCAGCTTCTGCGGGTCGTCCCCCCAGAGCAAAAGAGAAGGAAGGCCTTCATGCATCACTGCATTCCCCGTCGATGACCGCACGGGATCTTTCAGTTGTTTTTCCTGCGGAATATATCTCCTCAGTGTCCCTTCCAGGGCGTTCAGCTTTACCGGTTTACTGATATAATCCGAAAACCCTTTGGAAAGATAATTATCCTTTGCTCCGACGATCGCGTCCGCAGTAAGGGCGATCACCGGCGTACCCTGTAAAAGATCCGCCCTCTCCATTTCCTTAAGAGTCTCTTCTCCGTTCATTACCGGCATCATCTGATCGAGAAGAACGCAGTCATACCTCTTTTTACTTACCATTTCGATGCATTCTTTGCCGGATGCTGCAAGGTCAAGTCTGATCCTTGTATCCCGAAGAAGCCCCTCTATCACCTCAAGATTCATTTCATTGTCATCGACGATGAGAATCCTCGCATCAGGAGCATATAAGGTGGTTTTCTCAGCCTGATTCTCATTCGTATGCATAAGAATCGCCTTTGAAAACTCACCAAGAGGCGCAGCGTTTACAACTGTCTGAGGAATATGGACCGTAAACACAGAACCCTTTCCGTAGACGCTTTCCACCTCAATATGACCTCCCATCATATTGACAAGGCGGTCGGTAATTGAGAGGCCAAGGCCGGTGCCCTCCACCGTCCTGTTTCTTTCCTCATCCAGCCGCTGAAAGCTTTTAAACAGCTTATCCTTATCCTCGTCCCTTATCCCGATGCCGGTGTCGGAAACCTTTACTGTCAGATCTCTCTCCCCGGGATCCCCAAGCGGGAGCGCCGTTATTTCTATGCAGACCCGACCCTCATTTGTGTATTTTATCGCATTGTTTATGATATTGAGTACGATCTGTCGAATACGTATCTCATCTCCGTTAAACACGGACGGAATGTCAGGCGATACGGTAAGCTCATAGCCCAGTCCCTTCTTTAGGGCTCTTGGTTCCGTTATATTTTTCACATCATTCAGAACGGAGGACAGATCATAATCCACCGGAATGAGCTCAAAATTTCCGGATTCTATCTTACTCATATCCAGAAGGTCGTTGATCAGAGATAAGAGGGTGTTTCCCGCTCCCTTTATGTCAGCAGCATATTTTTTTATGGTATCGTCCCTCGCATCCCTGATGATCATCTCATCCATCCCGAGTATGCCATTTAAAGGCGTCCGGATCTCGTGAGACATTCTGGCAAGAAACTCAGACTTTGCGTTATTGGCTATATCCGCCAGGTTCTTCTGGTGTTCCAGCTCCTCCATTGTCTGTGTAAGTCTTAAATAATCCGGCGTCTCTATGATAAACAATAGAGTCATTGCCGCAATGGAGCTCATGTAGGAGGTAAGCAGTATCTTGGAGAAAAAGACGGCCTGTAGAAGAAAGCCTGATACAATAAGGATCATAAACAGCCAGACCGCCATTTTCTGGCGTTTCTCAAGACTGTCTCGATATGTCCACAAAAGAACTGACGATGTAGTTCCGACTACAATCTGTATTCCGTAGGATAAAAAATAGACCGGTCCATGGATATACTGTCCGGCCCCGTCAAAGGTAAAGACCCATCCGGTAAAAACATTCAGCGTCATTATACAGATATATAATACTACTACCGCTGTATTAAAGCCTATATATATTCTGCTTTTGTCACTCCTGACAAACGAGTGGAGATACCTTGCAAAGCCCCAGAATGAGCCTGCCGTAGTATAAAAGTAAACGGTATTTACCAGAATATTTAATACGGGCGGAATAAGATAGCCGTAATCGATCATGCGGCCGGTTATGATATCCAGTATCTCACTTACCAGTATCCATGCCACCCATTGACGGTAAAGGATATTGCTCTCGGAGGCTTTCGGATACTCTACATGCAGATATAAGAGAAGAATTGCCAGAAATCCAACGGCCGCAACCTCAAAATAAATGTTATACATCAACAATCTCCCGGTAATCCCGGACAGGCCTTACCCGGCTGTGAACTGTATCACGGTTGCGATCACACCGATCACCACAAACCCTATTCCGATGATCAGAGTCCCGCCGGACGGATCCATAAACTCCTCCGGATGATCCGGGTTGATCCGAAGATTCCTGTGATGTCCGATAGCAACGTGCTTCTGGGTATAATTATTGGAGGAAAGCCGGATCCTTCTTCCGTCATACTCGATCTCCCAGGTCGGATTGTAGGTCCGCTTACTCCTTCCGTTTCCGTCCCGTGTATGGGACATATCCACCGAAACACACTCCGCCCGGACCGTTTCCGAGCATCTTTTACGTTTCATCACATCAACAATGATCAGAACGATTCCGACGACAGCAAATAAAATGGTTATGACTACACCTATCATAAGAAAATACCTCCTCCTTTATCATTCCAAACTGCAAGATCCCCCGGACAGCTTCTGTTATTCCTTCTTATCCGCATCCTTCTCTCCGCCTTTTTTATCATCCTTACCGTCCATCGCGTTAACGATCGCTATGGCAACCGGCACCGCTAAAAAGATGATCCAGCTATGTTCAAAAGAGCCTTCGATCCAGCCCCAGATGAAAAAAATGATAAGCGCCGCTATACTGAAAACCGGGTACAGCTTCTTCCTGTTCATGATAAATCTCCTCCTCTTTTTTCCTCATTTATTAATGGTTCTTAGGTAAACGCTCATCAGGAAAGCGTATACCTTTCAATTATTTGTTCCGAGGGGCCGTAACCTCCTCCATGACCCAGCCGCCGCCAAGAGCTTTAAGTCCCACACGGGTCCCTTCGGGAACTACATGCTTTTGTTCAAAGCTTGCAAGAACCTCGCCGCCGTCCCCAAAACGGACCAGGTAGCCGTCTCCTTCCTTGCTGATCACCTTACCAAAGGCATCGTAATATCCGGATTCCCGTTCGTCCTCTATGATACCTCCGGTGGCCTTTGCCATAATATCATCGCTAAGCTGCATATTATTCGTTTTCGCCATTTCCGTACCCTCCATCGCACATAGTCCTTCTGCTGTGATCTTATATTTTTTCAACTCCCTGTATCTATCCGGTTCTCCGGGCAAGTATGATTATAAGTCTTTTCACGCACAATGACAGGATATCTGCGCAGTCGGTCGTTTTTTCAGTTTATTCGGCAGAACCGGCAAATCACCGGTCCAAGAGACGGAAAAATTGCCTACTCGATAGCTTCCAGGATCTCCCGTATCAGATCCGCCGCGTTATCATACATAAAGTCTCCGATCTGCTCCGCCGCTTCCCGAAGCTTTCCCCTCTGTGTGATCCGGAAGGGATAGCCCGAAAGCTTCTCTGCAAGCTCCGCCGCAAGCTCCTCATCAAAATCATCCAGAGCCGCAAGCAGCTGCTTTGCCGTCTCCCTAGCTTCCTCCGCCGACAGCTCATCGGCTACGTTCATGGTTTCCGATTCCCCGAACGGCTTCAGTACCTCTATAAGACGATCATACTCCTTTAACGTCGGTATAAGCTCCGCGTTTATAGTATCCATATCTTCGTTCTTCGCTGCCGCTTCCAGGGCTTCAAACCCCTCTGCGACATACAGCGCCCCGATCATTTTGGAATTGCTCTTAACGGAATGAAACGTTATGGTAAGGTTCTTAAGATCCTTACTGTCAAGATATTCCCTGAGCTTCTGTTTATTGCCCTCAAACGCCTTATAGTATCTCTTCAGTGCCGAAATATACCTTTCCTCCCCGCCCGTATAGCCAAAGCCGGCCTGCAGATCGATCCCGTATTCCGTTAATCTCTGTAAATCGAATTGTGTGCTTTTTTCTTTCGAATCATCCATAGTTGTACTCCTTCAGAACCTCCTTGACCGCCTTTACTCTGCTCCTTGCAGCCCAGGATCTGTCTCCGTTGTCAAATTCGATGCCTATAGTTCCCATCATACTGAATTCAAAGCTTTTCACCTTGTACAGATTAATGATCTCCGACTGTGAGATCCGAAGGAATCTTTCGGAATTCAGCAGCTCCTCGATGCTCGCAAGGGTCTTGCCCGAATAATAAAAATCCTTCTCGGTCCGAAGCATGACCCGGCGCCCCTGTGTATAGACCCTGACAATATCCCTCTGAGATAAAAGCTCCAGCTTATCCCCGCTGTAGGCCGGAATCACCGGGTAATCATTTTCCGAAGCCCGTTCGATTGCGTCGATGATGTTTTCTACCTGCTTCGTCCTTTGCTTGGTACTGATCGTCACCCTGGGGTCAGCGAAGGCTTCGTCAAGGACCACTTCAATGTCTACCATGTTTCTCACAGGGCAGCCTCCTTCCCCTGTTCTCTTTTGAGGATATTCTCCAGGTCTCTGTTCATTCTGGCGATCTCACGCTTCCAAAGCGCATATTCTGTAAGCCAGATCAGAATATACACCACAGTAAGCAGAGCAAAGGCGATCAGCAAAAGTCGTCCGCTGAACCATTCCAGAACAAAGCAGGCGATCAGAAACGCCACAACAAAGGAAAGATAATGTGTCACCGTCGCCTGTAACAGACTCCAGCTCTCTATATCGTAAACAACGGAGCCGCCCATCATAAAGGCCCCGAAAAACCCCGATCCTATGATCTGCATCAGGAAGAAAAGCTTATCCGCAAGCAAATCCGAAAAATTCCCCCCAAACGCGCAGATAAAAGCGCTGAGTATCATCCCCAGCACCGCTCCCGTAAGAGCCTTGATGATCAGCTTGATCTTAATTTCCTCCATCTTTACCTCCCATAAGAATCTCTTTTACATCCTTTACCCTTCTTCTGGCTACCCAGGTTGTCTCCCCGTTGTCAAGCTCTACGCCGATCGTACCCGCGGAGGAAAAATCAAAGCTTTTCACCTTTCGGATATTGATCGTCTCCGACTGGGAAATACGGACAAATCTGCTCTTATCCAGCATATTCTCCACTTCATACAAAGGTTTTCTGACCTCATACAGCCGGTCCGAGGTCTGGACCAGAACCCTCCTGTTTGAAACAAACATCCTTATGATCCCGCTTTGCGGCAGCATTACAAGGCTTTCCCTGAAATATGCAGCGATCATCGGAAGCTTTTTGCTGGAATACGACTGGACCGCCTCGATAATTCCCTCCACATCTTCGTTTCTTTCTTTATTTTTTATATATACGGTCAGCTTTGGCCAGTTTTTGTCAATGATCAGCTTGATATCCAATAAATCCGACATAGATCCTCACACTTCCTGAAATAAAACTTTTTTAATCCTCGATCTGGCTGACGACTCTCCTCACCTTCAGCGTCGCAGCCGGATAATCATATTCCCCGATATCCCTCTCCGCCTCCTTAAGGACATTGATCAGGGTGAAACGGAAGGGATAACGGATGAGAAGATGGAGTTGTCTGTACGACTCCTCATCGTCATAATCATTTAACGCCTTCAAAAGCGCCGCCCCTGCTCTCTGGGCCTCATCCGCGGATATTTCCGACGCCGGATGGACCTCCTCCATTTCCCCATACGGCTTCAGGATATCCGTAAGCTGCCTGTATTCAAAAACCAGCTCCTCCAGATGTTTTAACATCTCTTCCGTCCTTCCGCCCTTTCCCAGACCCTCCATTTTCTCCGCAAGCCCAGACAGCCTGTCAGCCCCAAGCATTTTCGCGTTACTCTTGAGCGCGTGTACGGATATCGTCAGATCCTCATATCTTCCTTCTGCCGCGGATTTTTCGATCGTATCGAGAGCCCCTGGCGCTCTTCTGTAAAATCTCTGTATCGCGGCCAGGTATTTCTCCTTATTTCCTGTATAGGCAAGGCCCTTCTCAATATTAAGCCCCCAGATCGCCAGATCGTCGAATCGGACATCATTATTCACGTTAACAGCCCCCTTTATTATAAATCTACTCTCTGCCTCGCAACCAGCTCGGAAAAATAACCGTTTTGTTCGATCAATTCATCATACGTTCCATCTTCGACAATGTGACCGCCGTCAAATACAAGGATCCGATCACATTGCTTTATTGTGGACAGCCTGTGCGCAATAACGATCCTCGTACATTTCATGGCATCAAGGGCCTTTGAAACCTTACGCTGGGTAATATTATCAAGCGCGGAGGTAGCCTCATCAAATATGAGAAGCTTAGGATGCGGCGCTATGGCCCTTGCGATCATAAGCCGCTGCTTCTGCCCTCCTGAAATACCGCCGCTTCCTTCGCTGATCAGCGTGTGCATACCCATAGGCATTTCCCTGATATCCTCATCGATGCCCGCAAGCCTTGCGGCCTCCCAGGCCTCCGATAGCGTTAAATGCGGCGCCGCTATCACGATATTGGAAAAGATATCCCCCTGAAACAGACGGCCGTTCTGGGTAACTACCCCGATGTTTCTGCGAAGGGATCTGAGATCGATCGAGCTGATATCCTTTCCATCGTAATAGATTCCGCCCTTCAAGGGCTTTTCAAAGCCTAAAAGAAGCCTTACCAGAGTAGATTTTCCACAGCCCGTTTTCCCGACAATGGCTACATACTGTCCGGGCTTGATCTTAAATGACAGATCGTCAAGTATAAACGGCCCGCTGTCGTTATAGCGAAAGGACAGATGGTCGATCTCAACCGCGCCGGAAATCTTTCTTAACGTTTCCCTCCCGGCGGAGATCTCCGGTTCTGTCTTTAAGATCGGCTGCGCCATCTCAAATATCGGTCTGATATTAGCCGCAGTCAAAGCCATACCAAAAAGCGACATAAATGCCCCGCTCACCATTCCGTAGGCGGCATTGAAGGCGTAATATTCCGCGGGAGTCACCTTTGTTGCGATCGCAGCACTATACAATACAATGGTTCCCGTAATGGAAATGGCGGAGCTGATAACACCATTGATTTTCAGAAAAAGGGGCGGATTATACAGAAGCTGCGCTTCCTTCGCATACAGCTCTCCCCATCTGGAAAAAGCCCGCATTTCCGCTCCGGACAGGCGGATCTTTCGGATTCCGCTTATCGCGGCGTAGCTTAACCCGTTTTCCTTTGTTCCCGTAAGCATCTGCTTTTTGCTTAACCGCATCTGAAGCAAAGAGGAGACTACGGAAAAGGAAACGGTAGCCAGTATAATGATAAGAGCCGGAGTGACAAGTCCGGGGGCGTAGGCAAAGATCTGCGTGATATATACTAATGAGAACACAGAGCTTAAGCCGGTATTTAAGATCACGGAGACCAGAGAGCTGCACAGGGAATTCACGTAGGAGGCCCTGGATGAAAGCTCTCCTGAACCGTAATCTCTGAAAAAGCCCGCAGGTAAAGACAGCAGTCTCATCATGGTAGCCGCTTCGACGCAGATACTCATTTTGGTATCGATCCGGGTATACAAAAGCGTTCTTGCCCCATTTAAGATCAGGGAGCCCATGGAAGCAAAAAGCAGGAATATCCCGGTGGATACAAGTAACGTAATGTCCTTCTCCTCGACCACGCTTCCGAAAAGGAACAGAGAAAGCTTTGGCATAAGCATCCCGACAAACGTTACGATAAGCGTAGCCAGAACGATCATAGCATAGTCGGTCTTATCCAGTATCCCCGCGATATATCTGACCAACTCCCTAAGCCCTAGTTTTTTCAGGGGAAAGGGTCTGTAAAAGGCATAGGCTTCCTTTTCCAGCATACGCTCATTTTTACTGTCCAGGATGACATAGCCTCCGGTTTTTCCGTCATAGTAGCGGTAATGTGAAAAACCGAAGGGAAGAAGCGCCACCGGAGCGTGATCGGCACGGACAAATCCGAGCATAGCTCCGTAGGCATCCTTCCACCAGCCTTCCGAAAGCTCAACCCTTCGATACATCATTCCCGATGCCTGCAGAACAGGCTTTATCCGCTCTTCTACAGGTCCCTCCGTGTCCGGAAGGCTCTCTGTAAAAATATGATAATAGCCCAGAATATCATTAAGCGCGCTCTGAACCCTTGAATGCTCATCCTCTGAATGCAGAGCAGACCTGTCTCCTGTGACCGCCGCGGCTATCCTTAAGAAGCTGCGGTCAAAGACCCTTCTGTCATTTTGTTTTCTGGCTTTAATCTGCTCGTCAAACCAACCCATGCTTTTGTCATAATAGCTCACCGGCGGATTTACTCATTGTTCACCAACTCGGTATATTTTCCGCCCTTTGTAAACAGCTCCTCGTGTCTTCCCCGTTCTACCACCCTGCCGTGATCCAAAACGATGATCTCATCGCAGTCCCTTATGGTACTCAGGCGATGCGCGATCACTATACAGGTGATGCCTCTGTCTCTTATCGCGTTCACAACCTCATATTCGGTTCTGGCATCCAGAGCGGAGGTCGCTTCATCAAGAATCACGATCGTCGGATCCTGCGCCAAAACCCTTGCGATCTCAAGCCTTTGCCTCTGTCCGCCGGAAAAATCGTTTCCGCCCTCGATCATCCTGTGATTGTAGCCATCTTCCCGTTTTATGATATCATCATGGATCTTTGCGTCTCTTGCCGCGATAATGACCTCAAAATCCATGATCGTATCATCCCACATCCGGATATTGGCGGATATAGTATCTTCAAACAGGATAATATCCTGATCCACTACCGCAAGGGAGCCGGAAAAGACGTTCCTGTCTATAGCGGATATCGGCCTTCCGTCAAAAAGTATCTCTCCCTCCCAGGGCTCATAAAGTCCGGAAATAAGCTTGGAAAGCGTAGATTTTCCGCATCCGCTCTCTCCTACAAACGCAACTCTGCTGCCCGGCTCGATATTGAGATCAAAGTCCGTGATCAGAGGCTTATCAAGCCTGGAATAGCCAAAGGTCACATGTTTCATTTCGACCTTCCCCGAAAGCTTTCTGTAGCTTTCATTTTCCTGTTCCGTCAAAGTATTTCCCTGCTCGCAGAGCCTGTCGGAGGGATACTCCATGACATCCTCGATCCGTTCCATATTGGTCCGGAGCTCCTGCAAGGTCTGTCCCGCGGAAATAAAAGTTGTGGCAGGAGCACTAAAGGAACTCAAAAAACCCTGAAAGGCCATGATCAGACCGATCGTAAAGCTGCCCCGCATGGTCAGATAAACCCCGATCATCAGAACCAATGTATTGGTAAAAACCGATACCAGTCCGGGAAGGCTTCCCAGATACTGGTTAAGCCTTGCGAACCTGACCTTCTGTGTATTGACGCTGGCCTGATAGCCGGCCCATTTCTGAAAATAGCCTTCCTCCGCTCCGCTTGCTTTGATCGTTTCTATCGTTTCTATCCCGGCCGTTGTACAGCTGGAAAGCTTTCCCGAATCCCGCATCTGTATTCTCGAAAGATTGACCCGCCTTGCCGATATGATCCTTGAGACAAACATATTGACAACTACGGAGGAAATACCTGTAAGCGTAAGCAGGACACTGTTTTTAAGCATCACCGCCAGATAGAAGATCATCATAAAGGCGTTCAGCAAAAGAGGAGCTAAGGTATGGATCAGGGAGCTTGATACACTGGCGTTTCCGGCTCTCCTTTGGAGGATATCTCCCGCGTACCTCTGGGAATAAAAATCCATGGGAAGATTCAATATCTTCCACATATAGGAGCTGGTTCCGTAAACAGCCATCCTTCCCTCGATCCTTTTCTGATAGATCACGAGAATGAACTGGGCCAATATCTGAATAAAGCCGAAAACCGACATAATGATCAGGAAAGGGGTGCACCATCCCGGATCCCTTCCGGGTAACAGCCTGTCCATAAATATCCTGGAAAAGACAGGGTTTATGATCCCGATCAGAGAGGAAATAATATTCGTGATAATGACAAAGGCCACTGCCGCACCGCACCCGACGAGGCGCTTTTTCGCAAACGCAACGGTGGATTTCGGTTTTCCCTCCGGTACAAAGTCTTCTGACGGAGAGAAAAGCATACAGATACCGGTAAACTTTTCGTCAAATTCTTCAAGCGTAATGACAACGGTTCCCCTGGCGGGATCGTTCAGATAGACCTTATCCTTTTTAAAGCCGCAGACGACGACAAAATGATTGAACTCCCAATGCGCGATGCAGGGAAAGGTACCATGATCTCTGAGATAATCCGGCTCATAACGGTACCCGGTGGCAGTAAGTCCGTAATTTCTTGCTGCAAGAAGAATATTTTTCGCATTGGAGCCGTCTCTCGAAACGCCGCAGTCCCTTCGTACCTCTTCTAACGGAATCCACTTTCCGAAGTACGCAAGGACCATGGCCAAAGAAGCCGCTCCGCATTCCAACGCCTCCATCTGCATGATAAAGGGTACCCGGACGACGCCTCTTGTAACCGGCTGCAGATTTCTGTTATTGTTTTTCATTGCTGTTAAACAAAAAAGAGAGCGGACTGATCCTCTCGGTAATAAGCTTTATTTCATATACCCCGTCCGGAAAAAAACCGTCCGCATCGAGCTCATAGACCCATTCTCCCGGCTGAAGACCGCCGACAGTCAGAGCGTAAGCTGCCGTATTGTCCCATACCGTAACGGGTCCGTTGCTTCTTAACGATACTCCATATACTCCATCGTCCACCCTGGCCTTCATGTCCTCCGTAAATCGATCCCCGTATTCCTTCTTAACAAGACATACCATTTTCCCGTCGGTGGAAATCCCAACGCCGGGAACGGTTGAGTCAATATGACCAAAGGTTCCGAAAATAACCGCTCCGACAAGGATCAGAAGGATTGCCGTAAGTACAAACCATACGCCGGGATTTGACAATTTGATATATTCATTCAGCTGATCCGGAGAGGATACGCGTTCTATGGACTTATCTCTGAAGATCGTTTCATTTTCCATATCAACAAATTATAGAAATATTGTTCCCTTTTTTCAAACCCGTCTGCTTATTCGGTCGTTTTTTTTGCGCATTCGGTTATTTTCCATACCGAATAAACAGAAAAAACAACCGAATAAACAATAGCGCTTTACGGAAAACGGGTTTTTCATTATAGTTTCTCAGAACGTGTTTTTTACTATTCTTAAGAGGAGAGATAAATGCAGCTGAAAATACTGGTTACCGGCAGAAATAAGAGAATCGCCATGGATGTATGCGAGCATCTGGAAAACGATCGAAAAAAATGCATCATCGTAAAATGCGCCGCAAGTAAAGAGGCTCTTTTTAAACTCGTTCCCGCGGAAACTCCCCATGTCGTCATCATATGTCTGGGAGACGAGACGTGGGAAACAGTCAGAGTCTACGATGTTTTAAAGGATCTGACGAATATCGGCAGGGTAACCATACTTGTCATCACAAGCGACGAGGATAAGCGTCTGTTCATGGCTCATTCCCATTTGAACAAAATGTTTTTCCTCTCCCGGCCGGTCTCTCTCTTTGCCCTTTACGAAAAGCTGAACGAAATCGAAGAACAGCTCTCAAAGATCAAGAATCTGAGTTCTATGATGATAGAGGAATACATTAATCCCAATGCCGACGAAAGACATCCCCGAAAAAAAGTTCTTGTCGTGGACGATGACGTACAGCAGCTCTATCAGATCAAAGAGCATCTGAACGAATTCTATGATGTGTTCCTTGTGAATTCCGCTACGGATGCGTTTAGATTTCTTGAAAAGAAAAAACCGGACATCATATTCCTGGACTATCTAATGCCCGATCTGGACGGGCCGGATGTTATGCGGCTTTTACAGGAGGATATCCGTTTCAGGGACATACCTGTTGTCTTTCTGACCGGAGTAACGGAAAAACAGCTGATCATAAAAACCCTTTCCGAGCTCAAGCCGAAGGGGTATCTTGTAAAGCCTGTGAAAAAGACCGATCTGATAGTAAGGATCATCGATATACTGGGATAACCGATCCGTGCCTCTGGTCCTGTTAAACCAACTCTGTTTCCCTGTTCCCTTCCCGAAGGATAAATGCGACCTCATGCCTTTTCAGGAATTTTTCCGCGCTGGCTTCATCCTTTACAAATACACCTTTATAGCGGTCCGAAAACAGCTCTCCAAGCTCTTCCCTCTTCCGCTCGTCCTCTCCGATCACCAGCACAAGCGGTTTAGCGGCAGGCTTTTCCTTTGAAAGCTCCTCTTTAGTGATCAGAAGACTTCTGTCAAGATACCTGATCAGTACCTTTTCAAGCTCCTCATACATGACCGGTTTGGAAAGATAATCGGTAAAGCCTTCGCTCAGATAGGAATCTCTCGCCCCGGCGATAGCGTCAGCCGTAAGCGCGATCACCGGGGTATCGTCGCAAAGCTTGAGCCCGCGAATAGCCTCAAGCGTTTGAGTTCCCGACATTCCAGGCATCATCTGATCCAGAAGGATAACATCAAAGCGCTCTTCTTTAAGGATTTCAATACTCTCACTGCCGGAAAGCGCTGTACTGATCCTAATCCTCGTATCCCGAAGCAGCTCTGTGATGACCTCCAGATTCATCTCATTGTCATCAACGATCAGGATCTTAGCTTTGGGTGCGATCAGCGCCGGCTTAAACTCTTCTTTACGGTCCTGCGCTCTGCAAAGGCGGTCTGTATAGCTCCCGATGGGTGTAGCATCCACGATCTCCTGAACAACCTCCGCCGTAAAGGTAGACCCTCTCCCGTACTTGCTTTCCACAACAACAGAGCCGCCCATCATCGCCGCAAGCTGTCTTGTGATATTAAGTCCCAGCCCTGTTCCCTCTATATTTCTGTTTTTCGTTTCGTCAAGTCTCTGGAAGGAAGAAAAAAGCTTATCCATATCCTCCTCCTTGATCCCCATCCCGGTATCCGAAACCCTGATCCGCAGTCTGTTTTCGGCTCGATCAAAAGAAAAATGAACCCCGATGCCGCCCTGCTCCGTGTATTTTATCGCATTATTGGTAAGATTCAATATGATCTGACGGATCCTGATCTCATCTCCCCGAAGGCCCGCCGGAATGTCAGGCTCTACCGTCAGCTCATAGGTAAGGCCTTTTTCCTTCGCCTTGTTCATAGTCATATTAACGATATCGTTAAGAACCGAGGCAAAGTCGTAATCTACCGAAATAAGCTCCATCTTTCCGGATTCGATCTTGCTCAGATCGAGGATATCATTGATGATCGACAGAAGGGTTTTCCCCGCGCTCTGGATATCGGCGGCATACTTGCGGATCTTTACTTCCTTCGCATCTCTTAGGATCATCTCATCCATACCGATGATCGCGTTCATCGGCGTCCTGATCTCATGGGACATATTGGCAAGGAAATTGCTTTTCGCTTTATTCGCGTTGTCCGCGGCCTCCTTTTCGAGCTTTAACAGCTGAGTCTCATACTCCTTTCTCTGCTCCTCGTTCTTTAGCTCCTCCATCCGGACGGCATATGCTTTTTCCTTTGTGTAGCTGACATAGTAGATGCCCCCGATCATAAGGCAGATCACGGTATAGATCAATATATTAACAAGCAGCTGGCTTCTGACCTCTTCGTACATTTCATCGTTACTTACTACCATAACGACATACCAGTCATTCATAATGCTGTTGACATAGACGCTGCTTGGCCTTTTTCCGAGTATATAGCGAAAGCTTCCGGCTCCTGTCCCCCTGATCGCATTGAGATAGTCCTCGCCTTCCTCGGTATCCTTTATGTTTGTTCCCTTTTTCGACTCGTTTGCATGGGCGATGATCAGACCCGTATCATCAACTACAAATCCGTAGCCCTTGCCGTTCAGCGTCAGGTCCTTCATCATATTCTGTATCCCCTGAAGCTGTACATCAAGAGATATGACGTTTTGCCGGTCCGGAAGCCTCCTTGTGACCGAAATGATCAGATTGCCGGTCTGAGCATCGACATAGGGCGGCACAAATACAACCTCGCCGTCGCTCTGCATCGCGAGTACATACCAGTCTCTGCTTTTGGGATCGTAATCCTCAGGCGGCTCCCAGTTGAGTCCGTCCATGTATCTGCTCATGATATACCCGTATATACCGGTATAATTCTCATCAAACTGTTCGGAGACATTATTCGTCTCCTGAACCAGAAATTCATGGATCCTGGCAGGCGTACTCCCGCTGAGCATCATATGGTAGGTGGAATCGGCTGTAACATGAAGAACATTCTCGGCCGTATTCAGGTGGTTTTCAATAAGCGAGGAAACATTTAACAGCCTGTCCTCGATCACAACCCTCGTATTCGACACCGCAACATTATACATAAGCTTTGAGGTATAGATCACCATCGCGACAACAAAGACAAACACTAACAGAAGCGGAATGACCATGCTGTGTTTTTTTCCTTTATATTCCTTTGGCGCCTCAATCCCTGTATCAGCCACTTTCTCAGCCCCTCGTTTCCTGATATCCCTACTCTATCGTAAAATACTTTTCGGGAACCTCAACCTTTGTCGATCCCGTGTAATAACCCGGAGCTCCGAAGATATAGGTATCCTGATAGATAAGGTATATATTATCAAGCACTTCGCCTGTTGAGGCGTTTGAAAACCTTGAACCGTTCCATTCGGTTTCGGAAGAATATACGGTATAAGCGGACAGAATATCTGAAAGATCCGTAAGCTCGCTCTCTCCCAGCAGGACATTGCGGGCATGCTCCGCAAGGCCTGCTGAATTGGTAAACCCGCAGGAAGCGGTCCAGGTGCCAAATCTTCCTGCGCCGCCTCCGTCAACGATCGCACTCTCTACTTCCTTCGTAATCTTTGCAAAGTCACCGCCCGCCCCTGTAAAATCCAGATCCAGGGCCCCCGGATACCCCATAATGGGCGAGGGGAGATCTGCCTCTATAAAGTATCCTCCATACTCCAGCAATCCTTTGATCAACGGCTCCGTATGAGCATCATTCGTACAGAAATAAGCGGAGTTTTTTCCGTATTTTTCTACCCATTCAGCTACATGCTCCCTGATATACGCCTGAGCTCCGGGAACACCTATCTCTGTTGTCGGATCAGGAGCCTCCTCCATCGCGAAGGTCATATCAAACTCCTCACAAGCCGCTTTCATGATATTTACCCGTCTGGAATATGATTCATAGGAAAGATGGCGGGGAAATGAAATATGAACAAAGGTATCGCAGCCAAGCTCATGCGCGGTTCTTATGATCAGATATCCGCGGGAGACAAAATCGTTGTTCACAACAAGATCCGCCACACTCTTTATTTCTTCAAAGTCCTCAAAGGCTTCGCCTGCGATACAGAGAATATCGGGGCGCTTTTCCTTGATCTGTCTGAAGGCTTCCGTCGTCCCTTCGATTGCCTGATTGACGATGATCGCTTTCATTTTAGGATCATCACTCAGGTTGACGATCGTTTGGATCGTTGTTTCCGATTCCTCAATAAAATTGTCCGGATAGATTGCTAAGGTCACGCTGTCTTCTCCGTACTTTTTCAGAAAGGCCTCCGCGCCCCTCCTGTCGTCCTCGGACTGGGCGTAGGACCCTGTAACGATCCCTATGCGAAAATCATCCGCCGATTCTTCCACTTTCGATGCTTGAAGCGACTCCTCTGCCTCCGCCTCAACTGCCGCCTCTGCTTCAACTGTCTCGACAGCAGCCGCATTTTCGTTACCGTTCGCTGTCTCCGCTTCATCCGTTTTGCCGCAGGCCGACAACAGGATCGCCATAACACCGGCAAGAATATAATACCCCGTTTTTTTCATCATATTCCTTACTCCTCTCTGCTATTATTTATACTGGTTAACGCTTTTCGGTGCCGATTAATCGGACTCGCAAACGCAATTTCAGTACGTTTGCGTTATCAGAAACGGCAATTAATTGCGTTCGCGAGTATAAACAATCAGTAACTCTTTGTATCCTGTCAGAAATATACAGACAGCTATGCGTGCTTCAGCCTTGGAAGCCGTTTCCCTGAGGATCCGAGGATCGTCAGGACGAGAAACAGAAGAACAAATCCTGCCTGTATTAAAAAGCAATTCTGCACATCCTGAAGGGTCCCCGTCTGCGCTCCCGATAGAATATCTGTTGCCCTTACATACCAGTAGCCCGGTAAAATCCTGACCGCGGAAAGCACCTTATCATCCATCATGCTCTGGGGAATGAAGGCTCCGCATAAAAATGCCATCCCGAGACCAAAGATCTGTGAGATCATACCAACCACGGTGGTATTCCTTGAAAGAGTACAGAGGAAAACAGCAAACATGGCACAGAACATCGCAAACAGGAAGGAATTCCCGATGGCAAGAAAACAGCTTCTACCCCGGTACATTCCGCCGTAAAGAACAGTGCCTGCTGCCATATAGACAAGCCAGATGATAAGAACCAAAACCGCGCTTCCCAGAAAGATCTGCCTTACAAAGGAAGATGTACTGATCCTCGTGCATTCGATCCGCTTCTTCTGATCCTCTCTGTTCAGACATAAAAGAACCGGGCAGAGTGCGTTAGTGATCACAACCAGAAGAAGGTAGCACAGGAGCCTGAAGAAAACAGCAAAGTTCTCGGTAAAGTCCTTATCCGCAACCTCTCTTTCGGGATCCGTGATGATCTCAACCGGGATCTGTACGTTTAACATCTTCTCAGCCTCGTCGATCGCCTCCGAAAGCTTATAACCCATGGCAAGCTTCATCCTTACATCCCTGACATATTCACTTAAAAAAACTCCCATCATGGCTACGGCATAGCTGTCCCGCATATGATAAGACTCAAACAGCCCTTCGTTAAGGGCGCCCTGATCGAAGCTTTGAAGCTTCTCCTCAAACCCTTCCTTTATGACAAGGGAGTAATCCACAATGTCGTAATACATAGCATCCATGATGACCTGCTTATCGTTTTCAAGCTCCACGATCTCATTTTTTTCGGAAAGCTGCTCTATAAGGCGCCTGCTGGCCTCGCTCTGATCTCTGTCGTCAACAAAAAGAGAAAGGGTAGCCTCCTCAAAGCTTACCTGCTTCTGCGTAGCCTTTACCAGGGGGAAGCAGATGACTAAAAATACCGCAAGATACAGGATCGTTATTCCGAGCTTCGTCCTTGCGATCTTAAAAAACAGATTAAAGACTCGCATATTTTTTCCTCCTCGTAAGCATAAATCCAAGCAAAGTAAATACCGCGGCAAAGAGAAGCATGCTGACAAGCTTACCGAAAAACCTGGTCAGATCCTCGTCCATACTCAGATAGTAGAAGGAGTCGCAGATCACCGCCGCAGGGTTCAGATCGTTGATAACGGGAGCGTAAAGCATAATAGATTCCCGGATTCCCGGTACCATGGCGCCGCTCAAAAACAGCATGAACATATTCAGAGCCATAAGGATCCCTGTTTTTGCTCCCTGACTGCCCCTTCCTGTCGCTCCGACGAAAAATCCCAGAGAGATCCCTACGGCTGCTCCAAAGATTCCTCCCAGATATACGAGGGGGAGGCGTTCTCCGAAATCAACCTTTAATACGACGACAAGAAAGGTAATACTTATAAATACGCAGAGGATTTCCGAGATAAAGCAGCCCGTAAGGCTTGCAAGGATCGACGAAAGCTTCTTCATTCCCGAGCAGGAACGTCTGGCTCCGACAGCCGAAAGGTTCGCCTGCCCGTCAAAGGCTATGGTAAGTCCTACAAGGGATCCGAAGATCGCGACCATGGCAATCAGATTATACATATAGGAAGCCAGAGGATCCGTATTCCCGTTCGTTAAAGGCAGCTCCTTTACAAGAGAGTCTCCGGTCTCCATAGCCTGAGCGAAGTCCTTTCCGTTATTTCCTCCGCCCTCAGAAGCGCTCTTTGCGATATCATTCGCCGACACAAGGATGTTCTGATACATTTCCGCCATCTTTTTTATAGTAGTCTGGGAGGCCCCGCTCCTTCTGACCCAAATGGAGATCTTATTATTCGGGATAAAGCTGCCTCCCCGATAGGAATTTAAGAAGGCATGTAAATATTCCTGATCCGACCCTTCCAGAAAATCCTTAATAAAGCCTTCCGCGTCAAAGTCCACTGTTTCAGGGATCATTCCCGTATCCAGATATTGCTCCATCATCCCGACGATATTCACACTCTCCTCGTCAGAGAAAGCAGGTTCTTCTTCCCCGGAGGGTTCTATGACAAGTATCCCCTCTACCTCACCGTCCTTCAACAGCCGAAGGGCTTCCTCCTCATCACAATACGTAAAGGTTGCCAGGGCATTCTCGCCCTCCGTAAACCCCTCCATGACCATATGGAACATATTGTCCTCGGTGCGCTCTACAACCGCTGCAGGAACGGCGGAAAAGGCGTTCTGAGCGGTCAGATTCCCCAGAACAAGCTTATAGATCAAGCCCATAGCTACCGGAAAGAGGATCAGCCAGATGATAACTGATATATTCCTGAAGTTTCTGATCAGCTGATATTTCAGTTGACAAAAAAACATAGCTTCTACCCCCTTCTCTGCTTCTTCTTTGTCTTTTCGTTGTTTTCTTCCGTACCTTCCGCTCTGTCCCGAAGCTCCTTCCCCGTGATCGTAAGGAAAACATCATTTAACGTCGGAAGCTCCGATGAAACCCTTCCGAAGTCCATATCCGCGTTTTTTATCACCTCCATGATCTCAAGGAGATTATGTCTTCCGCCCGCGCAGGAAACCACAAGCTTCCCCTCCTCCCATTTCACTTCGTTTGTGTGCGAAAGGCCTTTAAGCGCAGCTAAAACCTGCTCCCCTGGTTCATCCGTTTCGATATATACCGTTTCTGTATTTTTTATTGCCTGCTTAAGCTCATCCTTCGTCCCTTCAGCAATCTTCTTTCCGTGATCCATAATGCAGATCCTCGTACAGATCTGCTCTACCTCTTCCATATAATGCGTCGTATAGATCACCGTAGCTCCGTTTTTATTAAGCTCACAGATCCCCTCAAGGATCTTATTCCGGCTCTGAGGATCCACCGCCACGGTCGGCTCGTCCAGAATGATCAGATCGGGCTTGTGCGCGATACCGCAGGCGATGTTAAGCCTCCGCAGAAGCCCTCCGGAAAGCTTTTTCGGGTGGAATTTCTTAAAGTCTCCGATCCCGACGAACTCGATCGCTTCCTCCACATACTGCTTCCGTTCCGCCTTATCCTTAATGTACATACCGCAGAAGCTGTCAACGTTTTCGTAAACCGTCAGTTCATCAAAGACCGCTACGTTCTGCGGAATGATCCCGATCCTGCTCTTTAAGTCATAGCT
The DNA here is from genome assembly GCA_017444015.1 of Lachnospiraceae bacterium. Classification (GTDB taxonomy): domain Bacteria; phylum Bacillota; class Clostridia; order Lachnospirales; family Lachnospiraceae; genus UBA2868. The sequence goes on along the minus strand of JAFSXN010000072.1, from coordinate 408 downwards.
TACCGGCGTCATCTGCTTTCCGAAGATCTCAATATTTCCCTCGTCAAAGCTCAGAAGCGACAGAAGGCAGCTGATCGTTGTAGTCTTTCCGGACCCGTTTGGCCCAAGCAGCCCGAAGATCTCACCTTCCCTGATTTCAAGATTCAGATGATCCAACGCCCGAAGCTCCGCGTAATTCTTTACCAGATTCTCGATCTTTACTACCGTATACGTTTTCGTTTCCGTTTTTGTTTCCGTTTCCGTCTTACTTAGATTCTCCATTTTTCCCTCCGGGCCGCATGTTAAGTCAAGCTCGCCGGCGTTGCCCAAGACCGGCGCGTTCAGTGTTCCAGTTGGAATATCTATAAAAACATAGAACAAAAATTGAAAGGAAACAATGCAATTTGTATATTCGGTCGTTTTTTTTGT
>JAFSXN010000071.1 GCA_017444015.1 Lachnospiraceae bacterium | reverse complement strand
GCGGAACCTGCGAACGTGCCGATAATACTGATCCACGTCCGCCCCCAAAGAAAAGTTAAAGTCCTTTGAGAGCGTGATCATGTTGCCATTTGCGTTACAGGATGCACGAAAGCAATGGAACCGCCCGGTTTCAAGGTCAATAGAGAACTTGTTCTTGTCGTCCCTGTGCTTTGCCTTGCAGTATGGACAGATTTCAAATATTAGCTCTTCCCGGCGACGAAAAGTGCGGATGCCCTGCGCCTTCGCAAAGTCCTCAGCATCCTCCGGCTTAAATTCGTACATCCTCATAGATCACCTCTCTTCTGGCCCGTACTGCTCAACCATCATTCGATACCATGCATCACCATCCAGCTCTTCATCATCTGTGCCCTTCTCGTCAGAATCAACCGGCTCGGATATACTTAGTTCTTTGTTAGAATTAGTATTATTATCCTTATTCCTTTTATTATCCTTATTAGATGTGCCGAGTTCACTGCCTGATGGACTGCCGAACGGATTGCCTGATGGACTGTCGGGTGGACTGCTTGACGGATTGTTTTCGTCCCATCTGCCCGATGAACTGTCGAATGGACTGTCGGATGTACTGCTGGAAGCCTGGCTATTCTCCTCGCCCTCAAAAACCCTTCCGTCTTGATATTTAGCATAATTTACAATGCGAATAACCGTCAGGTGTCTTGTCGTATCGACTGCGACCATTCCCTCCTTTTCAAGTGCCTTTAGGAACAAGCTAACCCTGTCTCGGCTCCAATTCCATTTCTTAGCCAGACTCGCCATGCTTCTATAAACGCTGCCTCGTTTTCCGTTCACAGCCCTGCCCCGGTAGTAAAATTCCTCGTCTTTGTACTTCGCAAGCATGATTAAATCCACCCATGCCTGAAAATAGGAAAAGGGTTCATCCTCTCCATAGAGCCAATGATTCTGGATACTACGGTACAGAGATATGTATCCTCTGTTATCACCCATCAAAATCACCCCTTTCCAATCGCTCCTTCAAATCCCGATACAGAATCTCCCGGATAAGCCTCGCGCTCGATGCCTCGTCACAGAAAATGAGGTTCATGTTGTAGCGGACCATATATGCTATGACGGAAGCCATGAATGCGTTCGGATTCATTCTCGAGCGGTAACCGTGAAGCTGAAGCGCACCCCAGCTCCCACCCTCCACTAACAAATAAATCCTCGCGCCATTATCCGCCGCCCTCTGAAACTCCCTCTCGAACCGCTCCCTGCCTTGGCAAAAGCACCCGGCAAGCTCGTCCAGGTTCATCTTGCGCTCGACGGAAGCAAGCGGTCTTACTGTATCGGAAACATCATAAATCCATTTGCCGTTGGGAAGCCTTGCATTCACAGCGTAGTCTCCGTAGTTGAGCGTAGCCCGCTCATATGGGCAGCCGAAACGCTTATAACGTTTCTTCGCACGCAGAGTAGGCTGCTCCCTCCGATCCACCAATATGGTCATCGAATCCAAGACCTCCCTGATCTCGACCGGATGCATGATTAAAACGGCAGCTCTTCGTCAGTACCGTCGGGGATGTTCATCCAGCCATCGTCACCGGAGCTGGTGGAGCTTGACCCGGACAACAGCTTATCCTTCGGCAGCGTGAAGTCTCCGTTCCTTACCTTATCTACGGAAATCACCTGCGCAAGGTTGGTAGCCGTACCGATAGTTCCATCGTTCTTCTCGTACTGACGCTCATTAAAGAGCGCACCGACCAGAAGCCCCTTGAACTTACTCTCCTCCCAATCGAAAACGTAGCCGGGATTGCTCTCTTCCAAAGCCTCCGTAAAGGTCTTGAAGCGGCGCTTCGTCCAACCATCCCTCTCGGAACCATCATCGACCGGTACGTTCAGAAGGTAGTTACATCTCCACTTCTTGTCCTCCCCGGTCTGCTCCTGATAGTCCCTTGTAAAGAACCCCTTGTATTCGCCCTCAGCAATATCCATCGCAACCTGCACGTACTGTCCGATCCTGTTTTCCTTAAGAGTTGCGCCCATGATCCTGGCCACATACCCGCCCTTGGGGAGTGCCTGGAAATTGCCGTATGCCTTGGTGTTTGCGTAATCCTTAAACTGCTTGATCGCCATAATATAAAATCCTCCTTAATAATCCTTC
>JAFSXN010000070.1 GCA_017444015.1 Lachnospiraceae bacterium | reverse complement strand
GAGCTTCCTGAGGAGGAATTAAAAGGTTCTCCCGTACTCATGGCAGGAATGTGCATGCTGTATGATCTGCTGATGATGCCGGAAAAAGCCGAGGAATGGTATAACACGCTGTTACTGTTTTATCAGGATAAAACCAACAGCAGAGAGCGGTGCAGAGAGGCAAGGACCTGGTTGGCATACCTGGATATCGGGCTGCCCCACCGGGGAGCCGGAAAAAAACTGGAGATATTTAAAAATGTGTTTGTTCTGACGCAAAGGGGCGAGGTTGTTTTGCCGGAGCTTGCCGTAACGGGCAATCTGCCTTCCATTATGAACGGCGGACTGGATTTCTGCGAATGGTCGAAAAACGATTACCAGATCGCGAAATTTATGGCGAATCCCCTGACCACGCTTCTGGGAAAATTCGGAAACGGCCTTATTACGCTGGCGCTTGCGGAAAGCGGGTTTGAAAAGAAGAGCATGCCGGCCTATGAAGTACTTACCAGATGCAATGACGGTTTCGCGGCTGCTGCCTATGGCGGAAGGATTGAAATGTGCTTCGCTTCTGTCGGGATACAGGTCAGGCAGCATCTCGTCGAGGGCCAGCTTCCCTCGGCAAAGCGAACCAGTGAGTCCTTCATCCGAAAAGCATGGGCCGAAAACGCCAAACACCTGTTCAACAATCTTGCTGCTTTTGAGATCTGGCTGTCCTTATTTACCGGATCAGATAACGATCTGGACAGATTTCTGGAAGCCGTTCCGGATGCGAAGTCTTCCATCTGTATTCTCGACAGATACAGACAGATGATCAGGCTTCGCTGTCTGATCGCGAAGGATCGCCTGGATGAAGCCTTTGACCTTGCGCTGTTTCTGACGGGCTATCTGAAAGCCTATCATCGCACATTTTTGTGGATAGAAAACGAGCTGTTAAAATCGGTCATTCTGTACAGAAAAAATGACCCGCACTGGACAACACACCTTCACGAGGCGGTGAAAAAGGCCTCGGAGTATCATTTTGTAAGGATCATCTCTCTTGAGGGAGCCGCGATCCTTCCGCTGTTAAAGAGTATTAAGGACGATGACGGATTCGGGGATATTGACGGGGAATTCCTGACGCAGACGTATGAGGAATGCTTTAATGTAGCTGCCAGCTATCCGGACTATCTGAAGTATACGCCAAGGGAGGAGATAGCCCTGACGAACAGGGAGACTCAGGTACTGTCCTTACTCTGTTCCGGTTTGTCTATGGAAGAAATATGTACGGAACTGAAGATCGGATATGACGGACTGAAGAAGCACAACAGAAATATATATAAAAAACTTGGAGTAAAAAACAGGGCAGAAGCAGAGAGAAAGGCTTCCCGGTTAGGTTTGACTTACAGGGGAGAAGCATAAAAAACGGAGGAACGCTGGATATGGAATGGAAACCGGGAGTAGAGATTTTACGGGATAAGGGAGTCCGGATCAGACTGGGCAGCAGGGAAAAAGAGGTGGAGGAGGAGGATATGGAGATCCTGGAGTTTATGGGTTCCGGGATCTGTGACGACGATGAACTTTTGAAAAAGGTAGCGGAGAGCTCCGGTTCGGATCTGGCGTCCTGCGGATTCCGTCTGGCGCAATTCGTGGAGAACTATGGTGATTTTATTGCGAAAGGAACAAAAAGCAAGGTGTTTGAGATTCTGTGAAGAGATTGAGCAAAAAACAGGCAAGGTAGCCACAGGGGTACTATCTTTTTTCGGAATGAAAGAATATAATCATTTGCGTTTACAGAAACGAAGATATACCTTGTATATTTTTCGGATTAAAGGAGGAATTATTGATGAAAAAGAAACTGTTATCATTGTTAATTGCAGGTATGATGGGAACGCTCTTACTTGCGGGCTGCGGCATGGATAAGGAAGAAGCGGCGGCACCGGCACCGGCTGAAACGACAGAGACGGAAGAAGCGGCACCTGCTGAGGAGGAAAGCGCACCTGCAGAAGAGCCGGCAGCGGAATCAGATGCTCCGTCGGAATTTACGTTCTCGGATCTTCAGGATAATTATGCACTCCTCGTGGACAGCTATAATGAGGTAGAAAAGCTCTATATGGATGATGTAATTGCCCAGGATGATGAGGTTGAATCACTCCTGACGGAGGCAAAGGGGCTTATTGATCAGATGGGCGAGCTTACGGAAGCTGACTTCAACGGTGAAGACGATCTTCTGGAAATGAACGACGCCATCGTGAACATCCTGGATGGACTTTCCGGAATCATAGATAAGATGTCGGCAGCGGATACCACTTCGGCGGACAGCAGTACGGATGATATCTCATACGTGGACGGCTTCTATGCAAATGACGGGAACGGGAGCGATTTTATTATCGCCTTCTATGAGGGAGCAGCAGGCGATGTTGCCTATGTAAATGACGGTACGGATGAAGTATATGCAGAGTATACGGTAGAGAAGGCCCAGCTGGATGACGGTACGGAGTATCTTCTGGTTTCTGTCGGAAATACTCAGCTGGGATATTATGAGGAAGGCAGCGACGTTTTCCTGATCGACTCTGACAGCAATGTATATGCAGCTGCCAGACTTACGGAAGAAGAAGCGGACGAGATCTACAGGACAATTAAGCAGTAATCTGTTTTTGAAAACATTATAACGGAGCTTTGCGAGTGCGGGATGGTTTGATCTTTCATACCATCCCGTATTTTTCCGATTAAGCTATGGACTTTGCTGTTTTACGGTAATACAATGATTTACAGGGATACCGAATCGGAGCTGAAATGGATCTATGCGGAGGACCTCCTTTCTGTCATGTTTCAATATGCAAAAAAGAAAGGGATCGATCAGGTTACTGCCGTTTTTCCGGGAGAGTACGGGAGAGAGCTTGTGTGCGGAAAAGAAAACGACATTGCTTTTTTTGCCGGGCATGGGTTTGTCCCTCTAAAGAAGGGCGTCATGAGCGCGACCGCAGCGGATTATGAAAGAATGACCGCTTACAAAGGCCCTTCCCTGAAGGAGGAAGGGCTTGCTCTGTATGAGCTTTTCGGAGACATAACACCGGAGGAATACGGGTCTCTGGCCGAAATGGAGGATCCGAAGGAGCCGGAAAGATCCCCTGAGGTGAACCGTGAATCTTCGGAGCTAAAGGAGATGAAGCTTCGGGATCTTGCCGAGCTTCTTGCTCTCAGGAATGCCGCCCTCCGTCATCTGATCCTGGATAAGGAAGAAGGGACAAGCTGCGGCGATGATGAAGTACTCCCCTGAAACAAGGGTCGTGCTTCCATCGGATGAGAAGCAGCGCAGACCTTTCCTAAAGGCGCTTCCATCGGATGAGTAGCAGCAGGCTCTGTGCCTGTAATATAAAAAGAGGAGTGAAAAAGATATGTTTTTTCTTGCAATCATACCCGGCATAGTGCTTTTTGCAGTGATCTGGAAAAGCGATAAGGCGGAAAAGGAGCCGGCAAAGCTGTTATGGAAGCTGTTTCTGTTCGGTGCCCTGACGACCGTAAGCGCTATTGTAGTCGGTCTGACGGGAGAGCTTGTCTTCGGATTTCTGAATCCGGAAAGCATGCTGTATATTTTTATCGATAACTTTCTGCTTACGGCGTTAGTGGAGGAAACGGGGAAATACCTGGTCCTGAAAAAGCTGACCTGGAAGCATCCGGCCTTTGATTATACCTTTGATGCCGTAATGTATGCGGTGACGGCTTCCCTGGGCTTTGCCACGCTTGAGAATATCATTTTTCTGATAGATGCCGGTTTCGCGACGGGTATCATACGGGCGGTTATGAGCGTGCCGGGACATGCTATTTACGGAGTGTTTATGGGATATTATTACGGCATGGCAAAAACTGCCGATGTAAACGGGGACAAAAAGCTCGCAAAGTCCTATCTCGTAAAGGCTCTGCTGATCCCTGTTCTGCTTCACGGCTTCTACGATTTCTGCATAGGCAGCGCGGAATACGGGATCTTTCTGGTGCTTTTGTTCATCTTTGAGATCATACTCACCGTGGTCGGAATAAGGAAGCTCAGGAAATTATCCAGGGAGGATACAGCCATACGCCAGGAGGTGCCTGAGGAAGCTATACAGCAGGCTGCAGCCGGCTCTCAGGCTATATGGCAGGAGCTCCCTAAGGAGGCTTGGCAAAAGGATTCAGCTGAGATTTCATAAGGATACCTGCAGTCTGTCTGCCTGCGGGCAGATGGTCTGTCCGGATAAAAAAAAGGAGGAATTATCTATGAGAAAGAAGAAGCTTATTACAGCGTTACTGCTGCTGCTTGCCATGCTCTGCCCTCAGTTTGCCGGGGTCCGGGCGAAGGAGACCAAAGCGGCAGATGATGTGGTTCTTTCCGATGATTCATCGGATTTTGTGCTGCTTTCCGAGGCTGTGCCGGATGCGATACTGGAGATCCGTTATTATTCGACCTACAATTTTGTCGGCAGACGTATAGACGGATATGAGGAGCCGGTGGCGCTCCTTACGAAAGAAGCGGCCGATGTGCTCAGAGAGGTGAGTGATGAGCTGATAGAGAAGGGATACCGCCTGAAGATCTTTGATGCCTACCGTCCTCAGATGGCGGTGACCAATTTTGTGAACTGGGCTCTGGATCCGGATGATATCCGTATGAAGCAGTATTT
>JAFSXN010000069.1 GCA_017444015.1 Lachnospiraceae bacterium | reverse complement strand
TTGTAATGGAAATCCTTACACTGTAGAGGAAATCTTCTCTTTACTGAAATAATCCCACTTAAAATTTGAAACTGGAATCAGCATGCGAAGGCGCATGCTGATTTGGTACGCCTAAAAGTTATTGAACCGTGAATAGTAACTTCTATATATTCAAAACGGCAGTTGATTGCGTTCAAGAGTATTACTTATCATCGATCGGGAGTAGAATTAATAAGGGAAGCTGAAAAAGGAGTTTCCCTCGATGAAAAAGAGCGTTGGAAGAATCTTCGGCTTCTTTGAAGCGTTATCGTTAAAGACGTATCTTTGGAGCTTTTGTACTATATTCTGTACATTACTGCTGTGCCAGAGTTTTTTTATGGTTGAGCCTCTGAACCGGCAGATCTTCGTTTCGGGTAAGGCGATCGAATCCGGGCCTACGGCGACGGATCTGGACGACACTCTGATTGTCCGGTCGCTTTCTTTTACTGATCAGAAGGATCCCTCGAAGGAATATAACTATGCGCTGTTGATGGATAATTCCATATCCGAAAAGCAGCTGAAGGAGCGCGCGTTTGAGATCAGGACCGGAAGCGCGGAGGATGAGGTAGCGGAGCTTTCTCAGGCTTCGGATGATCCTGCGGAGGCGCTGAGGCAGTCCCGGGAGGAGCTGTCCGCAAGGTATACGATCACGGAGATCGCGGAGGGAGACCTGCCGCCCGAAGAGCTTGTTTCCTCAAACGCGACCGTATCCATTGCGGACTATCTTGCACTCTGTCAGTTAGTAGAGGCGGAAGCGGAGTCGGAGGATACCTATGGGAAGCGGCTGGTTGCAAATGTGGTTTTAAACCGCCTGAATTCCGCCAGATATCCGGATGAGATCGAAAACGTGATTTTAGATGAAGGCCAGTTCAAGCCGGTCGGAACCGGGATTTACTATAAGACGGTCCCGACAGAGGAAGCGAAGTACGCTGTTATGACTGCCTTGAACGGAGAGGATGATTCCCGGAATGCTCTGTTCTTTCAGAGAAGCGCTTCTTCCTATTGGGGAGGCAAGACCTATCTCTTCCGATATGGGTCGCACTCGTTTTATCGGTAATGATCTGCCCGCAGGTCGTAGAGCTTTTCGGAGACCGGAAGATCGGTATAGATTTCCGCGTATTCCTTGGGGGATATGGTGTCGATATAATTTAATTCATATTTTTTACCAGGCAGCCGCTTCGTAATGAGGTCGGCTGCTTTGTTATAGGCGATGGCTGCCTCCGTTTCGGATTCGTAGGTCCCGACGAGATAGCTTCCGTTTACAAGGATCCTGACCCGGTACAGGGCCTTTCCGTTCTTTTCAAATTTCTGCACACCGAAGTAGCGGTTGATAATGTCGATGTTTTCGTAACGATAATCGAACCGGTCGCCGTTGATAAAGCGGTAGTCACGGTTTAAAACGGCGTGGCGGCGTATCCCGTAGCGGGAATTGATATTGATCTGCATACCGTAGTCGGCGACGAAAAAATGGCCGCCCCTTCGGGAAATGTAATGACTGGAGTAGAAAAAGAGGTCGTCGATATCAAATTTAAATACGGTATCCGGATCGATATAATAGAGAAAGTAACGATTCATCAGGTAGACCGGATTCTTGATATAGACACCGTTATCGCGGAAGTTGATCAGACAGACAAATTTGTCGAAGCGAAGAAGGAGGGAGGAGGAATAGTCCTCGATCCGCTGCTCTGTATACAGAACCGCGCGGGCTTCTTTATAAGCCTCCTCGGCCTCTGTTTCCCTGTCGTAGCTGCCAAGACTGATATGCTTGTTACGGAAGGTGACGGAGCTGCGATAGTAGACGGATCCGTTTTTTTTCACTGCTTTGAAGGCTCCCGGCATTTCTTTGTCTTCTCCATGTGTGATCGGCCTGCCGTTTGCGCAACCGGTTGATCCGCTGCATTCGGTAGTTGTACTGTAAAAACAGGCCGTTTCTGTGTCTTTTGCCTCATCATATCATGAAAACACTTACTTTTCAAACTGTCCGATTTATGATACACTTATTGCAAATGCGCATAATACGGGCGTTTTCTATAATACCACGTGAGTGGATGCTCAGCGGAAAATTCTACATTTATTATGCACAGGCCCGCATATGGAAGTTTTCCGGCTGAGGCCGGACGCAGGCGCGCAACCCATGATTGCGTAACAATCACCGGGCCGCACAGCGAGTAGAGGATTTCCTCACCCCTGACTCGATTAAGGAGGAAAAATGTCAAAATCAGCCAGACAGAAACTGAAGCTACTGTATTTGAAGGATATACTGCTGCGGGAGACGGACGAGGAGCATCCGCTCAATGCCTCGGAGCTGATAGCGAAGCTCGAAAAGGAGGAGATCGAGGCGGAGCGGAAAAGCATCTATAATGATGTGGCGATGCTTGCGGATTACGGACTGGATCTTCTGAAACTGGACGGCAGGACGGGGGGATATTTTGTCGGGGCAAGGGATTTTGAACTGGCAGAGCTCAAGCTCCTTGTTGACGCGGTACGTTCTTCCCGCTTCATAACGGAGAAAAAGTCCAATGAACTGGTGGAAAAGCTGTCGTCCTTAGCCAGTATCTATGACGCGGATAAGCTGAAACGACAGGTCTATGCGATCAATAAGGCCAAATCGCCCAATGAGAGCGTGCTGATCACGATCGATACGATCCATGACGCGATCCAGAAAAATCATGCTGTGGCGTTTGAGTATATGATGTGGAGCAGGGAGAAGAAGTTAGTTCCGAGACATCCCGGCAAACGATATCAGGTAAGCCCCATCGCCCTGGTCTGGGATGATGAATTCTATTATCTTCTGGGCTTTGACAGCGATGACAGAAAGCGGAAGAATTTCCGGGTCGATAAGATCAGGGGGATCGAGGAGCTTTCCACGGAGAGGGCTGTCGAGGGAAAAGAGGTAGATATCGCCGCCTATACCAATAAGGTGTTCGGAATGTTCGGGGGAGATTTGGAACCGATCTCGCTTCGGTGTCCGAACGGAAAAACAGGGATTTTTCTGGACCGCTTCGGAACGGATATTTCCGTTACGCCGATGGATGCGGAGTATGTGCGGGTCCATACGGAGATCGCTGTTTCAGAGCAGTTCTTCGGGTGGCTGTTCTCGCTTGGGAGTGATATTGAGCTGTTAGGTTCCAGGGCGGTAAGAGACCGCTACATGGATTATTTGGAGGAGACACTGAAAAATTACCGGAAGTGACCGGTATGGTTTGGGAGCTTAGTTTTATGGAGGGAAAGATGAAAGTGTTTGATTCTAGTTTTATTCTGGTTATTATGCTGTGTGCGGTTCTGCTGTCCGGCTGCTCGGAGAAAGAGGAGAAGTCCGAAGAAACGCAGACGGCGTCTGTGGAGAGCGTAGAAGCGGTCTCCGATGAACAGGAGGTTGCCACCCCGGAGGAGAAGATCGATCCGCAGATCGAGGTTACTGTGGAAAAGCAGGATCCCATTGAGGCGATCGTAGACGACAATCCGGAGCTCCTGGCAGACGGGGATGATTCCGGAGATAATCCGGACGCGGGAGACGGCGGGACCGACGACGGGAGTTCTCTTACGAATCCGGGAGACAGTGCCCCGGAGGATGCCATTGAGGGCGGCGAGCATGATCATATCGAGGAGGAGCAGCCGAAGCAGGCCCCCCGGATTATCTGGCTGGGTGATTCGCTGACCCAGGGGTCGCTTGGAGATCGGGACGATAATCTTGCAAACGCGCCCTATGTCCGTCTCGCGGGGCTCTTGTCCGGGTATGGGAATGTCGTTGAGGGCTATGGCTATTACGGCTACAATACCCACGATATCCTCTGGAAATACGGGGAGACCTTAAACGGTGCCGGAAAGGACGCGGACGCGATCTATATTTTCTGGTGCGGCTCCAACGACTGGGTCGATGATCATGTTGCGAATACCGAAACCGGCGGGGTGATCTCCGAGATCGATAATTTCCTGGCGAACAACGGGAATCCCATTTCGAAGTATATCGTTATAGGTACGACAGCAAGGTACCAGCTTCGGGAGGGTGCCCTGTATGAGGTTATCAACGCGAGTCTTTCCGGCCATTACGGCGCGCATTATATGGATGTCAATTCCTTTATCAGCCAGGATATCGAAAACGGCGGTTATGTCATTGACCAGGTGCATCTGAAGCAGGAATCCTACGATAAGGTCGCCGACGCGGTATTTTCGAAGCTGAAGGCGTTGGGATATATCTGATGAGTTATGCATGTTTTGCCAGGTTATGATGAGTTCTGTATGTTTTATTGAGTTATGATGAGTTCTGCATTATTCGCCTGGTTATGATGAGTTGTGATAAGAATTGCATGTTTTTCATCGTTATGCTAAGATCGTCATGAATGAACAGACAGGAGGCGGGGATATGATCAAAGAAAACCCATTTACGCTTACCTTCGGCAAACAACCGGATAAACTCATAGCCCGTTATGAAGCTACCGACATGATAGTCTCTACCTTCAGCGCTGAGCATGCCGTGAGCCAGACCTTTCTTATTGAAGGGATACGCGGCAGCGGAAAGACGGTTCTGATGACAACGGCCGCAAACCAGTTGGGAGGGAAGAAGGACTGGGTCGTGATCAATCTGAATCCTGCCATGGATCTGCTCGCCAACCTGGCTTTACGATTGGAAGCTGCCTGTAATAATAAATCGGAGCTTATAAACAAGGGCTTTAATGTATCAGCGACGGGCTTTGGTTTTGGGGTCAATGCGGATGAGAAGAATACGGATTATGTCGGGATCATTGAGAAGGCATTTAAGAAGCTGATAAAAAACAGAAAGAGGGTTTTGATCACCATAGATGAAGTTCTGCACGACAACAATATGAAGGTTTTCGCAAGCCAGTTTCAGATATTTGTGCGGCAGGATTATCCTATTTTTCTGCTTATGACCGGCCTTTTTGAAAACATATATGAAATTCAGAACGATCCGGCGCTCACCTTTCTGCTCCGGTCGCCCAAAATCGTTACCGGGCCCTTGAGCAGTATCCAGATTACGCGCCAATATCGGGAAATATTTGGGTTGGACGAGCAAAGGGGGAGTGAACTGGCCGATCTTACAAAGGGATATGCGTTTGCTTTTCAGGCTCTCGGGGTAGCCTACTTTGATCGCGGAAGCGTGGGTATGGATGCGGTTATTATGGAATATGAGGATCTGCTGGACGATTTTGTCTATAAAAAGATATGGTCTTCGTTATCTGACAATGAACGTAAGATCATATGTGCCATATCTGAGGATGAGGTCCCTGTCAGCGCTATCTGTAAAAAAACATCAATGAAAAGCGGAACCTTCTCGCGCTACAGAGAAAAGCTGATCAACAAGGGAATCGCCGTATCAGAAAATTACGGACATCTTTCGCTTGCGCTTCCCAGATTCTATGAGATTGTAAGCCAATATCGGTAGTTGGGTTCGTGTTGTTGTGAAAAGGAGATGGGTGCATTGACCAACGAGCAGAGCAAAAAGGATCTGATTTCCGTTCTCTGGGCAGGAGCGGATGTCCTGCGGTCCAAGATGGACGCGAATGAATACAAGGATTATATTCTGGGCTTTGTTTTTTATAAATATCTTTCGGACAATTTCCTTTGTAACGCCTATGATCTGATCAATGACGAGAGGCCCGAAAAGATCCGTGAAGCGCAGGAGGCATACGAGGAAGCCTGTAACAGCGGGAGCAGCTTCTTTCGGAACTGAAGGAAAGCTATCGCTATGTTATACAGCCGGAGCTTACCTTTTTCAAGCTCGCGGAAGAAGCAAGAAACAATTCATTTCTCAGAGAGGATCTCAAATCTGCCTTTAACGATGTAGAGACCTCGGATCCTTTATTTGCGCATCTGTTCGATGACGTCGATCTTTATTCCAATCGCCTTGGTGTCGGAGATACCCAACAGGGCAGTACGATCTCTGAGCTGATGAAGGTGATCGATACTGCTGACCTGATTCACGCACAGGGAGATGTTCTCGGCTCCGCCTATGAGTATCTGATTGGGCAGTTTGCGTCGGAAACCGGGAAGAAAGCCGGAGAATTCTATACCCCTGCGGGGCCTGCGGAGATACTTGTCCGGATCGCGATCACCGGACAGGAGAACAAGCAGGGACTTCTTGTTTATGATCCCTGCATGGGTTCCGGGTCTCTGTTGCTGGGAGCCAGCCGATTTTCAGGGAAACCGGAATATATCCGTTATTATGGACAGGAGCTGATCGCCTCGACCTATAACCTGGCAAGAATGAATATGTTTCTTCATCACATCGCTCCGGAGAATCAGCATCTTCATCATGGGGATACCCTGAACGCCGACTGGCCGACTACCGAAGAGACAGAATTTGATATGGTAACGATGAATCCGCCCTATTCCGCTAACTGGTCTGCGGAACAGGGCTTTTTATCGGACGCGAGATTTTCGGATTACGGCGTTCTGGCGCCGAAATCGAAAGCGGACTACGCGTTTCTGCTGCACGGCTTCTATCATCTGAAACCTACAGGGACCATGGCGATCGTTCTGCCGCATGGCGTACTGTTTCGGGGAGCGGCGGAGGGAAAGATCCGTACCAGGCTGTTAACAAGCGGCTCGATCTATGCCGTGATCGGACTTCCGACCAATATGTTCTACAATACGACCATTCCCACCTGTATCGTCGTGCTGAAAAAGCAGAGGGATGGGCGGGATGTATTGTTTATCGACGCATCGAAGCTGTTTGAGAAACAGAAAACGCAGAATGTCATGAGCAAGGAGCATATTGATCATGTCCTGGAGCTGTATTTGAAGAGGGAGGACCGGGAGAAGGAAGCGCATCTGGCATCTTATGAGGAAATCAAAAATAACGATTATAATCTGAATATTCCGCGATATGTAGATACCTTCGAGGAAGAGGAAGAAATTATTCTGGCCGATCTGAATAAAGAATTGATCGAAACGGATCAGGAGATTGCCGATACACAGAAGACATTGGTATCGCTTATGAAAGAATTAAAAACAGAGGACGGAGAGATAAGAGGCTCTTTAGATGAATTGATCCAGGTCCTGGAGGAAATACAATAGCTTTAATAAGAGAGTCCGAAGGGGCGATATTTGCCGAACCGCCGAGTATTATGATAGGAGGTGAGGCTTGTGGTTACGTTTAACGATCTCTTTACGTTTGTAATCATGATTTGTGCAGTAGTAACTCTTGTTGCAATGCTTTTCAAGCACAAAAAATAGCGCCCTTGCTCTGGTAAAGTAATGCGCTATTTTTTTGCAATAACTTGCCGGCGGTGAGGCGATATCTCACTTTCGGCTCTCCTGTTAAGTCTATTATAGGATATTTACAGGAAAATTCAATAGTAGATTTTGGACGGGAAGCAAATAAGTTTCCTATAATGTAGTATGATACGGGTATACAACGTGGTGCGTAAGTTTAAAGGAGATCTTACAGGAGAATGAGCATGAAGAAAACGCCTGATATAAGATTTGAGGGATATACGGACGATTGGGAACAGCGTAGTCTCTGGATGATTATAACGCGATGTTTGGCACGCATTACGATACCGGGCAGGTGAGCGCTTATAATACGAATCTGAATGATCGATTGGCAAGGAAAAAGGATAAATATATACTCGCGAACGCAATTAATTGCCGTTTTTGATAAAGTAAACGTACTGGAATTGCGTTTGCGAGTCCGGTTGATCGGCAACGAAAATCGTTAACCAGTATAAATCACGAAGTGAGCAGCTGGACCTTGTGATCGTTGTAGACAGACTTCTGACCGGCTTTGACGCGCCTTGTCTGTCTACCCTCTATATCGATCGGCAGCCGATGCAGCTGCATGATATTATTCAGGCTTTTTCCCGGACGAACCGCATTTTTGACCACAATAAGCAGTTTGGACAGATCGTAACCTTCCGCTCGCCCAGGCAGTTTAAGGAAACGATTGACAATGCTTTAAAACTGTTTTCCGCAGGAGGCCTGGGAGAGGCAGTTCCCAAGGTATGGGAAGAGGTAGAACCGGCGTTTATGGATGCGCTGAAACAGCTTAGGGAAGCGGCCGCACGTCCGGAGGACATTTCCGGCCTTTCGGAAAAGGAAAAGAAAGCCTTTGCTAAGAGCTTTCAGAACTTTGACAGCCTGCTTGCTCAACTGAAGGCTTTTACGAACCTTGAGGGAAAGAGTATCGAGGATTACGGGATCAGTGAGCAGGAGTACGAGGATTATGCCGCTCATTATAAAAACGTTATGGATGCGCTGAAAGCCGGCAAGGAAGAGAATGACGAAAATGAAGGATCCGATTCCGACGACTCTGTACTGGATCCGGATCCTGATTATGAGCTGACCTCTTACAGCAAGGCGACTATTGACTATGAGTATATCTTAAATCTGATCCAGAATATCGTTTCCTCTATGGAAGACGAGACAGAGAATGAGGAGAGCCTTCAGAAGAAGATAGAAGAAGTACGGGAATACATTGATGAAATGGAGAAGGAGAATCCGAAGTTAGCGGGGCTTATGAGGAAAATCCTTACGAATCTGGAGCAGGACCGCTCCATATATAAGGGACGGAACATATCGGAGATCTTTGAGTCGATGAAGAAAGACGCGTTTGAAACTGTGATCCATGAGTTTGCGGAAAAATGGTATGCGGATGGGGATGCTGTCCGTTATGCCGCATTGTACAGCAGCGACGGGGAGATTCTGAATGCCAATGTTCTGAAGGAAACGGCAAACTATGGGGAATACAGGGAAAATACCGAGGAGCCCTTGCAGAAGTTTGCCTATCGGAGCATGATGATCAAGGAATTAGGGCAGATGATCGAAGAGGAGATCCTGCCGCTGAAAAAGGCGTAGCTGTCCGGTTATGAAGAGTGATTATTCGATCTCTAAGATATCCGAAAAAGGGATCTCTTTTCCATCCATAAATTCAATAACATTGTCATAGTTGTTGATCCGCTTGATCCTTCCGGTCATTTCGACATAGGAGCCGCCCTCCTTCTTATCGTCTTTGATAAAGCAGGTTACTTTGATTTCCGGATGTTCGGGGGCTGTTTCAGACAGGGCTCGGAGGGATTCATCCAGTCGGGTAATGGCGTCCTCGTCTAATATGATCTGGCGGTCCGTCAGCCGTCCGGCCTCGTCTACCGCGGCATCATATCCGACGAGAGCGGAAAAGGGCGCAAACTGGGCGGCGCGGTCATACAGAGACATATGCGGGCGGGTTTTAGACTGGTAGTGCGGATGATCGATGATGTCGCTATAGTCGTTCTTGCTCATGCCTTATGTCCTCCGATCTGCGCGTTTCGTTCTCTTCCGGTAGCGGCTTTCTGAAGGCTGGTTCCCTTAAGGATGGCGTTTTTGCCAAAACGTTCCTTTATTTCAAGCTCCGCTTTTTGCAGGGCTTTTTCTTTCGCGAGCTTTTTTTCCTCCTCTGTGTTCAGGCTGTTTAGGCCAAAATCCGTAAAGAGATTGAGCTGACCGTTTTCTTCCGGCCTGTTTGCGTCGGATTCAGGTATCAATTTACAGGCGGCAACGGTGATCCTTCGCACCAGCAGACTCTTATCAATGGTCCGGTCGTACAGGTCGAGTGTGGCGTTTATCATCATTTGAGAGGAGGCGGTCTGCCTGGGGAGATTCGCTGTTCCGTGAGCGTGCTTTGGCGTCAGCTTTCCGTAGCGGTTCAGGCGCGTTTCTCCGGCATAGGTTTCCCCGTCCTTCAGGTTTTCATATCCGACCGTCAAAACGATCTGATCCGTAACGAGTCCCTTCGCGACCAGGTCAAGGGCCAGCGCATCCGTCATTTCACGGACTACGATACGGGCATCCTCAGAGCTGTAAGGGCACATAAGTACCTGGCCGGAGCTGAGGCTCCTGGCTTCCGGCTTGTATTGTTTAATCGAGTCTATGGTGGCAGGCTCCCAGCCCCAGGCGTGATCGATCAGAAGCTCCGCGTTGATGCCGAAGGTCCGGTAAAAGTAGTCTTCGTTGATTTCCGATTCTCGCGCGATGTCCCCAAGCGTATAGATAGCGTTCTGATTCAGCTTCCGTTCCGTCGCGGCTCCGATCCTCCAGAAATCCGTTAAGGGCGTATGATTCCAGAGCTTCTCCCGGAAAGTACGCTCGTTGAGCTCCGCGATACGGACACCGTCCCTGTCCATCGGCATATGCTTTGCCACGATATCCATGGCTACCTTACAGAGAAACAGATTGGTTCCGATGCCTGCCGTGGCAGTGATCCCCGTGGTTTTCATGACCTCCCGGATCATTTTGATGGCAAGCTCGTGGGCGCTCATCTGATAGGTCTTCAGATAGGAAGTCACGTCCATAAAGACTTCATCACAGGAATAGACGTGAATGTCCTCGGGAGCGATATATTTCAGATAGATTTTGTAAATATCCGTGCTGTAGCGCATATACAGAGCCATTCTCGGCGGGGCGACGATATAGGATAGCTCTAACGAAGGATCATCTGTCAGCTCCGATACAAAATTTGACCGACCGGTAAAGGACTGGCCGGGAGCCTTGCTTTTTCGCCTTACGTTTATGCTTTTTACGGTCTGGACTACCTCGAAGAGCCTCGGCCTGCCGGGTATTCCGTAGGTTTTTAACCCCGGAGAGACAGCTAAACAGATCGTTTTTTCTGTTCTTGTCGGATCGGCAACGACAAGATTGGTATCAAGCGGCTCCAATCCCCGTTCCACGCATTCCACGCTGGCGTAAAAGCTCTTTAAGTCAATGGCAATATAGATTCTGTTGTCTTCAGCTTCTGGTAACATACCGTAATTATCGAACAAAGATTCGGTGGTGTCAATTCTTTTTGACCGGGAAAAAAGGGAGGAGAAAAAGAGGTCAAAGGCTCTTGACTTTCGGGATAGGGTTTTGTATCATAGGTAATACCACAACATCTGGTGGACGTTCCCGCATCGGCCCATAGATATAGTTGATTTCGGGGACGTTTTGTAACTCCGCGTCTTGCAGCATAGTTTATCGTGAATAGATTCTCTTTCGATGCGATGGATCGCAGGGCGCGGAGCGTAAGAAAATGGAAAGAAACAAATCGAGGAAGTGACAGGAATGACTGCGACAATGGATAAACAAAAGGATAGCCCGGTACAGGGGGCAGGCGGAGCCGTAGCAGCGGATCCCGCAAAAAAGACAGGGCCCGAGGAAAAGGAAGAGGTAGATTACGCCTCGCTGTATCATCCGAAGAAGGACGTAAAGATGATCAAGAAGGACGGAACGAGGGAAGGTTTCAACGTCCAGAAGGTCATTGACGCGGTTGGGAAATCCGCTTACCGGGCGCTTACGAAATTTTCCGAGGAGGAAAAGCACTTTATCTGTAAAAAGGTCGTTGAACGGGTTGACGAGCTGGATGTGGATGAGGTCCCGATCCCCCTGATGCATAATATCGTCGAGAGCGTCCTTGAGGAGGTCAAGCCTATCGTCGCGAAATCCTACCGGGACTACCGCAACTACAAGCAGGATTTTGTCCGGATGATGGACGATGTCTATAAAAAGAGCCAGTCGATCATGTATATCGGGGACAAGGAGAACGCCAATACCGATTCCGCCCTGGTATCGACGAAGCGGAGCCTGATCTTTAACCAGTTTAATAAAGAACTGTACCAGAAATTCTTTATGACGACCGAGGAGATCCAGGCCTGCCGGGACGGCTATATCTATGTCCATGATATGTCCGCCAGACGGGATACCATGAACTGCTGCCTGTTCAATGTCGAGGAGGTTCTGACAGGCGGCTTTGAAATGGGAAATATCTGGTACAACGAGCCAAAGACCCTGGATGTGGCGTTCGATGTCATCGGGGATATCGTTCTTTCCGCGGCTTCTCAGCAGTACGGCGGCTTTACCGTGCCAAGCGTCGATCATATTTTAGAGCGCTACGCGGAAAAGTCCTATGGAAAATATATAAAGAAGTATACGGAGCTGGGGCTGAGCCAGGAAAAGGCGGAGGAGGTCGCTTACAAGGATATCGAGCGGGACTTCGAACAGGGCTTCCAGGGCTGGGAGTATAAGTTCAATACCGTCGCCTCCAGCCGCGGCGATTATCCGTTCATTACCGTGACCGCGGGGACCGAAACCGGGCGGTTTGCGAAGTTGGCGACGATCAAGATGCTTGAGGTCAGGAGAAAGGGCCAGGGCAAGGAGGGCTGCAAGAAGCCGGTGCTGTTCCCGAAGATCGTATTTTTGTATGATGAAAACCTGCATGGTCCCGGTGGTGAGCTAGAGGACGTTTTTGAGGCGGGAGTTGAATGCTCTTCGAAGACCATGTATCCCGACTGGCTTTCTCTGACGGGGAAGGGTTATATCGCCTCGATGTACAAGCGCTACGGCAAGATCATTTCCCCCATGGGCTGCAGGGCTTTCCTGTCGCCCTGGTATGAGAGGGGAGGGATGCACCCCGCGGATGACGACGATGTGCCTGTATTTGTGGGACGGTTCAATATCGGAGCGGTTTCTCTGCATCTGCCGATGATCCTTGCGAAAGCCCGCCAGGAATCCACTGACTTTTATAAGGTTCTGGATTACTATCTGGAGCTGATCCGTGGTTTACATAAAAGGACCTATGCCTATCTCGGAGAGATGCGCGCCTCGACCAATCCGTTGGCTTACTGCGAGGGCGGCTTCTACGGCGGCCATCTGAAGCTGACGGACAAGATCAAGCCGCTTCTGAAGACGGCGACGGCTTCCTTCGGGATCACGGCCTTTAACGAGCTGCAGGAGCTGTATAACGGGAAATCCTTAGTGGAGGACGGCCAGTTCGCGCTTGAGGTTCTGGAATATATCAATAAGAAGATCAACGAATTCAAGGAGGAGGATCATAACCTCTACGCGATCTACGGAACGCCGGCGGAGAGTCTCTGCGGGCTGCAGGTCCAGCAGTTTCGGAAGAAATACGGGATCGTGGAGAATGTTTCCGACCGGGAATATGTTTCCAACTCCTTCCACTGCCACGTAACCGAGGACATCACGCCGATTGAGAAGCAGGATCTGGAATATCGCTTCTGGGAGCTTTCGAACGGCGGAAAGATCCAGTATGTAAAGTATCCCATCGACTATAATCTCCAGGCGATCAGGACTCTGATCCGCCGCGCGATGGAGATGGGCTTCTATGAGGGCGTGAATCTGTCCCTTGCCTACTGCGACGACTGCGGGCACCAGGAGCTGGAGATGGATGTCTGCCCGAAGTGCGGGAGCAAGAATCTTACGAAGATCGAGCGAATGAACGGATATCTTTCGTATTCCAGAGTCCACGGAGATACGAGGCTCAATGACGCGAAGATGGCGGAGATCGCAGAGAGGAAGAGTATGTAGCCGTGCGGTATCATAATATAACCAAGGACGATATGTTAAACGGGGACGGGCTCAGGGTCGTACTGTGGCTTGCGGGCTGCTCCCATAACTGCAAGGGCTGTCACAATCCCCTGACCTGGGATCCGGACGGGGGACTTCCCTTTAACGAGGAGGCGAAGAAAGAGGTCTTTGCCGAGCTTTCGAAGAACTATATCTCCGGGATAACGTTTACCGGAGGAGATCCGCTGCATTCCGCAAATACGTTGGATGTACGGAATCTGATGGCGGAGATTCGGGAGAAGTTTCCGAATAAGACGATCTGGCTGTATACCGGGGCTTCCTGGGAGGAGATCGCAAGGAGCCCGATGATGAAGTATATCGACGTTCTGGTGGACGGGGAATTTGTAGAGGCGGAATTTGATCCCAAGCTCCGCTGGAAGGGCTCCAAAAACCAGCGGGTGATCGATGTGCAGGAGACGCTTGTCTCCCCCGATCCGATGAAGCCGGTTATTTTTTGTGAAGATTACTACAAGTAAATGTATATAAGGTTAGGATTTACTTCGTAAATCCATTATTGACAAAAACATCTAAAAAACAGATGTTTTTGCCCCTCTGAGTTTTGCCGGCAATAGTTTCGGAGGGGTCAAAGGTTTCAACCGGCAAAACATCAGAGTTATGAAGAAGATTGCGCGTTTTTATAAGGTTTCCTGTAAGCAGTTTGAGAAGGACTGGAGCGATTCCTTTGCGGCGGGAGACCGTGAGATACAGGATATTTATGAGTCCATCGAGCTTCCGAGAAGGGCGACCACGGGGTCTGCGGGCTATGACTTTTTCAGCCCCATTGATGTTGTATTAAAGCCCGGAGAAACCATCAAGATCCCTACCGGTGTCCGGGTCCAGATGGAGGAGGGCTGGGTGCTTCAGTGCTTCCCAAGGAGCGGACTGGGCTTTAAGTACCGCCTTCAGCTGAACAATACCGTTGGGATCATCGACAGCGATTACTATTACTCGGATAACGAGGGACATATATTTTCCAAGATCACGAATGATTCCAATGAAGGAAGAAATGTGCATATCCGCGCGGGTGAGGGCTTTATGCAGGGGATCTTTGTGGAATACGGGATCACCATGGACGACGATGTAAGCGCCCTTCGAAACGGCGGCTTTGGGAGTACGACGTAAGAAAACGGATGGCATTTTTGAGGCATCGCGGGAACAGGCAATATGACAGCGGAATGGTATGAAAAAGCATAGAATAGCGGGCGTTATCGAAGGAAGCATTGCCGAAGAGTTGGAAATCGAAGCAGGGGATCTTTTGGTCAGGATCAATGACGAGGAGATCCTCGATTATTTTGATTACGAGTTTTTTGTTCGGGACGACTATCTGGAAATGCTGATCGAAAAGCCGGACGGGGAAGAATGGCTCTTGGAGGTAGATAAGGAGCCTGAGGAGGAGATGGGGCTCCTCTTTGAAAGCGATCTGATGGACGGCTACCGGTCCTGCGCCAACCGCTGTATCTTCTGCTTTATCGATCAGATGCCGTCTGGACTTCGGGACAATCTGTACTTCAAGGACGATGATTCCCGCCTTTCCTTTCTCCACGGAAACTACGTCACGCTTACGAATATGAGCGATCGGGATATCGACCGGATCATTCGCTTTCATATGTCGCCGATCTATATTTCCTTTCAGACGACCAATCCTGCGCTGCGCTGTAAGATGCTTGGGAATCGCTTTGCCGGGGAGGCACTGAAGAAAGTTGACCGCTTAAGCGAAGCCGGGATCGAGATGAATGGGCAGATCGTACTCTGCAAAGGGGTAAACGACGGGGAGGAGTTGGCGCGGACCATAGAGGATCTCTCAAAATATGCCCCGAACCTGAAAAGCGTTTCGGTAGTACCTGTAGGCCTGACGAAGTTCCGGCAGAACCTGTATCCCCTGGAGCCTTTTGAAAAGCAGGATGCGGAGGTCGTCATCGATCTGATCGAGAGCTGGCAGAAACTGATGTTTACAAAATTCGGCTATCACTTTATCCACGCCTCGGATGAATTCTACCTTTTAGCAAAGCGGGGGCTGCCGGAGGGGGAGCGCTACGACGGATATCTCCAGTACGAGAACGGGGTAG
>JAFSXN010000068.1 GCA_017444015.1 Lachnospiraceae bacterium | reverse complement strand
TTTCTAAAAATCGCTAAAAGCACCAAGGGGTAAGTGCGCCCATTTTCAAGAGAGCCTCCCCTGACCTCGCCAACCAATCAGTCATCCACTTCAGATTACACCGACCCAATACCACTAAACACTACTGGGTTGTTAACATTGGTTCCGTAAATACAGCCGTTTTCACAGTTCAGAACATCTACAAACAGAAACGGTGTCTTCCCGTCCCGAAGTCTTTCACTGTTGGCCCCCAGGTACTCATACATCCGTTTTTCGCCTTCCATCTGGCGGACAAACACATCGTTTCCAAGAAGCCAGAACACATTTTCCTTAAGACCCCCCGGCATCGGATAGACCGAGCCCAGACCGTACTCGATCTCGTCCATACAGGGCTCGCCGTAGACATCGTTGTCCTCGACGTACTCCATCAGATGATCAAAGGTTACATTGTAGTTTACATAACCATGATTGTTCGGATCCTCTATCTCCATTTTCTTCGCGATACACGGGCTGATAAAGGCCAGCTTATCCGTGATCTTAAGCTCGTTTCTCGCGTAGATCGCCGCGCACATAAGCGGACTCTGCACCGGGAAAAGCTTTGGCAGAAGCTCTGGCAGATAACGCTCTATATAGCCCACAACCGCGGGACAGGGCTGGGAAATCCCGCCGAGGAAATCGTGCTCCTTGATATACTTGATATAACCCCAGGTCGTTATATCCGCGCCGAAGGATACGTTGATCAGCCGGTTTACGCCTAACTTTTTCAGGCCTCCCAAGATCCGTGAATACTGCTCGGGGTAGTTGGCCATAAAGGCCGGCGCGATTAAGACAGAAATCTGCTCTCCCTTTTTCAGATCCTCAAAGAATCTCAGGGTATCGTCCCTGTAATCCCTTGCGTTGTGCTCGCAGGCGTCAAAGCAGGCTCCGCAGGCTATACACCTGCTGCCGTCCACCTCAATGCTCGATCTGCCGTTTTCATCCGGCGGAGTCGAAATACAGGCTCCCATACAGCTGCAGGCGCGAATACACTTATTACAGCCGATACAATTGTCATTCGTATAAACCAGGCCGTTACTTCTCTGCTCTTTTACATTCATAGACCGTACCCCCATCGGGCGGGCTTTTGTCCCGCTTTCCTGAAACACAAGCCGGTCAATCCATTCCTTTGACTTTGGCAAACCTCATAGCTCCCGTTCTATTTAATAATAACTAAGATAATCCAGTATTTCCGGCGTATGCGGCGGACAGCCGGAGACGTGGGAGGCAAACTCACTTGTACAGTTTCCGATTCCGGGACAGGACAGGCTCTTCCCCCGGTATCCCTGACCGATCGCGATCTTATTTTCCCCAAACCTTGCAAGACCACCCTCATCCTTTAAACGCATCAGCGCCTGGATCAGATTGGCAAAGCAGGCCGAACAGGCATCCTCAGCGGCTGTATACGCGGATAACTCCTTTACGATCCGCGAAGGCGAGTCCTTCACCTTTCCGGTATCCTTATTTAACTCGACAATCTCCGCTCCGCTCAGATCAGCGCTTCCGACGCCGTAATCCGCGGAAAGCTTCAAATAGCCGATTTCCTCCGGTCTGTAGCCCATTGTCTGCGCGATGTAGGCATCCACCAGAACCGGGTCTGTTCCGCCAAAGATCCGGTTCATCTGTACCGGATTTCCTCCCTCCTCAAAATCCAGGTCCCCGCAGATCCCGTCCACAATGGAAAAATCCGCGGATATGATCCTGTTCAGGCAGGCAATCGGCTTATGCAGCCCAAGGGTATGGAAATGTCGTTTTTCGCGGTCGGAAATAATTCCCTTTAAATTCTTTAACGCTCCGGTAACAAGCGTCTGGCAGTGCCCCTTCAAAACCGGAATATCGATCAGAAAATCAAGCTCCAACGCGGTTTTACTGATTTCCATCGTAATCCCGTTATAGCTCTTCTGTACAAAGGCATCCCGCTTCGTATCCAAAAGCCTTACCCCGTACGTTTCCGCCAGCCTATCATAGCCCAGGGTCCGAAAGGCCGTCTGCGTATTCGCCCCGACCCAGGAGCCTTCCAGAATAACGATATCACGAAAACCCGACGCTTGCAAATAAAGAATTACCGCCTCAACGATCTCCGGATGCGTCGTCGCGCCTTTCTCCGGCGGCGTAGCATTGACCAGATTCGGCTTGATCCCGATCCTTGCAGAAGCCCCTTTTTTGATAAGGGATTTCATATCTACCGCTTCTAAAAGCTTTGCCGTCATTTCCTTCGGCGTATCCCCGTATATAATCGTCAGCCTCTTATCTACATCGCTCACTATGCCTGTACCGCCTTTTCAATCGCCTCAATCAGTTTATCCTTCGCTGCCGGCTTTACAATATAGCCGAAGGGCTGAAACGACATTATTTTTTCGATCTGCTTCGGATCTCCGAGCCCCGTCAGAAAGTAAACGGGGATCTCCCGAAATTCCTCCCTCTCCCGTATCAGCGTCAGGGTCTGGGCGCCGTCGCATTCCGGCATCTCGTAGTCTAACAGAACTACGTCAGGACGTTTCTTTTCCATCATAGCAACGACCCTGGTACCGGAGTTGGCAAGAATGACCTGGTACCGCTCATCTAACACCGCCTTCACGCTCCGTAACATCACCGGATCATCGTCTATTACAAGTACCCTTACCTTTTCGGTTTCCACTTTGTCTCCTTCCTACAGGCTTCCGATCAGCTCATCCACAAGCTCCTCCGTCCGGTCCGAATTCAGGGCGGTAACAGCTGCCTTAAGCTCTTTTATTTTCTTATCCGTTTCCGGTACAAACCGAAGAGTCAGAAGCTCCTCCATAATCGGATCCGCGATATCCAGATCCAGATCCCGCATGCTTTCCTTCAGGCTTTCCAGTTTTTTCTTTACAACATCCGCATCCCAACCGGTACGCTTACTATCCGTGTCCTTACCCGGGAACAGCCTTTGCAGCTCGTTTCCGTAGGTCCCCCACTGTTCTATGAATACCGGATGGAGCCTTCGAATCTCCTCTGTCTTCCCGTCACGCGCCGCGTATTCCAGGACATTGGCCATACCGGCAAGTGGAATGATACCGAGAGTCTGGGAAACACTTTTCATGCTGTGTACCTGGATCCGGTAGGGCTCCGCGTTCCCTCCCGCCTCGATCTCCTCAAAGGCCTTAGAGAGCTTTTCTTCATTTATCGACAGCAAATCGGTGAATTCCTCTGCCGTTTCAAGGATCAGAGCATTGTCCCCCAGATGAGACCTGGCATAGCTCCAGTCAATTCCTCCGATCGTCGGCAGCTCCTCTGCTTCTCCCTGCTTCTGTCCCGCTTCCTTTTCCTCGGGGAGGGCTTCCAAAAGTCCCGGCGAAAGCGTTTCTTTAATTACCGCTTCCAGTTTATCCGCTACGATCGGCTTTGTTAAAAAGCCGTCAAAGCCTTCCTTCAGATACATTTCCCGGGCGCCCGTGACGGCGTTCGCGGTCAGCGCAAACACAGGCGTATCCTTATTCGGCCCCTCCGTATCCTCTTTCAGGATATGCAGCGTCTCGATTCCGTCCATTTCCGGCATCATATGATCCAGGAAAATAATGTCAAAGGCCTTCGCCTTTGCATGCTCCAGACATTCCAGCCCGGAAGCCGCTCCTGTAATCTTTACTCCGGTTTTCTTAAGCAGACTGCTGAACACCTTGAGGTTCAGGACATTGTCGTCTACCACCAGAATACTGGCGTTCGGAGCGTAGAAGGCCTCTTCATATTTATAGCTCTCCGCAGCCTTGCGGATTCGTTCGTTGAAGTCCCCAAGGGGCGTCTCGTCGATGATTTCCTGTTTTAGATTGAAGAAGAATTTACTTCCCTTGCCGTAGACACTTTCTACCTGAAGCGAGCTGCCCATCAGAGCAAGCAGCTTCTGGGTTATGTTCATCCCTAAGCCCGTTCCCTCGATATTCCGGTTCTTTACCTCATCGATCCGGTCAAAGGCGGAAAAGAGCTTGTCGATATCCTCTTTACGTATCCCGATCCCGGTATCCTCTACCTCGACATACAGCTCCTCTGCAGAGCCCTCCTGTTTTCCCCGGACCCGGAACCACACATTCCCGGTATGGGTATACTTTACGGAGTTCGTCAATATATTGGTAATGACCTGCTTGACCCGTACGTCGTCCCCGTACAGCCTGGAAGGAAGGCCGGGGTCGATCTCCACCTTCAGGGTCAGATTCTTCTCCCGGGCTCTGAATTCGATCATATTGATCAGGTCATGCAGAACATCTCCCAGATCGTATTGGATCGGAACGATCTTCAGCTTTCCGGATTCGATCTTACTCAGGTCCAGAATATCATTTATAATCGACAGCAGCGAATTCCCCGCCGACTGGATATCCTGCGCGTAGCCCCTGATCTCCTCCTCGCCGCTTTCCCGAAGGATCATCTCATCCATTCCCAGTACCGCGTTGATCGGGGTCCGGATCTCATGGGACATCTGGGCAAGAAACTGGGTCTTGGCTTCTCCCGCCTTTGTCGCGGAGGTAACCGCGTCCTGCAGGATTTTATTGGCCTGATCCTGCCAGCGCATAAGCATCCGGATCACATACAGAACGCTTAGGATACACACCCCGAAAAGCAGGGCGAACAGCAGATCGTAACGGACCATATTCCCCAAGATCACGACCCAGTTTTTCACGGCGATCACGCTGAACTTCGAGGTCCCTTCTATGGCTGCCATGGCAACCTTTTTTCGGTTATCGTAATCCCGGATCACAATGGGAGCATCTGAATAAATCACATTCAGGTAACCGGCTTCCTCAATGGATACGCCGGAGTCCACGCTCAGCTCGTATTCCTTCGCCGGGTGGTTAATGATGATCCCGTCCTTATCCACCAGAAACGCGTACCCTTCATCGGTATAGCTGGCGTTCAGAATCCCGATCAGCTTGTCCAGATAAAAATCGATGCCAAAGATCCCGATAAAATCGCCATGTCCGTCATACACCCGCTCCGACATGGTAACGCAGTACAGACCCGTCTGCTCGTCAAAATAGGGAGCGGAGACCGAATAGCCGTCCTCCTCCTCGGAGGCAATCGTATCAATATACCACTGTCTTTCCCCAACCTTCCAGTCCGCGTCCGGCTCCCAGCCGTTATTCATAATAACGGTATGCTCCGCCTGTGGATTTGCCATATAGGTTACGGAGATATCGTTATACTGCTTCGTAATCGCGTCAAGCCACTTTACAGCCCCCTCATAATCATCAAGTATCTCAGGTTCTGCCGAGATCGCGCTGGCAAACATATCGAGGATCCCCTTCTGCTGCGCCAGCCACAGCTCTACCTCGTGAAGATAGCTGTCTGTTTCGGCCTTCATCCGGTTGTTGCCGTCCGTCCGCATAGCCCGGGTAGAGATAAAAATGGAAAAAGCCATAGATACAACCAGAATAAACAGAATAGCGGTCAGCGCGAACCTGTTTCTGTTTCCGGAGATCCCTGTTTCCTTCTCATCCTCCTCCGGCTCTGTTTTCATGGTATCTATGACTCGTGTACTGAGCTTCAGCCCTGAAATCGCATCGTCGATCTCCTGGGCCGATTCCCGTATCTGCTGGAGTACCTCGGAGGAACTGGAACTGTGCTTCTGTCCTTCGTCGCTGTACTCGTAAATCGCGTGGACCTTCTCCTCTACCGAGCTGATCCGGTCCTCCAAAAGCTTTTCCTCCGCCAGCAGGGTTTTTTCGGTCAGCTGTCTCTGTCTTAAGCTGACCAAATACAGAACAATAAGCCCCGCCACTAAAAGCAGATTCAACCTGAGTTCCCGACTATTTTTTAGTCTACAACCTGTTTTTATAGCTACAAAAAGCACCTTGAAAAGCCCGTAAATAGCGCGTTTATAACGAATTGATGGTTGCATTATGCCATATAGCCTGATATAATGTAGATATAAATATGAATTTAGT
>JAFSXN010000067.1 GCA_017444015.1 Lachnospiraceae bacterium | reverse complement strand
TTATTGAGTGCGCCGGATTCGGGCCGCTTTAAGCGGCATATTTCCTTACCGAATCCGTGCGCATCACTTTATACGGTTAACGAAAATCGGCAACGATTTTCGTTAACCAGTATAATAACTGCCAGACAGCCGCTCGCAGACTTGCGAGTGGCGTACCATTAAAGCAGCAGGGCCAAGCAGCCGGGGTATTTCCCATGCGTAAGCTGCCCCGGCTGCCGTATCTGCCTGGTATTATTGGGCAGATACACTCGATCAGAAGGAGGAGAAGAACTGATGGCTGTAGATGTTTTGAAAAGAATCCCTGTAAGAGAGCAGGATCCCGGCGAGAGAGCGAAGAATTTTGAGGAGGTCTGCTACGGTTATAATATGGAGGAGGCGCAGTCGGAGGCCGAGCGCTGTCTGAACTGTAAAAACGCGCAGTGCGTAAAGGGCTGCCCCGTCGGGATTGATATTCCTGCCTTTATTTCCGAGGTAAAGCAGGGGAATATTGAAAACGCTAGCAGGATCATCGCGGAGTCCTCGTCGCTGCCTGCGGTCTGCGGACGGGTCTGTCCTCAGGAAAGTCAATGCGAGGGGAAATGTATCCGGGGCTTTAAGGGGGATCCGGTCTCTATCGGGAAGCTGGAGCGCTTTGTGGCTGACTATGCCAGAGAGAAGGGCTTTGCGCCGTCCTTTGATATAAAGAAAAACGGAAAGAAGGTGGCCGTGATCGGCTCCGGACCTGCCGGCCTTACCTGCGCGGGAGAGCTTGCCAAGGCCGGATATGAGGTAACGATCTTTGAAGCGCTGCACGAACCCGGAGGAGTTCTGGTCTATGGGATACCGGAGTTCCGACTTCCGAAGGAAAAGGTTGTGGCGAAGGAGATCGAGGGTGTCAAGGCTCTGGGAGTAAAGATCGAAACAAATGTCGTGGTCGGAAAATCTGTCCGGGTCGATGAGCTTTTGGAGGAGTTCGACGCGGTATTTATCGGATCCGGAGCGGGCCTTCCGAAGTTTATGGGGATTCCGGGAGAGAACGCAAACGGAGTCTATTCGGCAAACGAATATCTGACCCGAAGCAATCTGATGAAGGCCTATGACGAAAGCTATGATACGCCGATCAATCCCGGCAAGAAAGTCGTGGTCGTAGGCGGCGGAAACGTGGCGATGGACGCGGCAAGAACTGCCCTAAGGCTTGGCGCTGAGGTTACGGTGGTCTACAGGCGATCTGAAGAGGAGCTGCCGGCCAGAGTCGAGGAGGTCCACCATGCGAAGGAGGAGGGGATCGTCTTTAACCTGCTTACGAATCCCACAGAGATCCTTGTGGACGAAAACGGAGCGGTAAAGGGGCTGACCTGCATCCGTATGGAGCTCGGAGAGCCGGATGAATCCGGCAGACGCTCGCCGATTGCGATCAAGGGCTCGGAGTTTGAGATCGAGGCCGATACGGTGATCATGTCGCTTGGAACCTCGCCGAATCCGCTGATCTCTTCTTCAACAGAGGGACTTGAGGTCAACCGTAGAAAATGTATCGTTGCGGAAGAGGAATACGGACAGACCTCGAAGAAGGGTGTCTTTGCCGGAGGCGATGCCGTGACCGGCGCGGCTACTGTTATTCTGGCTATGGGAGCCGGGAAAGCGGCAGCTAAGGGAATCGACCGCTATCTGAGGGGCGAAGGGACCCTGGACGAAACCGAATGAAGATAGAGCTTCTCTGTGTCGGGAAACTGAAGGAAAGCTATCTCAGAGAAGCCTGTAAGGAATATGAGAAGCGGCTGTCCCGGTACTGTAAGTTAGTGATCACTGAGCTTCCCGATGAGAAGACGAAAGAAGACGCTTCCGAAGCAGAGAATGACAAGATCCTGAAGACAGAGGGAGAGCGGATTTTAAAGCATATCTCAGAGGGTGCCTTTGTTATTACGCTTGAGATTGCGGGGACAGAGCTTGACTCTGTAGAGCTGTCTCAAAAGCTCGCCGGACTTTTTGTACGAGGTATCAGTCATTTGCAGTTTGTGATTGGCGGGTCTCTGGGATTACATAACGATGTTATTAAAAGAAGCGATCTGCATTTGAGCTTTTCAAAGCTGACCTTTCCGCATCAGCTGATGCGGGTGATGCTGCTTGAACAGCTGTACCGGAGCTTTCGGATCCAAAGCGGAGAGCCGTATCACAAATAGGCGGATAAGTGTGTATTTATGTGAGGCCAGGCGCTTATTTATTTTTGAATATGTCAGAAGAAATTTTTTCACAGGAATTATCCATTGAGCCGGAGCACGAAAGAAATATTTTCGGACGGTTGGATGCCCACGTAAAACAGATCGAGAAGAGCTTTCGGGTCACGATCGTAGGGCGGGACGATAAGCTGAAGATCTCAGGAAATACCGGGGACGTGGAGGCGGCTGCGGAGGTTTTAAGGGAGCTGCGTACGCTTTCTGCTATGGGTAATACGATCGATACCCAGAAGGTTTCCTATGTGATCGATATGACGAGGGAAAACAGGCAGAATGCGCTGTCCTCCATCGACGGCGAGATCATCTGCCATACGACGCAGGGAAAGCCGGTCA
The DNA here is from genome assembly GCA_017444015.1 of Lachnospiraceae bacterium. Classification (GTDB taxonomy): domain Bacteria; phylum Bacillota; class Clostridia; order Lachnospirales; family Lachnospiraceae; genus UBA2868. The sequence goes on along the minus strand of JAFSXN010000067.1, from coordinate 24,951 downwards.
AGCCGAAGACTCTGGGACAGAAGGAGTACGTTGATCTGATCCGTGACAATATGATCGTTTTCGGGTTAGGACCGGCCGGCACAGGAAAGACCTATCTGGCGATGGCTATGGCGATTACGGCGTTTAAAAATGAGGAGGTCGGACGGATCATTCTGACGAGGCCCGCCATCGAAGCCGGGGAAAAGCTGGGATTTCTTCCAGGAGATCTCCAGAGCAAGGTGGATCCCTATCTGCGGCCGTTATATGACGCGCTGTATCAGATTATGGGCGCCGAGTCCTTTCAGAAGAATATGGAAAAGGGGCTGATTGAGGTCGCTCCGCTTGCTTATATGCGGGGGCGTACGTTGGACAACGCCTTTATCATTCTCGATGAGGCTCAGAATACAACACCGGCCCAGATGAAGATGTTTCTGACAAGGATCGGCTTTGGCTCAAAAGCCATTATCACCGGGGATCTGACACAGAAGGATCTGGCTCCGGGCGTAAGCTCGGGACTGGATATCGCGCTTAAGGTGTTAAAAAATATCGAGGATATCGGCTTCTGTACCCTGACCTCGAAGGATGTGGTAAGGCATCCCCTCGTCCAGAAGATCGTCAACGCCTATGAGAGCTATGAGGCAAGAAAGGGCGGTTCTTCAGAGCAGAGAGGGGTAAGAAGATCCGGGATCCCCTTTGAGGAAGCGGGCAGAGCGGGGCGCAGAGCCTATCGGAGAAGAGAGCAGTAAATGACAGCGGTTATTGAAAAAGAAACAGATATATCCTTCGATTTCGATTATGAGGCGCTGTTTCCGAAGATCGTTGCTGCCGTTACGGAAGCAGAGGCTTGTCCTTATGAGGTCAGCGTTTCTCTGTTTCTTACGGGAAACGAGGAGATAAAGGAGCTGAACCGTATGAATCGGGGGATCGATTCGGTAACGGATGTGCTTTCCTTTCCGCTTGCCGTATATCCGGCTCCATCGGATTTTTCGGAGCTTGAGAAGGATCCGGACAATTTTGATCCCGATACCGGGGAGCTTCTGCTTGGAGATATCGTGCTTTCGGCGGATCAGGTGCTTTTGCAGGCGGAGAGCTACGGACACAGTCCGAAGAGAGAATATGCGTTTCTGATCGTGCACAGTCTGTTGCATTTATTCGGCTACGATCACATCGAAGACAGAGACAGGAAGCTTATGGAGGGGAGACAGGAGGAGATCATGCGGATCCTTGCTATCCCTCGCTTTACAGATGACAGGTAGGGAAAGAAAAAGCTCCAATTTCATAGTTCAGGGCGGTATTCTCGCGATCGCGGGCATAATTTCGCGCGTGATCGGGCTTTTGTACCGTATTCCACTTCAGAAAACGATCGGAGACAGCGGGATGGGTTATTATTCCGCTGCTTTTCAGATTTATTCCATTATGTTAATCATTTCGTCCTACTCGCTTCCCGTCGCCGTTTCAAAGCTGATGGCGGGGAAGTTGGCGAGAGGACAGTATAAGAATGCCAGGAAGGTCTTTCACGGGGCTCTGCTTTTTGCTACGATCACGGGCGGAGCGACCATGCTGATCGTCCTATTCGGAGCGGATGTCATGGCGACGAACATCATGAGCCTGCCCAGAAGCGCGATCGCCTTACGGATCCTTGCGCCGACGCTGCTGATCGTCGCTCTGATGGGGGTAATGCGCGGTTACTTCCAGGGGACCGGGACGATGATGCCGACGGCGACTTCTCAGCTTTTAGAGCAGATCGTCAATGCCATCGTCTCTGTTGTGGCGGCGATCGCTCTGTTTAACTACGGAAGCAAGGTCGGAGAGCTTTTGCTTCAGGAAGAGTACGCGCCTGCCTACGGAGCGGCAGGGGGGACCCTGGGGACCCTGGCCGGCGCTGTCGCGGGACTCTGCCTGCTTCTTGTTATTTACTTTATGCACCGGAGGGAAGTCAACCGGCAGATCGACGGAGATGCCTCCGGGAAGCTCGACCGGTTCAGCAAGGTCTTTCGGATGCTTGTCGTAACGGTCCTTCCCGTGATCCTCAGCTCTACGATCTACAATATCTCGGATGTCCTGGATCAGAGTATCTTCGGAAACGTTATGGAAAAAAAAGGGATGAGCGAGGCGCTGATCGCCGCAAACTGGGGGATCTTCAGTACCAAGTACAAGGTCATCATTAACGTTCCGGTAGCTCTTGCAAACGCTCTCTGCTCGTCGATGATGCCTTCCCTTACCTCGAGCGTCGCCAAAGGGGATCTGAAGGTTGCAAGGCGGAAGATCCGGATCAGTATGCGATTCGTTATGATTGTTGCGATCCCCTGTGCGGTAGGACTTGCGGTGCTGGGAGAGCCGATCCTTTCGATGATGTTCTCCGGCGAGATCAAAACTGCCGCGATGTTACTCAGGATCGGGTCCGCTTCGGTGGTGTTTTATTCGATGTCCACGCTTTCCAACGGAGTTTTGCAGGGAGTCGACCGTATGAATATCCCCGTGCGGAATTCCGCCATCGCGCTTCTGATCCATCTGGGAGTTTTATATCTCACTATTTCCGTCTTAGATCTCAAGCTCTACGGCGTGGTGATCTCGATTATCGTCTTTTCTCTTCTGGTCTGTGTGCTGAACTGGCTGGATATCAGCAGACATACCGGCTACAGGCAGGAGATCTTTCGGACCTTTATCGTTCCGTTACTGGCCTCGATTATTATGGGAGTTGTGATCGGCGTACTCTATTTCCTTCTGCATAAGGCGATGCACTATGTCGTCGCGACGGTGATCTCGATCGTCGTGGGCGTGATTGTGTATTTTGTTTCCATGCTGCTTTTGAAGGGTGTCAGAGAATCGGAGATCCAGGCCTTTCCCGGAGGGAACGCTATGGCCGCGATCGCGAAGTTTTTGCATCTGTTATAATCCCTTGACACACCAGTAAAATGACAGTAAAAAAAATGGCACAGTAAACTGACAGTAAAAGAGCAGTAAATATTATTATGACAGTAAACCAGCAGTAAAAAATCTGTGCTGCCATGGTTTGATGAATTCGCGTTACAGGATGTCTGAAAGGAATATGTTTTTCTTTGGGGGATCGGATGAAAATTGGTGTAATTGGGGGCGGCGCTGCCGGGATGGTCTGCGCGATCGCTCTTTCGGAGAACGGACATAAGGTAACGCTGATCGAGCATGGGACAAGAGTCGGAAGGAAGCTCCTTTCGACAGGAAACGGAAAGTGCAATCTTTCCAATACCGATCAGAGGCTTTGCCATTATCATGGAGATCAGAGACTGATCGAAGCGGTGTTTAAGCAGGTTTCCTACGGAGATGTGATTGCGTTTCTGACAAGGCTCGGGATTTTCACCAGAAATAAAAATGGATATTTATACCCGTACAGCGAGCAGGCTTCGGCGGTACTCGATGTTCTGCGGTTTTCTCTTTTACGCTCAGGTGTTGAGGTTGTGCTTGAGGAATCGGTGACAGAGATCAGGCGGGGCGATGGGAACGAAAACATCAACTCTGGTGTCGGTCAAAAAAGTCCTAATGAAATGGTTGACATAACATCGAGATTTTTGGTTGTTACGGATAAGAAGAAACGGGAATTTGAGCGGGTCGTGATCGCGGCGGGCTCAAAGGCGGCGCCCCAGACCGGTTCCGACGGAAGCGGCTATCAGCTTGCAAGGCACCTGGGGCATACGATCATAAAGCCGCTGCCGGCTCTGACCTTTCTGAATTCCAACGCGCCGTATTGCGCGGAGCTTGCAGGAATCCGTTTTACTGCAGAGGTTTCTCTCTGTATAGGGAAGCGATACCCAAATCAGAATCAAAGTCCGGATAGGGAATCCAAAAGAAAACAACGTTCGACTCTCAAGGTGTGTATGGGAGAGCTTTTAGGAAAAGAAAGCGGCGAGGTTCAGTTTACGAAAACGGGGATTTCGGGAATTCCGGTGTTTCAGCTTTCCTACCTGGCGTCTAAATGGCTCTCCGGGCGGAAGGAAGTCAGCTCATTCGGAAAAAGGGGAAAAGAAAACGGTTTTGCTTCCCGGGAAACGGAGAAGCTGTTTGCCTGTCTGGATGTCATGCCGGAGCTAACGGAGGAGGAGCTGGTTTCGTTTTTGAAGGAAAGAAGAGAGCGGCTCTTGGGCGAAGGAATGCGGGCACAGGAATTTATGATCGGTCTTTTGCCGAAGAGTATGGCGCTGTTACTGCTGAAGCTGTCGGCTATCGACCTGAATAAAGGGCTTTCTGACATTTCCGATAAAGAACTTTCGGTTCTTGCGAAACAGATCAGGCAGTTAGCCTTCCCGGTCACCGGAACGGGCTCCTTTGATAAGGCGCAGGTCTGCTCGGGCGGAGTAGCAGCTGAGGAGCTTTCGGATACGCTGGAATCAAAGCTCGTTCCGGGACTGTATTTTGTCGGCGAAATTATCGACGTCAACGGCGACTGCGGCGGCTATAACCTGACATGGGCCTTTGCTACGGGGCTGCTTGTTGGAAGAAAAATAAAATAAACAGAGGGGAGACAGTACTATGAGAGAAAGCGGAATCTTATTTCCAATCTTTTCCCTGCCGTCTAAATTCGGCATTGGGAGTTTTTCAAAGGAGGCCTATGCGTTTGTGGATTTTCTGTATAACAGCGGGCAGGGCTTCTGGCAAATCCTTCCGGTAGGGCCTACCGGTTACGGGAATTCGCCTTATCAGCCGATTTCGGCCTTCGCAGGCAATCCTTACTTTATTTCCATTGAGACGCTGATCGAGGAAGGGCTTCTGACCTGGGACGAGGCAAACGGCGCTTACTTCGGAAGCGATGAGGAGCGGGTGGATTACGGAGCTCTCTACGAAAACCGAGGGGCTCTGTTTCGTAAGGCGTTTGTCAGGTTTCAGGAAAAACTGAAAGATGAAAAAACAGCCGCGGAATATGAAGAATATCTGAAAAAGGAAAGCTGGTGGATCGAGGATTTTGCTCTGTTTTCAGCAATCAAGCTTAAAAAGGGCGGCGCCTCATTCTTAGATTGGGAGGATGAGTTAAAAACAAGGGACAAGCAGGCAATCGAGGGAGAGAAGCAAGAACTGTCGGAGGAGATCGCCTTTGTGTGCTTCGAGCAGTTTGAATTCGACCGTCAGTGGAAGAAGCTTAAGGAGTATGCAAGGAAGAAAAACGTAAAGATCATCGGCGACCTGCCCTTCTATGTTTCTCTGGATTCTGCGGATGTCTGGTCGCATCCGGAGGTCTTTCAGATGGAAAAAGATCTGACGCCCACTGTTGTCGCCGGTTGTCCTCCCGATGCCTTTTCGAGAACCGGCCAGCTTTGGGGGAATCCGATCTATGACTGGGATGCCCTGAAAAAGAACGGCTATCAGTGGTGGGTCAAGCGGATGGAGCGTAACTATGAGTTTTATGATGTGATCCGGATAGACCATTTCCACGGCTTCTGCGACTATTATGCCGTACCTTATAAGGATACGACCGCTGAGCACGGAGAAAGCCGAAAGGGACCGGGAATGGATCTCTTTAACGCTCTGAAAAAGGAGATCGGGGAGCTTAAGATCATTGCAGAGGATCTGGGGACCAATACGCCTGAAAACGAAAAGCTGCTAGCGGACTCAGGCTTCCCAGGGATGAAGGTTTTACAGTACGGCTTTACGAGCTGGGATAGTTATTATGTAAACCACAGGCATATCAATAATTGTGTCGTCTATACCGGAACGCACGACAATACACCGTCACGTGCCTGGATTGAGGAGATCAACGACGGAGAGAGGGATTTTGTCCGCCGTTATATCAATTCCATCAATACCGATTACGGCAAATTTGTCTGGGATTTTATCCGGGAAGCTTATCGCTCTGTCGCGGATCTCTGTATTGTGCCGTTACAGGACTACCTCTGCAAGGGGAAGGAGGCAAGGATCAATTCGCCCGGTACCTCTGAGGGCAACTGGCAGTGGAGGCTTCGTCCGAATTTCCTTTCGAGCGACCTGGAACGAAGCATAAGAGAGCTGTCTGAGCTTTACGGACGAATTCCGAAAGAGCCGGAGGAAGAGGCGGAGTAATATCTTGATAGCATTGGTTATACCTGACAGCTATCTGAAAGCAGGCTGTAATAATAATTATGTTTCGTATTAATGAGTTAAAACTACCGGTTACGCATACCAAAGAGGACCTGGAGGCTGCGCTTTCAGGGGAGCTTGGGCTCGGCGTGGAAGGTGTCCGTATTTCCTATGAAATAGAACGAAGGTCCTTAGATTGCAGGAAGAAGCCGGACCTGTTTTACTCCTATCGGATTTTGGTAAAGCTGCCCGGGGGACTTGAAAAGAAATTACGACAGAAAAACAGGAATAAACGACTGGCTTTTCTCGACAAAAAAGAAGAGCCCTATCAGGTCCCGCAGCTTCAAAAGAATGATCATTCAGGACCGGAGTCGGGGATCGTAACAGAGTTCGGGAAAGAAGATACGGAAAGCAGACCACGGCTTAGAGCTGGTAAGAGTCCGAGAATCATTATCGTCGGCGACGGGCCGGCCGGGCTTTTCTGTGCCTATATTCTGACGCTTGCAGGCGTTCCTCCGCTGGTCCTTGAACGGGGACTTTCCGTTTCCAAACGGACCAAACGGGTCGAAGAGTTCTGGAAGACCGGAAGGCTTGATCCGGAGTGCAATGTTCAGTTTGGAGAGGGAGGCGCAGGGACCTTTTCGGATGGTAAGCTGAATTCCTCGATCAGGGACAAAGCGGGCCGGATTCCCTTTGTACTGAAGACCTTTACGGAGTTCGGGGCAAAGGAAGAGATCGTCTATGAGGCAAAGCCGCACCTGGGGACGGATGAGCTGAAAAGGATCATTCCGAATATGCGGGAATTTATGGAGAAGCAAGGCTGTGAGTTTCGCTTCGGCGCGAAAGTGACGGATCTTGTAGTAGAAGATGGGGCAGTACGCGGTGTACAGGTTGTGTATCGAGACGAGGAACCTGAGCGGCTTGAAGCTCCTGGGCCGGATATTGCGCAAAATACCGTTCCAATAGAAGGGGCCAGTCAATTTGAAGCTCCTGAATCAGATATCAGGCGAAATACAGTCCCAGTAAAAGAGAAAAGTAAGGTCGAATTTATCGAGGCAAAGCACGTTGTCCTTGCCATCGGCCATTCCGCCAGAGATACCTTTCAAATTCTGTATGACAAGAGGATCCCGATGGAGCAGAAGGATTTCGCGGTGGGGTTTCGTGTCATGCACCCGCAGAAGCTGATCGATAGAGCGCAGTACGGAGCGGAAAATCTGGACAAAGGCTTGCCCGCCGCGGATTACAAGCTGACCCATACCGCGGAAAACGGCAGGAGGGTCTATTCCTTCTGCATGTGTCCGGGCGGCTATGTTGTAAATGCTTCCTCTGAAAAGGGAAGGCTTGCGGTAAACGGAATGAGCGATCAGGCAAGGGATTCGGGAACGGCCAATTCCGCGGTCGTAGCGGCAGTGACAAAGGAGGATTTCGGTTCAGAGTCCCCGCTGTCAGGACTGGAATTTCAGAGAAGGCTAGAGGAAAGAGCCTACCGGCTTGCGGAAGGGAAGGTGCCGATCGAACGCTATGCGGAGTTTCGGGCAGAGGTTCTTTCGGGAGAAAAGCCGGCTACAGAGGATCAATTTGTCTCATCTGGGGAATATGTACAAATTAAGGGACAGTTTGGGAACACGGATTTATCCGAACTCCTGGCGCCGGATATGAATGAGGCGATTTGCGAGGCGATGGAGTGCTTTGACCGTATCATACCCGGGTTTGCGGGAGAAGAAGCGGTATTAGCGGGGATTGAGTCGAGAACCTCTTCTCCGGTCAGGATCCTCAGAGATCCGGAACGTCTTATGAGCAATCTGTCCGGTCTGTATCCCTGCGGGGAGGGGGCAGGCTATGCCGGAGGGATCATGAGCGCCGCGGTAGACGGGATACGGGTTGCTGAAAAAGTGATACAAGAATTGAGTGATTTATGATAAAATAAAATTTAGTTGTTTTAGCGGTGCGGCTCGTTCTATTCAAAGTTAAACTGATATGACGGGTGCGCAGCCTTTGATTGAGAAGAAAGCAACGGGTCAGTATAACTGTTTAGAAACAAAGAGAGGCTGAACAGTTACTTTCGGGTAAGGAAAAATGGGCGAAGAAGATAAAAAAGGGAACCGGACAGAAACTGATAAAGAGGCTGAGGCGGGAATACGGGAAAGGCTGAAGGAGAAAAAGCGGATCGTAGTAAAGATCGGTTCCTCCTCCCTTCATCATCTCTCAACCGGAGAACTGAATCTGACGAAGATGGAACGGCTGGTCCGGGAGCTCTGTGAGCTGAGGAATCAGGGGAAGGATGTCATCCTGGTGTCCTCCGGGGCCATCGCGGTTGGGAAAAAGACGATGAACCAGAAGCCGACGGATGACGAGATCCCGTTGAAACAGGCGCTTGCGGCGATAGGACAGGCGAGGCTTATGATGGTATATCAAAAGCTGTTTGCGGAGTATAATCATGTAACCGCGCAGATCCTGATGACCAAGCATACCATCGTTGACGACGTGAACCGCAGGAACGCGCATAATACCTTTACGGAGCTATTAAAGCTGGGAGTCATTCCCGTTGTGAACGAAAATGATACGGTAGCGATCCATGAGGTGGAGGATACCATCGGCGACAACGATTTCCTTTCCGCTGTTGTGGCGTATCTGGTAGGCGCTGATGCCCTGATCCTGCTTTCCGATATTGACGGATTGTATACAGATGATCCCAGAGCCAATAAAAACGCGAAATTTATCGGTGTTGTAGAAAATCTGAAGGATGTTATGGCAATGGGAAAGGAAAGCACCGGAAGCTCTCTCGGGACCGGGGGTATGAGCGCGAAGCTCCATGCGGCGACGGTAGCGGTAAACGCCGGCTGCGATATGGTGATCGCAAACGGTAAGGATGTCAGCGTGATCCATAAGATTATGGAAGGAAAGCGGTACGGAACGCTTTTTGTTTCTGAGAAGAACCCGGAATTTTCAATCGCGGAATACATTGATAATATGTAACTATTCAGAACCAGGCGGATTTAATTGATAATAACTTTTGAAAGCTAGCTTTCATAAAGTTATTATCGATTAAATCCATTTGGCGAGAAGCCAACAGCGAGGAAACCCAAAGGGTTTCTGAGCCCTGGTTCTGAATTGTTACCGAACAAGACGAACAAGAAAGGCAGCATCAAATGGAAAAATCAATAAAAATCACGGTCCCTGTGGATTATAACTATAACGGAAAGGCCTATCGTTTCTGCTATGCGGTGGGCAGTAAGCTCATCGGGATCGATACGGATGGGAATAAAACGGCGTTTGACTATCTGACCGGACAGCCCTCGGGAACCGCTGTTTCAGAAGCGGATTTAGAGGGTACAGAGGATCGGAAGGTCAGAAGAAATTACTGGGCCAGGGTCCTGATCAAATACTGGGCGGGCAAGGTAGATACTGCTACCGTTATTACCGCCTATAAGGCCGAGGGAATGGAGCAGGTTTTTTCGGGGGGAAAGGAGAGATTAGAGCTTCTTTCGAATGTTCCGACGCTGTGCGACGCTCTGTATGAGATCATAGAACCGTAGGGAAAACGAATGACCATTGACGAAAAGATCAAACGTATCAATGAGCTGTATCATAAATCTCAGGGTGAGGGACTGACCGAGGAGGAAAAAGAGGAGCAGAAGCAGCTCCGACAGGACTATGTCGCTTCGATCCGTAACAACCTGAGCGCGGAGTTAAAGAATATCCGCATCGTGGAGCCGGATGGGTCGCTTACTAAAATCAGAAAGATCAAAAAGAAGAAATAGGCAGCCGCATTCGTCTGATCCTGACGAAGTATAAGAGAATCATCAGAATATAAAATGAGTAATAAACGGGACAATAAATTGTTCGCAGAAGAAGAAAGCGAGGGGAACACGAAGAATTCCGGGGGTTTGGCCGTCGATAAAAACATTGCGGATCGAAAAAAACAGTTTCGGAAAAAGGCGTTAGCGGTCCGCGATGGGATCGGGGATGCTGAGAGAGCGCGAAAGGATGACCGGTTATTCCGGAAGCTATCCGAGGTTTACCGGTATAAGACTGCGGGGACGGTCGGGCTATACTGTTCTTATCGAAGCGAGGCCGGGACAAGGGCGCTGATCGAGCAGGCGCTTTCGGAAGGAAAACAGGTCTATCTACCGGAATGTGTATCCGAAACGCCGCCGACCCTTGCGTTTTACCGGATTGAGTCTTTGGAGGATGTCAGAGAGGGGTATAAGGGAATCCTGGAGCCGGATCCCGCGCGCTGTGAGAGACTATCCGAAGGGCAGAGGCTCGATGTTGTGGTCGTTCCAGGGGTGGCCTTTGATCAAAGCCGTAACCGTATGGGCTACGGAAAGGGATATTACGACAGATTCCTGGCAGCCAGGGATACCTTTTCCATCGGCCTGGCGTATAAGGAGCAGGTCTATGATGAGATTCCCGCATCGGAGAATGACCGGCGGATGGATATGATAGTTACAGACGAGAACATTATTGAAAAAGAGGGACAGGGGGCGGAAAAAAAGCTCCTGAAGGCCCCGGAGATTCCCGCGTCAGAACCGGAGCGTCAGTATTATTTTATGGAGCTTGCCAGGGGCCCCTTTTCGGAGCTTAGGAAAAAGATTGGACGGACGCCGACCTACCATGTTACGACCTTCGGCTGTCAGATGAACGCGAGGGATTCGGAGAAATTAGCGGGGATCCTTGAAGAGATCGGGTATACCTATGAGGAGAGCGAGGAAGCCGCGGATTTTGTGATCTTTAATACCTGTACGGTACGGGATAACGCGGATCAACGGCTATACGGAAGGCTCGGCCATCTAAAGGGTGAAAAATATAAAAATCCGCATCGGATCATTGCTCTCTGCGGCTGTCTGATGCAGGAAAAGAGCGCTGTCAAAAAGATACGGGAAAGCTATCCCTATGTAAATATCATTTTCGGGACCCATAATATCTATAAGCTGGCGGAGCTATACTGTTTACAGGCGCAGTTTGGAGATAATATCGTCGATATCGTAGAGAAAAGCGACGAGATCGTGGAAGATATTCCAAGTGTTCGGAAGTATCCGTTTAAATCCGGCGTCAATATCATGTTTGGCTGCAATAATTTCTGCTCCTACTGTATCGTACCCTACGTCCGGGGCAGAGAGCGCAGCAGAGAGCCGAAGGAGATTCTTCGCGAGATCGAGAGGCTTGCGGAGGATGGCGTTGTGGAGGTCATGCTCCTTGGACAGAACGTCAATTCCTACGGCAAGGGACTTAACGAGGAGATCACCTTCGCGGGGCTTTTGAAGGAGGTTGAGAAAGTAGAGGGAATCAAGCGGATCCGGTTTATGACCTCGCATCCAAAGGACCTTTCGGATGAACTGATCAAGGTTATGAAGGAGTCGGAAAAGATCTGCCGGCATATCCACCTTCCCCTGCAGTCCGGGAGTACAAGAATCCTAAAGCGGATGAATCGGCAATATACAAAGGAAGGTTATCTGGCGCTTGCGGAAAAGATACGAAGAGAAATCCCTGATATCGCCATTACGACGGATATCATCGTCGGCTTTCCGGGAGAGACAAAGGAGGATAATGAGGACACTTTAGATGTGATCCGAAGGGTTGAGTACGACGGGGCTTTTACCTTTATCTATTCCAAACGGGCGGGAACGCCCGCGGCTGTGATGGAGGATCAGGTACCGGCTGAGGAGAGCAGGAAGAACTTTGAGCCCGTGCTTGCCGCTGTTCAGGAATGCTCGAAAAAACGGGCGGCGTTACGGACAGGGACCATCGAGGAGGTATTAGTCGAGGAGGTCAGCGATCACGACCCGGACTATGTTTCCGGGCGTTTATCCTCCAATCTGGTCGTGCATTTCAGAGGCGGTCCGGAGCTTATCGGAACGATTGTAAGGGTCCTGCTTTCTGAGTGCCACGGATTCTACTATATCGGAGAACAGACAGAATGATTGGTTTACATAATATGTTTCATAAAGGTTAATGGGAGGACAGGGAATGAATCACCCGATGACAATGACACAGAAGATCCTGGCAAAGCACGCCGGTCTGCCCTATGTCGAGGCGGGACAGCTGATCGAGGCGGAGCTTGATCTGGTGCTGGGGAACGATATCACCTCTCCCGTCGCGATCCGGGAGCTTGAAAAAATAAAGAAGGAAGAGGTCTTTGACAGAGAAAAGATCGCTCTGGTTATGGACCATTTCATTCCGAACAAGGATATCAAATCGGCGGAGAACTGTAAATGTGTGCGTGAATTTGCCACAAAGCACGATATCACCCATTACTATGATGTCGGCGAGATGGGGATCGAGCATGCGCTGCTTCCGGAAAAGGGGCTGGTCGTCGCGGGCGATGCCGTGATCGGCGCGGATTCCCATACCTGTACCTACGGCGCTCTCGGGGCTTTTTCTACCGGTGTCGGAAGTACGGATATGGCCGCGGCTATGGCGACGGGGAAGGCGTGGTTCAAGGTTCCCTCCGCGCTCCGGTTTGTGCTCACCGGAAAGCCTGCAAAGTGGATTTCGGGAAAGGACATTATCCTGCACATCATCGGGATGATTGGAGTCGATGGTGCATTGTACAAGTCCATGGAGTTTACGGGAGACGGGATCAGCTTCCTTTCCATGGATGACCGCTTTACGATCGCGAATATGGCCATTGAAGCCGGCGGAAAGAACGGAATTTTTCCGGTGGACGAGAAGGCGAAGCAGTACCTGAAGGAGCATTCCGCAAGGGAATACGAAGTCTATACGGCGGATGAGGACGCTGTCTATGATGAGGAATATACCATAGATCTGTCAAAGCTGAAGCCCACCGTAGCTTTCCCGCATTTGCCTGAGAATACTAAGACAATAGATGAGATCAAAGAGCCTGTAAAGATCGATCAGGCTGTGATCGGATCCTGTACCAACGGAAGGCTCGAGGACCTTCGGATCGCTGCGAAGCTCCTTGCCGGGAAAAAGGTGGCAAAGGGCGTCAGGTGCATTGTTATCCCTGCGACGCAGCAGATCTATCTTGAAGCCTTGAAGGAGGGGTTGTTACAGACCTTTATCGAGGCGGGAGCCATCGTTTCGACGCCGACCTGCGGGCCGTGTCTGGGGGGCTATATGGGGATTCTTGCCAGGGGTGAGCGGTGCATTTCAACAACAAACCGGAATTTTGTCGGCAGGATGGGAGATGTGGAAAGCGAGGTGTATCTTGCAAGCCCCGCGGTAGCCGCGGCAAGCGCTGTTACGGGATATATCACGGCTCCTGAGCAATGAAACAGGTTTTCGATTCATATATTGACAGAGGAAGGGAAGACAATGAACGCAAAAGGACACGCTTTTAAATACGGCGATAATATTGATACGGATGTGATCATACCGGCAAGGTATCTGGCGATCCAGGACGCGAAGGAGCTGTCAGAGCATTGTATGGAGGATATTGATAAGGATTTTGTGCATAAGGTAAGCGCCGGGGATCTGATCATCGGCGGCAAGAATTTCGGCTGCGGCTCTTCCCGGGAGCATGCGCCCCTTGTCATCAAGACCTGCGGGGTCAGCTGTGTGATCGCAGAAACCTTTGCTAGAATCTTTTATCGGAACGCGATCAATATCGGTCTTCCGATCATCGAATGTAAAGAAGCCTCCGAGGATATCGACGCAGGCGATGAGATCGAGGTGGATTTTGATTCCGGCATGATCTATAACCGGACCAAGGGGCATGAGTATAAAGGACAGGCCTTTCCGGAGTTTATGCAGAAGATCATACAGAACGAGGGCCTCGTAAATTATATTAACAGCCAGGGATGATCCATGAAGCATAGCGATCGGATCCTGGTTCTTGCTGTTCTTGCTGCTTCTGTGCTGCTTTTTTTCGGTGTCAGAGTGGTTCGGGGACAAAAAAGCGGGACGGCAGACTCCTTACAGGTTTCCGTGTCAGTCGACGGAGAGGAGAAGGAGGTTCTTCCGCTGTCAAAGGATGTAAACGTTCGGATCGAGGGCAGGGGAGGAAACTCCCTTATGGTACACATCGAGGGGGGAGAGGTCTATGTTACGGACGCGACCTGTCCCGACAAGCTGTGTGTGCATCAGGGGAGGATCAGGACAAGCGGTGAGATGATCGTCTGTATGCCCGCAAGGATCGTGGTGGAGATACTATGAACATGAACGGTAAGAGGATCTCTTATCTTGGCTTGCTGCTTGCCGCCGCTCTGATCATCGGCTATATCGAGTCCCTGCTTCCGCCGCTTAGCGGGATCCCGGGAGTCAAGCTCGGGCTGTCAAACATCGTAACGCTGATCACAATGCGGCTGTTTGGAAATAAAGAGGCGTTTATCGTTCTGATCCTCAGGATCCTTCTATCAGGGCTTCTGTTTGGAAATCTGTTTGGGATCATATTCAGCTTATCCGGAGGACTTCCGGCCTTTGCGGCAATGTGGGCGGCGGATCAAAGCAAGCGCTTCAGCCTGATCGGCATCAGCGTTTTCGGGGGTGTTACCCATAATGTCGGGCAGTTAGCCGCCGCTGTCCTGATCGTAAAGCAGCCGGGACTCGTTTACTATGCTCCGGTACTTCTGATTTCAGGACTGATCTGCGGACTGCTTACCGGCTTTGCGGCAAAGCTCATATTGAACAGGCTTCGACTCATATAGACAGGGGAAATATCGGCTTAAAGAAGCCGCCGAGGGGAAAAACAACAAATGGTAACAGCGTTATATAATCTGATCATAGAGCCGATCGTGCTGCTTATTCAGATGGTCTTTGTGTGGGGCTACCGGGTCTTTGAAAGTCCGGGCGCCGCGATCATAGCGGTCAGTCTGATCGTAAACTTTATGATCCTGCCGCTTTACAACCGCGCCGATGCTCTGCAGGAGAAGGAGCGCAAGAAGCAGGATCAGATGGCCTATTGGGTCAGTCATATCAAGAAAGCATTCAAGGGCGATGAGCGCTTTATGATGCTATCCGCATATTACACGGAGAATGATTATAAGCCGGTCTACGCGCTGAGAAGCACGATCTCTCTTCTGCTTCAGATCCCTTTTTTCATAGCGGCGTACAGCTTCTTATCGAAATCTCGAATTCTTCAGGAAAGCGCTTTCCTGTTCATCACGGATCTGGGGGAACAGGACAAGTTTCTGCGCCTTGGGACGGCTACGCTCAATCTGCTGCCTGTTTTAATGACGGTGATCAATCTGATCTCCGCCGTGATTTATCTTTACGGGAGAAGCTCCTTCCGCAGAGATTTTATCCAGATGTCAGTCCTTGCGCTTGTGTTTTTGGCGCTGTTATATAAAAGTCCCTCCGGTCTTGTGCTTTACTGGACCATGAACAATGTGTTCTCTCTGGTAAAAAATATCTTTCAGAGATTTTTAAAGGAGGGTCCGGTAAAGAATGTCCTTTTGGCACTGCTTTGGATCCTGCTTCTGGCGCTGCCGCTTCGGTTTGGAAAGTTTGAGGCCAGACGTGAGGTGCTGTTTCTTATCGTCATAGCATTTGTTCTGGGGATGGCGTTATGTAAACCTCTATTGGAAAAGGCAGGTTTTTTCAACAAACGTTCCGAAAAGCTTTCTCTGCCGGAGACCGCGGATGCGACGAGGATCTATGTTCTCGGCGCCTGTTTTCTGACGGTTCTGCTTGGTGTCCTGATCCCTTCCTCTGTGATCAGCTCGTCTCCGTTTGAATTCTGTAATCTGAATAACTTTGTCAATCCGCTGCATTATGTTGTTAATACGTTTTTCGTTTATGCCGGCTTTTTTCTGGTATGGCTCTTTCTGATCTATTATATGGCGAAGCCTGAGGCCAAAGCGTGGATCTTAGCCGGAATGTGGTGTCTTTCCGTCGTAGCCGTAGTGGATTATATGTTTTTTGGCAGAAATCTCGGGATCTTGTCCTCGGATCTGAAGTTTGATCTGCCTCCGGTGTATTCCATATCGGAAAGACTGGTCAATACGGCGCTTGTGGTTCTGCTGTTTGTTGTACTGTGGCTTGTGTTTTGTAAAAAAAATATTTTTGTACAATATGGCTATGTAATTTTGCTGTTTGGTGTGCTTGTGCTCTCAGGGATCAATATCAGTTCCGTCAACCGCGCGATCCGGGATCGGAATATTTCGATGGAGGAGCTTGGGAGCGGAGAGGATCGGATCATACATCTGAGCAAAACCGGAAAAAACGTGATCGTTTTTATGCTGGATCGGGCAAACAGCGCGTTTCTTCCGTTTATTTTTAACGAAAAGCCGGAGATAAAGGAGCAGTTTGCAGGCTTTACCTACTATCCGAATTCGCTGTCCTACGGCCAGTCTACCATTATCGCGGCTCCGGCGCTCTACGGAGGCTATGAGTACTCGATCGATGCCATCAATCAAAGATCGGATGAAATGCTGGTGGATAAGCATGACGAAGCGCTTGCGGTCCTGCCCCTGCTTTTTGATGAGAACGGGTATGAGGTGACGGTGATTGATCCTCCCTTTGCCGGCTATGACTGGTTTTCCGATATTTCTATCTTTGATCAGTATCCGGGGGTCAAGGCCTACGCGGCAAAGGGGAATATGTTTGTTGAGGAAACGGATTCCAAAAAGAATGATCATTTCTGGGGCTACAGTCTGTTTAAAACCGCACCCATCGCCTTGCAGAACCTGATCTATGACGATGGCTATTACTATACGGCACCCGTGAAAACGGTAGAGCTGTCCAATTTTTCGGCGGCGTACAATATCCTTACACATCTGCCGTATATGACACAGATCGAGGAGGGGGGAGAGAATACCTTTCTGATCATGGACAATGATACGGCACATGAACCGACCGTGCTGTCTTTGCCGGATTATACGCCGGATGAAAACGCGACGATGCCGGAATACACCGATGAGTCCTATGTGCTGAACGGAAGAGTGATGCATATGGACAATGAGTGGCAGATCACGCATTATCACGCGAGCATGGCGGCCTATATCCAGCTTGGGAAATGGTTTGATTATCTCAGGGAATGCGGTGTGTATGATAATACCCGGATCATTCTTGTCGCAGACCACGGAAAGGCCACAGGCCAGTTTGACGATATGATACTTGAGACTGCGGGAGACATTATGAACCTGAACCCGCTGCTTTTGGTCAAAGATTTTAACAGCACGGAGTTTACGGTTTCGGATGAATTTATGGTGAATGCGGATGTGCCGGCCTTAGCTACGGAGGGAATCATTAAAGAGCCGTTAAATCCCTTTACGGGAAAGCTCCTTGACAGCAGTGAGAAAACCGCGCATGATCAGCTGGTGACCTCATCTGAGGTTTTCAACCCGGATATCGAGGGCAAGGTTTTTGATACTTCGGACGGGGTATGGTTTGCGGTTCACGATAATATTTTTGACAACGACTGCTGGACACCTTATGAGTACAGCATACAACCGTAACATGTTTATGGGAAAGGATAATTTTATGAAAACAGTATATACCTGCTTCTGTACGGATGTGATCCATGAGGGGCATCTGAATATCCTGCGTCGAGCAAAGGAGTTGGGCTCCGTTGTCGTGGGAATATTGAGCGATCAGGCGATGATTCGTTTCAATCGTTTTCCGACGGTGTCCTTTGAGGAACGGATGCGTATCGTTGAAGAGATCGAGCTGGTTGATCGGGTCGTCGTTCAGGACAGTGTGATGTATGACAGTATTATAGAGGAGCTGCGGCCGGATTATGTGATCCACGGGGATAACTGGAAAGAGGGCCCGATGAAGGCGATTCGGGACAACGTGGAGGGACTTCTGTCTGCTTACGGCGGTCAGGTGGTGGACGTGCCCTATACCGATAATGAGACGGTAAGGCATATTGACAATCAGATCCGGGAAAAGCTGTCGATGCCGGAGTACCGGAGAAAGCGGTTAAAACAGATCATTTCCATACGGGGTTTGGCTAAGGCTATCGAGGTGCATAACGGCCTGACCGGATTGATCGCGGAGAAGACGATCGTCGCCAACAAAGACCAGCTGGATCAGTTTGATGCCATGTGGATCAGCTCTCTCTGTGATTCCGTAGCGAAAGGGAAGCCGGATATCGAGCTGGTGGATATGACCTCCCGGTTTCGGACGGTCAACGATGTCATGGAGGTGACAACGAAGCCGATCATCTTTGACGGGGATACCGGGGGACTTGCGGAGCATTTTGTGTATAATGTCAGATCTCTGGAGCGGATGGGCGTTTCCGCCGTGATCATTGAGGATAAGATCGGTCTGAAGAAGAATTCCCTGTTCGGGACGGAGGTCGAGCAGACGCAGGATGATATCAAACATTTCTGCGCAAAGCTCAAAGCTGGGAAGAAAGCGCAGCTGACGGACGACTTTATGATCATCGCGAGAGTGGAAAGCCTGATCCTTGAGAAAGGAAAAGAGGACGCTCTGAAACGGGCAAGGGCGTATGTAGAGGCTGGAGCGGACGGAATTATGATCCACAGTCGGAAAAAAACGCCGGACGAGATCCTTTCCTTCTGCGACGCATTTCGGAAAACCGATACGCATACCCCGATCGTCGTCGTCCCTACGTCGTTTGATTCGATCACTGAGGAGGAGCTTGCGAGCCACGGGGTAAATGTCGTGATCTATGCCAATCAGCTGACAAGAAGCGCTTTTCCTGCCATGGAGCAGACGGCCAAGGATATTCTGAAAAACCACCGGGCGAAGGAAGCCGATGAGCGGCTGATGCCGATCAAGGATATCATTTCGCTGATCGATGAGCTATAGGAGGCAAAAACAATGGATATAAAACGGAATGTATTGTTAAACCCGGGACCGGCAACGACGACGGATACGGTCAAGCTGGCGCAGCTTGTTCCGGATATCTGCCCGAGAGAGAGGGAATTCGGGCAGATCATGAGGGATTTTCGAAAGGATATTCTGAAAACGGTGCATGCGGACCCCGCGGTTTATACCTCGGTGCTTTTCTGCGGCTCGGGAACGATCAATATCGATATCTGCTTAAACTCCCTGCTGCCTGAGAACAAAAGGGTCCTTGTGATCAATAACGGCGCCTACAGTGCCAGAGCGGTGGAGGTTTGCCGCTACTATGGGCTGAACTTTTCAGAGTTAAAATATCCGGTGGACGAGCGCCCGGATCTTTCTGAGATAGAAGAAGTGCTTTCAAGGGATCCGGACATAGCGCTTGTGTATACAACACATCATGAAACCGGGACCGGGCTGTTGAATCCCATTCGCGAGATCGGTGAGATCGTTCATCGCCACGAAGCGCTATTTGTGGTAGATACGACCTCTTCCCTGGCGATGATTCCGATCGATATACAGAGGGACAATATAGATTTCTGTATGGCTTCCGCCCAGAAGGGGATCCAGGGGATGGCCGGACTGTCCTTTATCATAGGAAAACGGGAGCTGATCGAGAAATCGGCAGAGTATCCCAAACGTTCCTACTACTGTAACCTGTATCTGCAATATTCGTTTTTTGAAAAGACCGGGGAAATGCATTTTACGCCGCCGGTCCAGACGGTCTATGCAGCAAGGCAGGCGCTTTCCGAATACTTTGCGGAGGGAGAGCAGGCTAAGTGGGAAAGACATCAGAGGGTCTTTTCGGCGATCCACAGAGGACTCGACCGGCTGGGCTTTCAGGATGTGATCCGAAGAGAATGGCAGTCGGGACTTGTAGTGGCTGTCCGGTATCCGAACGATCCGGCCTGGGATTTTGAAAAGGTGCATGATTACTGTTATGAGAGGGGCTTTACGATCTATCCCGGAAAGATCGACAGTGTAAATACTTTCAGGCTCTGTGCGCTCGGCGCGATCGACGAGCAGGATATCGAGGATTTCTTTGCGGTATTTACGGAGGGCTGTAAAAATCTGGGGGTCGCAATTCCTGTAAAATATTAGGGAAGCGCTGATTCAGGCGTTTTGTTTGCCCGATGGACAGATTAGTTTTCATTCTGGCTTATCGCTTATGGGAATAAATATTTATGGGGAGGCCAATTTGGAAAAGAAGGAACCGGTCAGAAACGCGATCCTGATGGCTGCGGGAATGGGGACCAGGCTCAGACCGCTTACGGAGAATACTCCCAAGCCGTTACTTAGGGTCGGGACCCGAAGCCTGATCGAAACAGTGTTAGATGGTCTGGTATCCGCTGGCGTAGAAAAGCTCTATGTGGTCACTGGCTATCTGGGAGAGCAGTTTCAGATCTTACGTAAGCGTTATGAGGGACTTACTCTGATCGATAATCCGGACTATGCCCGGGTCAATAATATTTCCTCGGTCTATTACGCGAGAGAGATCTTACGAAGCGGAGACTGCTATATCTGCGAGGCGGACCTGTATCTGAAACGACCGGAGATCTTAAGCAAAAAGCCTGATTGCTCCTGCTATTTTGGAACGCTTCGCGGGGGGTATACCGATGACTGGGTATTTGATGTCGGAAAGGACGGTTATATCACCCGTGTCGGAAAAGGCGGCAGTGATCAGTATAATATGATCGGTCTGTCCTATTTTACAAAGGCGGACGCGATGGTGCTTTCGGACTGTATCGAAAGAATGTACGAAGAAGCGGGCTACGAGGAGCTGTTCTGGGACGAAGTTGTTGACAGGAATCTTGAATCGCTGAAGCTTACGATTTTTCCCGTAGAGGAGGGCAGTATCGCGGAAATAGATACCTGTGAAGAGTATGAAGCGCTGATTCAAAAAGAACTATCGTAAACGAATTAAATAAATTCGTATAAAAAATAAGGAGTTGTGCAGGAAAGCAGATGAAAGTAGAAGATTTTGTGGATGTGATCGATGCTGATTTTTATACGGGAGTACCGGATTCCCAACTGAGGGCTCTATGCGATTATCTGATGGCGCGCTACGGTCTGGATCCGAAGCACCATCTGATCGCTGCCAACGAGGGAAACTGTACGGCGATCGCTGCGGGGTATCATATGGCTACGGGAAAATATCCGGTGGTCTATATGCAGAACAGCGGTGAAGGAAATGCCATCAACCCTATCGCTTCGCTGTTACATGAAAAAGTGTACAATATTCCGGTCATATTTGTGATCGGATGGCGGGGAGAGCCCGGGATCCATGATGAGCCCCAGCACATCTATCAGGGGGAGGTGACCTTAAAGCTGCTTGAGGATATGCAGATCCCCTATTGTGTCGTTGCGCCTGACTCGGATAAGGAAGCGCTTCAATCCGCCTGGAAGGAGCTTAGAGAGACGCTTTCAAATAATCGCAGCGTCGCGTTTGTCATAAAAAAAGGCAGTCTTTCCTTTGAGGATAAGGCTGCTTACGGCAATGCCTATACTCTGGTTCGGGAAAAGGTGATCGAGCAGATCGTAGAGCATTCCGGCACCGATCCCATCGTATCTACCACAGGAAAGATCAGCAGAGAGCTTTTCGAGATACGGGAAAGGCGGGGAGAAGGCCATCAGTACGATTTTCTGACAGTCGGCTCCATGGGGCACAGCTCCTCGATCGCCCTTGGGATCGCCCTGCAAAAGCCGGAGGCGAGGTTATGGTGTATCGACGGGGACGGCGCTATGTTAATGCACATGGGGAGCTTAGCTGTGATCGGCTCCGTACAGCCGGACAATCTGGTCCATATCGTGCTGAATAACTGCGCCCACGAAACGGTGGGCGGAATGCCTACGGCAGCGGGAAGCCTTGATATAGTGGGACTTGCCAAAAGCTGCGGCTATCAATACGCTGCCTCTGTTCCCGGGGAAGAGGAGCTTCAGGCGGAGCTTCTTAGGGCAAGAGAGCGAAGGGGGCTGACGCTTCTTGAAGTAAAATGCGCGATCGGCTCCCGGAGCGATCTGGGGAGGCCGACGACACCGGCAAAGGAAAACAAACAGAATTTTATGCGCTATCTCAGTACGGTCTGATCCAAAACAGAACACAACGAAACTTATCGGGAGTCTATGATGATCTTTCTCTATATTGATCCCGGGACCGGCAGTATGCTTTTTGCCGCACTGATCGGAGCCATGGGGACATTACTGTTTTTTCTGCGAAAGGTCCTGTTACGTCTGAAGTTTTATCTCTCCGGCGGACAGAGCGCGGAAAAAAACGGGGATAAAATCACATATCTGATCTTCAGCGACAGCAAGAGGTACTGGAACGTATTCAAGCCGGTGTGCGACCGGTTCGAGGAGCTTGGTATCCCTGCGGAATACTGGACGATGTCTGAGGATGATCCGGCGTTTTCGGAGAATTATTCCTGTGTGAAATGCACCTATATCGGAAGCGGGAACCGGGCATACGCGAGACTCAATCTGGCAAGCGCAAGTATCTGCCTTGCCACGACACCGGGACTTGAGGTCTATCAGTGGAAGCGCTCGCGGGATATCGACTGGTATGTGCATATCTATCATATGATGGATGAGGGTACGACCTATCGGATGTTCGGGCTGGACTTCTACGATGCTGTCCTGTTAACGGGACCGATTCAGGAGCGGTATATCCGGATACTGGAAGAGAAGCGCGGTCTGAAGCCCAAGGAGCTGTATATGACCGGCTGTACCTATATGGACGCGCTGGATCAGAAGGTCAGGGCGTATCGCTTAACGAAGAAAGAGGAGAAATCCGAAACGAAAATAATCACGGTTCTGGTGGCGCCGTCCTGGGGCCCGGCCGGGATCCTCAGTAAATTCGGCGCTGAATTCATCGACGCGCTTTTAAAAACGAAGTTTCATATTGTGATCCGTCCGCACCCGCAATCCGTGGAGAGTGAGAAGGCGATGCTTGAACGCCTGACGGAGCGATACGCGGGGAATGACCGGATCGAATGGAACTACGACAATGACAATTTTGAGGTGTTAAACCGTTCGGATGTGCTGATCAGTGATTTCTCAGGCGTCTTATTCGATTTCGCTCTTGCGCTTGAAAAGCCGGTGATCTATGCGGATACGACCTTTGATCCCGCTATATATGACGCTGCGTGGATCGATGAACCGCTGTGGAAATTTACGGTTCTGGATAAGCTGGGGGTAAGACTTAATAAAGAGGGCTTCGGAGAGCTTCAGCCCCTGATTTTAGGGCTGCTTGGGCAGAGCGTTTTAGAGGAGGGCCGTAAACAGGTCTGCAAAGAAGCCTGGCAGTACCGGGGACAGGCAGCAGAGCGAACGGTGGATTATCTGATCCGTAAGGCGGAGGAAATGAAATGATTGCGTATATCAAGGGAACGATTGCCGCGATCTATGAACAGCAGATCGTACTGGAAGCCAATAATATCGGTTATAATATTATGATGCCGCAAAGTTCATTAGATCTGATCGGCGGGATCGGTGAGGAGATCAAGGTCTATACCTATTTAAATGTCAGAGAGGATGCTATGCTTTTGTTCGGGTTTCTGACCAAGGATGATCTGGAACTGTTCAGACAGGTGATCCAGGTCGGGGGGATCGGTCCTAAGGCGGGGCTCTCGCTGCTTTCCGCGATGAGCGCGGATGATCTGCGCTTTGCCATTGTATCCTCGGATGAGAAGACAATCGCAAAGGCTCCGGGGATCGGAAAAAAGACGGCACAGAGACTGATCATTGACCTGAAGGATAAGATCTCTCTTCGGGATGCGTTTGAGGCAAAGCTTGCGGGCGAGGGAGAAGGGGAAACTCCCGGAGGCGTTTCCGGGAGCGAGCAGACCGAGGCGCTGGAGGCTCTTGTTGCTCTCGGTTATTCGCAGGCGCAGGCATTAAAGGCAGTGCGGGCCTCAGATGCGGAGGACGTAGAGGAGATCTTAAAGCAGGCGCTCAAGGTCATCAATCAATAGAGGGAAATCGGGGGAGTTATGGCAAAGAGAACGATCGAAACAACGGTCACCGAAGAGGATATCAAGATCGAGGGATCTCTTCGGCCCAAGGAACTTTCAGAGTATATTGGACAGGATAAGATTAAGGAAAATCTGAAGGTTTATATTGAGGCGGCAAAGCAGAGAGGGGATCCGCTGGATCACGTGCTGTTCTACGGACCGCCGGGACTTGGAAAGACGACGCTTGCGGGTATTATCGCGAATGAAATGGGGACCCATATCAAGATCACCTCGGGGCCGGCCATCGAAAAGCCGGGAGAGATCGCCGCGATCTTAAATAATCTCTCCGAGGGGGATGTCCTGTTTGTGGACGAGATCCACCGGCTGAACCGGCAGGTCGAGGAGGTTCTGTATCCGGCGATGGAGGATTATGCCATTGATATCATGATCGGAAAGGGAGCCTCTGCCCGATCGATCCGGCTGGATCTTCCGAAGTTTACGTTGGTAGGGGCGACGACAAGAGCTGGACTGCTTACGGCTCCGCTCAGAGACCGCTTCGGTATCATTCACCGCCTGGTTTTTTATTCCAACGAGGAGCTCTTATTGATCTTACTGCACTCCGCTGAAAAGCTAAAGGTAGAGTTAAGCAGAGAGGGGGCGATGGAGCTTGCAAGAAGGAGTCGTGGGACACCTAGACTTGCCAACCGGCTGTTAAAGAGGGTGAGGGATTTCGCGCAGATCCGGTATGACGGAAAAATCAGCCACGAGGTTGCGGTCCAGGCGTTAGATATGATGGATGTGGATAAGATGGGGTTAGATCATATCGACAGGAATCTCCTTTTGACGATGATCAATAAATTCGAGGGAGGTCCTGTCGGGCTGGATACGCTTGCCGCCGCGATTTCCGAGGATTCGGGGACGATCGAGGATGTGTACGAGCCCTATCTGATCCAGAACGGTTTTATCAACCGCACCCCCCGAGGCAGGGTCGTCACAAAGGCCGCATATGCGCATTTTGGTCTGCCCTATCTACTTGACGGAGAAGAGTAGTTGTTATATACTTGAGAATCAGGAATGTCGTTAATTCTTTGAAATGAAGGGAAAGAGATGGCTGCTAGAAACGGTACAGAGGTCGTGATCGACGGAAAGGTGATAAAGCTAAGCGGGTATGAGAGTGAGGAATACTTACAGCGGCTGGCGTCCTATCTGAATGGAAAGATCGCGGAATACAACAGAGTAGAGTCGTTTAAGAGGCAGTCTGCCGATATGCAGAGTATCCTGCTGC
>JAFSXN010000066.1 GCA_017444015.1 Lachnospiraceae bacterium | reverse complement strand
TTCTATCCTATAGTACCACGCAAAGGTGCTGATTTCAAGGAAAAGTTGATAATCGGTGAAAATCGCCTGCCGTTTAGTTGTGGTGTCTGCCAGAACACGTTCTACGCCTACCAGAAGGCTTTGTGGCATGCTTGAAACGTACAGGTGATAAAAATATCGAGTAGCGCACAGACGGCTCTTAAAACGTGAAAATGAGGGCATTGTGAGTGTCTGCGATTCTTCTGTAATCTGTCTAAAATTTCTCCAATTTACCCTATAAGAATGGAATGCTTCCTTTGTCCGTATCCACCAGATAATAGTCGATCCCGTTCATCATCTTTGTGCAGATCATGATGCCATAATTCGCACATTTTCCTTGCAATAAATCCTCCGTAGAGTGATGTATATACACATCGAAAAGCCTTGATTTGAAGCCTTTAGAGGGGCAGCAGGCAGAGCCACATCAAAAGCCACAGGGGCTACCCAGGAATACAGGAGGGATACGGATATGATGGATACAGCAGTAAACAGCAGAACATACGCAGAAGGGTACCACGCGCCGGTCTATACCGATTACACCAGCGAGGAGCTTTACGGGCTCGCCACAGACGGAGACGAGACGGCACTTTGGACTCTTTGCAGGAAGTACGAGCCTCTTTTCAAGTCGGAGGCGAAGCTTTACAGGAGGAAGATGGCAGATGTTTATGACACTGAGGACTTCATCAGCATCGGCTACATCCTCGTCTGGGACATCACGAAGAAGCAGAACTTCTCGGAGACCATAGACGGCGGTACGTGCGTATTGCAGCAGATCGAAACAGTTGTAGGGCAGAGCTAACATCTACGCTGCCGTCGGTGGACTCTGCCATAGTTCAGAGAGATACAGCACGCCTTAGAAGTTCTCCCGCGATCTCCCAATCCACGGGTTCGTCGATCTCAAAGATCCTGTTTGCGGGCATTTCATAGGCTTTGATCCTGCCCGAGAAACGGCAGGAGGATTTAAGCAAAAGCGCCCTGCTTGTAATGTAAAAAGCGCCGTTTTCGACGATATAGCCGCTCCAGTCCTGACGTCTGGGGCGTTTTTTTATGTCGTAGGTGGGAATCACAAAAGATTTCTCTGAAGCAGCAGAGATAGCGGAACCGGCGGAAGGATTTTCATCCGTCCAGATAAACTGGTACTTCCGGTTCCCGGAGAAAACGCTGTCAGTTTCTTCTGTTTCAAATAATGCAAAACCTCCGTCGATATCCTCTGAGGTTAAAAGCGGCGAGGTGGCCTGGATAAGGCAGATGTTTTCAAAATCAGTATAGTTTTCGGCAAATTCCAGCATTGCGTCCTCTGTTGAGGCACTGTCAGAGGCGCTTTCCGGGGAACGATCAACGACTGTCACATCTTCAAATTCAAAAGATTCCACCGTGTTCCGTATTTTTTCACTGTCGGTAGAAACATAGATATGGTCAATGGATTTACTGTCGTGGGCAGCTTTTACGGTCCAGTAGATCAGAGGCTTTCCATTGATCTCGTGAATATTTTTTAAGGGTATGGATTTACTTCCGCCCCGTGCGGGGATAAATGCGATGTTTTTCAAAATACTGTCCTTCGCCTGGCATAGCGTATCATATCACATAGGTTAATAAAAGCGGCGGCTTATTCCTGAACGGTTAATAACCCCGCAGCTTCTTTCGCGTAGCCAATTCTTTTTCCGTAAGTACTTTTTCTCCGTCCCCCAGGATCTGCTCTACAAGACGGATATCCTCAACCAGACGCATTAAGTCCTTTACATTCAGGGACGCTGCCTGATCGGAGCCATACATGGTATTGTCAAGGGTGATATGCCGCTCGATCGACGTAGCGCCAAGGGCAACTGCTGAGGTTGAGATGATTCGCCCGGTTTCGTGGCCGCTGTAGCCGACCTTGCAGCCATAGCGCTTTTTTAAAGCCGGGATCAGGCGGAGATTCGCGTCCTCCTTGGGCATCGGGTAGGTGCTGTTGCAGTGCAGCAGCTCAAAGGGGCAGTTATGCTTTCGAAAGATCGCTACAGCTCTGTCGATCTCCTCATAGGAGCTCATACCTGTGGCAACAAAGGTATACTTTCCTTCCTCCGCGATCATTTCGAGCAGCTCGGTATTGACAAGCATCGCGCTGGCTACCTTATTGTACTTCAGGTCATATTGCCTGAGAAACAGCTGGGAACCCGTATCCCAGGCGGAAGCATACCATTCGATCTTCTTTTCCCCGCAATAACGGTCGATTTCGTCATACTCTTCCTTCCCGAACTCCAGCCCTTCCTTCTGGGCGCGCTGGGTCGTTCCCCAGGGGCTTTCGCGGTAGCTGTCGAGATATTCCTTCGTATAGACCTTATCGATGGTCCGCTTCTGAAACTTTACGGCATCACAGTCAGACAGGACGGCCCAGTCGATCAGTTTCTTGCAGATCTCCATATCTCCGTTATGATTGATGCCGATCTCGGCTGTGACAAATACATGCTCTCTCATGCCTTTTTCTCCATGCTCTATATGTTATACTCAATTCCTGATTTATACTGGTTAACGATTTTCGTTGCCGATCAACCGGACTCGCAAACGCAATTCCAGTACGTTTACTTTATCAAAAACGGCAATTAATTGCGTTCGCGAGTATATCTGGAATTGAGTGCGCCGGATTTTGGGCGACGAAGGAGCCATCCTCCTCACAAAATCCGTGCGCATCGTGTTATACTCGTCGGATCAAGATCTAACCAGTTTTCCATTTATTTGATCCGACGAGTATAAAACAACTGCAAACTGTATGTAATTGAAATCTATGTATTCCTGCCTGGTTGCCGTTGAATTGACACCTGCGCCTATTATCAGTATAATTATTGTAAACGAATTAAATTAATTCGCTTCCTATATAGGAAACAAAGCTGTTTATTCTTTACAAAGGTACATCCGCAGCTCATCGACACAGCCCTCGCCGCCGCTTTTTTTGAGAATAAGGTCGGCAACGGCTTTGACCTCATCAATGGCGTTGGCCGGACATACACCAAGCCCCGCGAGCCTGACGGCTTCGATGTCATAGACGCCGTCGCCGATATAGCAGACCTCGGAGATCGGTACCGAAAGGTCATCCGCGATCGAAGCTAATCCGGAGCCCTTTTCCTTACAGCCGGTTACGAAACGATCCCAGGGAAAGCGGTTCTTAAAGTATTCGGTGATGGGCGTAGCTTCGCCGGTCAGGGCGGCAATAAGAAAACCCTTTCGATGCAGGGTATTAACCGCGTCGATCTCGGTGAGGCGCAGAGCCTTTACTTCCCTGCCGGTCTGGTCAATATAGATTTTTCCGTCGGTTAAAACGCCGTCAATATCAAAAACGATCAGTCGGACCATATGAAAGTACTCTATTGCAGTTTTTATACTCGCGAACGCAATTAGCTGCCGATTACGACTAAGCAAATGTACTGAAATCGCGTTTGCGAGTCTGGTTTATCGGCAACGAAAATCGTTAACAAGTATAGGTTACTGACATTTTGTGGGTTGCTTTTATATAAGTATAACACTGAAAAATAGAATAGGAAAGAAAAAACGGTCAGGATTATAGAGCAATAAAAGACAATTGTAATCAAAGGGGAAGCAATTATGAATATTGCGCTGATCTTATCCGGAGGAACCGGAAGCCGGATCAGTTCTGACAGACCGAAGCAATATATATCCGTAAATGGAAAGATGATTATTACTCGCTGTCTGGAAGCGGTTTTATCCTGTAAAGAAATTGATGCGATTCAGATCGTAGCCAATGAGCGGTGGCGGGAGAGCATTCGCTTAGAAGGAGAAAAGCAAATCGGACAGGCTTTTGTTAAACGTTTTCGGGGTTTTTCAGAGCCCGGGGAAAACCGCCAGCTTTCTATTTACAACGGTCTGAGAGATATTGTGGGATATGAGGATACAACCGAAACGGATATCGTTATTGTCCATGATGCCGCAAGGCCACTGGTTTCGGTCGACGATCTGGAAAGGTGCATTGATGCCTGTGCGGAGCGAGACGGGGCGATGCCGGCGCTTCCGATGAAGGATACGGTGTATCTTTCGGAGGATGGGAAGAGGATATCGAGCCTGCTTGACCGGAAGCAGGTTGTGGCGGGTCAGGCACCGGAAGCGTTTGCTCTGGGGAAATATCTGGCCGCGAATGAAGCGCTTTTGCCGAAAAAGATCCTTTCGATCAATGGGGCTTCAGAGCCTGCGATCAAGGCGGGGTTGGATATCGCTGTGATCCCGGGAGATGAAAGAAACTTTAAGATTACTACGGATCCGGATCTTGAGAGATATAAGAAACTGATAGAACGGGGCTGACAATTATAGCAAACTCACAAAATACGTGCGTTCACTGCAAGGCTATAACTTGAAGCATCAGGAATACCTGGAAAATGAAGGCTTGGGTACTTGAGGATATAGGAAAGATATTATTTCAGGAAATAGAAAGGCCGGTGCCTGCGGACAACGAGGTTCTGGTACGGGTTCGAAGCTGCGGGATCTGCGGCTCTGATATCCCGAGGATCTATAAGGACGGA